>JANJWS010000100.1 GCA_024709425.1 Thiobacillus sp.
CAACGCTGGCAACTGGTGCTGTCGGTCGAGACGCCCTACCCGGCGCTGCATGCTTTCATCGCGGCGGCGCTGGAGCGCCAACCCAACCTGACGCTGGACGAGCTGAAGCTGAAGCGTGATCGCATCGAATCCGGCGAGCTGCAGGCCGAGTTGCGCCTGAGCCTGTTCATGGAGGCGACGCCATGAGCGAAACACAGCGGCGCCGGGTTCTGTTCGCCGTACTGGCCGGCGCAGTGGCGTGGTCGATCTGGCTGACGCTCAACGAACCGGCCACCGAAGCAGGCGATGCCGGACTCGAGCTAGCCGAACCCGTGGCGCGTGCGCGCCCGCGCGCCACCGACCGGCCCGTCATCGTGCCGGCCAGCCCGCAGGCAGCGGCGCCGCGGCTGGCGCTTTCCCGTGCCAACCTGTTTCCCGAACAGACCTGGTTCGTGCCGCCGCCCTCGCCGCCCCCGCCCCCTTATGTGCCACCGCCGCCCCCGCAGGCGCCGGCACTGCCGTTCAGCTACATGGGACGCTGGCAGGAGGCTGGCCACACCACCTGGTACCTGGCCCGTGGCACGGTGCCGGTGAGCGTGCGCGCCGGCCAGGTGCTCGACGGTGTGTGGCGGCTGGAACCGGTGGTCGACGGCATCCTGAATTTCACTTACCTACCGCTGAACCAGACGCGCAGCCTGCGCACAGGAGATTGAGTTGCAGTCCTTTCGCCATTCCCTATCGATTGCCGCGCTGCTTGCCCTGAGTCTGGCCGGCTGTGCCAGCAGCGGTCTCAAGGAGGGGCGCGCGCTGCTCGCCGCCGGCCAGGCCGAGGCCGGCATCGCGCGTCTGCGCACCGGACTTGCCGAGGAGCCCGGCAACATCGAACTCAAGGCCTACTACCAGACCCAGCGCGAGCGCCTGACCGGCGGCCTCCTGCTCCAGGCGCAACAGGAACTGGACGCGGCGCGCTTCGATGCCGCCGAAGCCCTGCTGCAGAAAGTGCTGGTGCTGCATCCCGAGAATCCGCGCGCGCATACCCAGCTCGCCAATCTCGCGACCATGCGCCAGCATCAGCAGACGCTCCAGGCAGCAAACCAGGCACTGTCGGCAGGCCGCCTCGACGAGGCGGCGCAGGCGGCGCACCTGATTCTGGCGCAGGCGTCCGGCCATGCCGGCGCGCAGGCACTGCTGCGGCAGATCCAGGCATTGCGCACGCCCGACGAACTCAGTCCGCGCGAACTCGGCGCGGCCACCCGCAAGCCGATCACGCTTGAATTCCGCGATGCGCCGCTGCGCAATGTGTTCGATATGATCGCGCGGCAATCGGGTATCAATTTCGTGTTCGATAAGGACGTTCGGCTGGACGTCAAGACCACGCTGTTCGCGCGCAACACGGCGATCGCCGACGCGGTCGACATGCTGCTGATGACCGGCCAGTTGGCAAAGAAGGTGGTCAACGCCAATACGCTGCTGATCTACCCCGACCAGCCGCCAAAGCACAAGGCGTATCAGGAACTGCTGGTGAAAAGTTTCTATCTGGGCAACGCTGATCCCAAGGCCACCATGGCGATGCTGCGCACCCTGATCAAGGCCAAGGACCTGTACGTAGACGAGCGGCTGAACCTGCTGGTGATGCGCGACACGCCCGAGGCCATCCGTCTGGCAGAGAAGATCGTGGCGGTACAGGATCTGGCCGAGCCGGAAGTCATGCTCGAAGTCGAGGTGCTCGAAATCAAGCGCGGGCGGCTGCTCGATCTGGGCGTGCAGTACCCCAACCAGTTTTCGCTGCTCAACACCATCACCACCGAAACCGCGACCTCGTCGACTGTGGGCGCGCCGGTGGTCACCACCAACACCACACTGTCGCCGCTGCCGCTGACAGTGGACAAGCTGCGCCACATCACCGGCGCCGATATCGCGATGAACAACCCGCAAATCAACCTGAAGAAGGAGGACAGCGACGTCAATCTGCTGGCCAATCCGCGCATCCGCGTGAAGAATCGCGAGAAGGCCAAGATCCACATCGGCGACAAGGTGCCGGTGATCACCTCCAACGTCACCTCGACCGGCGTGACCTCGGAGTCGGTGTCCTACCTCGATGTCGGCATCAAGGTCGATGTCGAACCGCAGGTGCACCTCGAAGGCGACGTCGGCATCCGCGTGGGACTGGAAGTATCCAACATCGTGCAGCAGATCAAAAGCGCCACCGGCACGCTCACCTACCAGCTTGGCAGCCGCAATGCGAACACCGTGCTGCGCCTGAAGGATGGCGAGACCCAGGTGCTCGCGGGGTTGATTTCGGATGAAGACCGCGCCGGTGCGAGCAAGGTGCCCTTGTTCGGCGACATCCCGCTGCTCGGACGCCTGTTCTCCACTCAGCGCGACGAGCTCAGCAAGACCGAGATCGTGCTCCTGATCACACCGCGCATCATTCGCAGCCTCGAACGCCCCGAACTCGCCGACGGCGAGTTCTTCGGCGGTACCGAAAGCGCGGCGTCGGACCAGGCGCTGCAACTGCGCGCGCTCCCTGGTGCGACCGGATCGGTGCAACCGTCGCCGCGCCGCGTACCCTTGGTCCCGCCGGCCACTGTCACGCCCCCACTGGCTCCGCCGCCCGCTGTCGAAGAAAACGACTTCCCGGAGCCAAACGTGCCACCGCCGGCGCCGCTGCCCGATCCCGCCGGGGACACGCCCACCCCATGAACCACCCGCCACGCTTCCAGCGACGGGGGTTCACCCTGATCGAACTGGTGATCGCGGTGGCCGTCGTCGGCGTTCTCGCGCTGATGGCGGCTCCCCTTCTGGAAGTCACCGCCCAGCGGCAGAAGGAGTCTGAGCTGCGCACCGCGCTGCGGCAGATCCGCGAAGCGATCGACGCCTATCACCGGGCCGTGCAGGAAAAGCGCATCGAATCGCCCGCAGATGCCACGGGCTATCCGCCCGATCTCGAACGTCTCGCCGCCGGGACGGCCGACGTCAGCACGCCGGATGGCGCCAGGATCTATTTTCTGCGCCGCCTGCCGCGTGATCCCATGAACACGGACCCGACCCTGAAACCGGCCGAAACCTGGGGCCTGCGCAGTTACGCCAGCCCGCCCGATGCCCCTGCGCCGGGCGATGACGTATACGACGTGTATTCGCTGTCGGACAAGACCGGGCTCAATGGCGTGCCCTACCGGGATTGGTGAGATGCACAGAACCGGACGCGGCTTCACCCTGATCGAACTTCTCGTGGTGCTCGCCATCATCGCCACCTTGCTCACGCTGGCGGTGCCGCGTTATTTCCAGCACGTGGAACGCTCGAAGGAGGCGGTCCTGCGGGAGAATCTCGCCACCGTGCGCAATGCCATCGATCAGTACCACGCCGACACCGGAGCCTGGCCCGCCAGCCTTGAGGTGCTGGTGGAGAAACGCTACCTGCGCCGCCTGCCGACCGACCCCATCACCGAAACCAGCGACAGCTGGCAGATCGTGCCGCCACCCGACGCCGATACCACCGGCATCTATGACCTTCACAGCGGTGCCGACGGCACCGCACTCGACGGCAGCGCCTATGCGGAATGGTAGGCGTTGCGCCGCCGGCTTTACCCTGCTCGGCCTCCTGTTCGTGATCGCCGCGCTCGGCGTCGGTATGGCCGCACTGGGCACCGTCTGGCACACCGCCGCGCAACGCGAGAAGGAACGCGAACTTCTGTTCGCCGGGGACCAGTACCGCCGCGCGATCCAGTCGTTCTGGCAAGTGCCGCTGCCGCAGGACACCCCGCGCCGCCTGCCACGCAGCATCGACGAACTGCTGCAGGATCCGCGCTTTCCGCACACCGTACGCCACCTGCGCCGCGCCTGGCGCGACCCCATGACCGGCGAGGCGGAGTGGGGCCTGCAGAAGGATCCCGAGGGCGGCATCCTCGCCGTTTACAGCCTCGCCGACAGCGAACCGCTCAAGCGCGCGAATTTCTCCGCTGCCTACCTGCACTTTGCCGAGGCGGCCACCTATCGCGACTGGGTGTTTCGCATCGAGCCCACGCAGGGGGCAGAGGCGAGGCGGTGAAACGGCCGCGCGTACCGGCCCTCCCAAGCTACCGCGCGCCGCTTGCCCCTCCCCGCCCACCGGCCTGCCCCGCCCAGTCGTACACCACCTCGATCACCACCAGCGCCCGCACCGGACGGCCACCTTTTTGAGGCGGCGCGAAGCGCGCCACGCGAAAGGCCGTGCGCGCGGATTCGTCGAATACACCGGGTGGGTCGGCACCGAGGATCTCGACATCGCTGACCTGTCCATCGGCTTCCAGCTTGAGTTGCAGGCGCACCTTGCCAGACTGCCGCAGGCGGTGGGCTTCGGCCGGATATTCGGGAAGGACTTCGCGCAGCGCCCGCAGTGGTGTATCGAGTTCGCGCGAGCGGTAGTAGGTCAGATCGGCCCCGCTGGATATCGCCAGTTCGGGTGCTGGCGTTGCGCGGGTCGCCGGCTCCCCATCAGATGGCGCCGCCATGTCCGGCACGGCCTGCCCCGGGGGCGGGGGCGGGTTTGCGGCGGCCGCCACCGGCAGGGCCGCCTTCGTCTCGGCCGGCGGCAGCGACGCGCCCGCCACATCCGGCGTTGGCGTGAGCGCTTCGAGCGCCTCCACTGGCGACCCGGCCTGCGGCGATGGTGGCACCTGCATCAGGCGCGCCTCGATCACACTCCCGCCGCCCGTGGCGCCTGGCGGCACGACCTGCACCAGCGCGAACAATCCACCGTGCAAGCCCAGGGAAATGCCGATTGCCAGCAGTGGCCGGACGATACGTGAAGTCATCCGCCGCACAAGCCTGCAAGACGCACGCACGTCCGCTCCCGGCCGCCCCGAACGATTCGATCTCGCCCGATCGCAGGCCTACAATGGACATCCAATGCAAAACAGGAGCAGGAGATGAAGCGTCTCGTCATCGTGGGAATCATCTTAGCATCGGTCCTTGCCACGGCCGCACGCGGCGCGGGCGTGGAGATCAGCCAAGTCACGCTGCGCGCGGCCGACGGTACCGAGGTGCCTGCTGAATTGGCCACGCCATCCGGCCCTGGACCCTTCCCGCCGGTTTTGTTCATCCACGCCAAGCGGGGCTATGAAGGCGACGAACGTGCCCACGTCCGTGAGCTCGCGGCACAGGGCTTTCTGGTGGTCGCGCCGGACTGGCAGAGCGGGCGCTTCATCGAGCGCTGGCCGTCGGCACACGACCCCGCCACCGAACTGGATGTCGAAGCCGGACTCGATTACCTGAAATCGCGGCCGGATGCGTGCCGCCAGCCGGTCGGCATCGTCGGGCTGTCGCGCGGGCCGTATTACGCGATCCGCCTCGCCGCGCGCCGCGGCAGCGACATCGCCGCCATCGTCAGCTACTACGGTCACATGCAGGATCCGAATGCGCCGGAACCGGACCAATTGTTCCGCGTTGCGCCGGAAGTGATGCAGCTCACCACGCCCATCCTCTACCTCATCGGCGAGCAGGACTTCGAGCTGCGCCGCATCAACGGCGGCCGCGCGTTCTACGCCCTGTGGGAACGCGGCGTGCCCGTGGAATACCAGGTCTATCCGATGGCGCGGCGTGCGTTCGACTTCCGCCCGGATCAGACGCCGGAGGAAAAGATCGCCGCCCGCCATGCGCGCGAACGCGCGAAGGACTGGCTGATGCGCTGGATGAAACTGGGACCGTCGATGCAGTGCAGCGGTCGCTGACGCAACCTGTCAGCGCCGCACGCCGCGCTGGTAGCGGACGCGCGTGCCGCCCTGTTCGTCGCGGTCGAGCCACACGATGTGCAGCGCCCCTTCGGCGTCGAAGGTGGCGACCGGATCGGACTGCGCCCCCGCGCCGCTGCCGCCCGGGAAGCTGAAGTTCTCGCCGAACGCCGCGCCATCCCATTCGGCCAGCCACACGTCCGGCGTCCCGTCGCGCGCGTCGTCCCATAGGGCGACGAGACGGCCCTGGACGTCGGCGGCGACGACCGCGTGCCACTGTGCCATGTTGTCGCCGAAACTGTCCTGCACCTTGAGGTTGCGCCCGAAGCGGCCTTCGCCTTCGTCGAACGCGGCGTAGACGTCGTAACCGGAAAGGAAGTCGCGCTTGTCGAGCCAGACGGCGACAAACCCGCGCCCGCCGCAAGCCGCGAGCGTCGGGCGCATCGCACCGGTCCCGGCGCCAAGACCGTCGACACTGCCACTGCGGGTGTCGGCGAGCCGAGTCGGGGTACTGAAGGTCTTGCCACCGTCGCGGCTGTGGCTGGTCAGTGGTACCGTATGGCGATGGCGGCGGTCTTCCCACGCCACGACGAGCCGGCCATCGCCGGTGGCGGCCAGCGCCGGCCAGCCCTGTTCATCGACCGGCACGGACGCCTCGACCGGTTGCGCCGACTGCACGCGCAGTACGTTCTCCTCGAGTTCCAGCCGCGCAACGACGATACGGCGGAAACGTCCGGCTTCTTCCGCCCAGGCCGCGTACAGGGCGCTGCCGGCGCGCGCCAGGGTCGCCTGGGCGCCCGAACGGGGGCTCAGCTGCTGCGGCATGCCGCCGGGCACGACCTGCGCCCGGATGCGCCCCTCCTCTTCCCAGGCCGCGACGAAACGGCCGTCGTCCAGTGCCTGCACCACGGGCTCATAGCATTCGCCGCGGCTGAGGCGCGTCTCCGGCCCGAACGCGGCGGCACCGGCCGGCTTGATGGCGAGCTGGCACTGCGGCGTGCCGCCGCGGTTGTCCTCCCAGACCACGGCCACGCTGCCGGCGGATACAGCCACGCCCCGACGGTTGGCCGATTCCAGATGCGGGAAGATCGCGGCGCCGACCGCGCGGTTGACCGTGAGCGCATCGTCCCATTGCCACGCCGCGTGCGCCGGCAAGGCGACGAGCGCCAGCAGCAGCGCCGCCGCCTTCACGACTTGCCGCCGAGGAATTCGAGCAGGGTCTTGTCGCGATAGTGGCCACCCCGCACATAGCGGTCGTAATCACGGAAATCCTGCACCGTCTTGAAGCCGGGAATCTGCATGATCTTGTCGCCCTGCGGCGTCAGATACACGAACAGCGGCGTGGCGAAAGCCTGCAGGCGCGTGCCGAGTTCCGCCTCGGTGATGCGCTCGCCTGATGGCAGCGTGAGTCGGCGCCCCGATTCAGCATCGACGTAAACCAGCACGTAGTTCGCGCTGTAGAGTGTCTTCAGCGCGGGATCGGAAAAGGTCTTCCGGTTGGTATGGTCGCACCAGGCGCAGCCATAGCGCCCGAAATAGAGAAACACCGGCTTGCCGCTCGCGCGGGCGGTCCTGAGCCCGCTATCGAAATCGACAAAAGGATAATCCGCGGGGGGATCGGCAAGCACCGCACCCGCCCATAGCCCGCACAGGGCGAGCAGCATCGTAATTCCGCGCATCGTGGTCTCCTTCTTTCGTTCACCCCGATTCTGCTAAATTCCGGGTTTCGTTCAATCCTCTTTTACGACCACATGTCCCAAGATTCCGTTCGCATCGGCCTTGTCTCCATCAGCGACCGCGCCAGCACCGGCGTTTACGAAGACAAGGGACTGCCCGCATTGCAGGCCTGGCTCGGCGAGACCCTCGCCAACCCTGCCGAATTCATCACCCGCCTGATTCCCGATGAACAGGCGACGATCGAGACCACGCTGATCGAACTGGCCGACACTGAGCACTGCGCGCTGATTCTCACCACCGGCGGCACCGGCCCGGCGCCGCGCGACGTCACCCCGGAAGCGACGCTCGCGGTGGCGCACAAGGTGCTGCCCGGCTTCGGCGAGGCGATGCGCGCGGTATCGCTGAAATACGTGCCAACCGCGATCCTGTCGCGCCAGCTCGGCGTCACGCGCGGCTCGAGCCTCATCCTCAACCTGCCCGGCCAGCCCAAGGCGATCAAGGAAACGCTCGACGGCATCTTCGCCGCCGTGCCCTACTGCGTCGACCTGATCGGCGGCCCCTACCTGGAAACGCTCCCCGGCACGATCGACGCGTTCCGTCCGAAGTCCGCGCAGCGGCCGAAGGTTTAGTCGCCTCCGAAGCGGTTGCGGAAGCCCGCGTCGAGATTGATCTCGTGCGCGGTCTGCGCGCCAATCACGCATCGTTCCAGGCTTTCCGGCATCACCGCCTCACCGTTGGCGGCGACGAGGCGCCCAGCCATGATCTCGGCGGCATGGCGCGGGGTGTGCTGCGGCAGGTCCGGCTCGGCGTAGCCGTGCGGATAGATCGGGTAGCCATCAGGGCTGTACTTGTCGCTCGCGCCCAGGGTGTGCAGCAGTTCGTGCGCGACGACGATGCGGTTCTGTTGCGCCTGCTTCGGATCGGCGAACACATGCACCACGCCGATCAGACCTTTTTGTAGGCCGAGCGAATGCGGCAGCGCCACGCCAGGCTCCTGCGGTGCGTGGTACAGCAGAAAGAGCTTGATCGTGCCGAGCTGCGGCAGCCAGCCATCCGACTGGCGGTAGACCCACCACCGCAGCTTCAGGCTCCACAGCATGATCTGCAACACGTTGCCGCCTTGCGGCGGCGCGGGCGGCAGGACACCGTGTTCCGGCTTCGGGGCGAAGCTTGCCGCTGGCGTCACGCGAACGCCGTAGCCCGCGATCTCGCGTTCGAGGAAGGCGTTGATGTCGTCGAAGTCGCGCGCGTCGAGCGCGGCAATTGCCGCCACCGCCGCGGCCGAGCCATCGGCGTTGATCGGGATGACCTGGACGTCGAGCGGCCCCTGCCACGCCCGCACCATCCATTGCTCCAGCCAGGTGAGGCTGAGTGCGGCGGCGAAAACACCCAGCAGCAGCAGGATGCGAAAACGGCGAAACGTCATGGACTCTCTCAATGAAGGATGGTTTTTCTAGGGTGTTGCCGGAACCGGCGCGGAGGGCTCCGCCGCAGGCGCGCCGCGCCCGGTCACACCCAGGTTGAGCTTGCACGGGACCAGCGCATCCTTCACCGAAGTCTCCACCGGCGCGGCGAGGCTGACGCGCGCGCGGTCGAGGCCCAGCCCGACCAGCGCATCGCGCATCGCCATGCCGCGCGCGTGCGCCAGCTCGACGAGCGCGCTGTCGGCGATCTTCGTCTGCCGCGTCAGGCGCTCCAGCAGTTCGGCGTGGAAGGCGGAAGCCGGCCCTTCGTCGCGTGTCTTGAACTGGCGGCCAAGGCGTTCGATCAGTTGGCTTTCCAGCACGCGGCTCGCG
>JANJWS010000108.1 GCA_024709425.1 Thiobacillus sp.
TAAAGGCGCGGTCGAGATTCCTGCCGCGCGATTTCTGTTCGACCAGCAATACGCCGGGCCAGAACAGGTCGACGTAGCCCTGGTCGCCGCCGAATTTCTTGACCGCATGCTCGAAGGTGGCGACGCGCTTGTTGGTGATACCGAAGATTTCGAAGAAGGCGATCCAGAACGGCTTGGCCTCGCTGGCCTCGTCGGAGGCGTCGGACCACTCGCGGGAGAAGGCGAGGGCGCGGGACTTGATCTCGTTCCAGGAGAGCGGCATGGCTACGGAGTGTAGTCGTAATCGACGATCAACGGCGCGTGGTCGGAAAAGCGCTGGTCCTTGTAGACGCTGGCGGCGGTTGCCTTGGCGGCGATGCCGGGGGTGGCGATCTGGTAGTCGATGCGCCAGCCGACGTTCTTCGCCCAGGCCTGGCCGCGGTTGCTCCACCAGGTGTAGGCCTCGCCGGTGTGTTCCGGATAGAGGCTGCGGTAGACGTCGACCCAGCCGAGTTCGTCGAACAGGCGGGTCATCCAGGCGCGTTCCTCGGGCAGGAAGCCGGAGTTCTTCTGGTTGGATTTCCAGTTTTTGAGGTCGATTTCGCGGTGGGCGATGTTCCAGTCGCCGCAGACGACGATCTCGCGGCCGGACTTGACCAACGCTTCGAGGTGGGGGAAGAAGGCGTCCATGAAGCGGAACTTGGCCTCTTGCCGTTCGGGGCTGGAGGAGCCGGAAGGCTGGTAGAGCGAGATGACCGCCAGATTTCCGTAGTCGGCCTCGATGTAGCGGCCTTCAAGATCGAACTCGGGCACGCCGAGTCCTTCGATGATTTTCTGCGGCGCCGTGCGGGTGTAGACGCCGACGCCGCTGTAGCCTTTCTTCTCGGCGTAGTGAAAGGCGCCGGTGAGGCCGTCGCACTGGATGAATTCTGGCTTGAGGTCGGCGGCCTGCGCCTTGAGCTCCTGCACGCAGACGACGTCGGCGTTCTGGGTGGGCAGCCAGTCGAAAAAGCCCTTGGTGGCGGCAGAACGGATACCGTTAAGGTTGGCCGATATAATTCGCATCAGTTATTCATTCAAGAAAAGTCAGGAAATGTCCGATTACAAGGCCGAGTTCGTGGAGTTTGCCGTCGCGTCGAACGTATTGTGTTTTGGCGAGTTCAAGACGAAGGCGGGGCGGCTGTCTCCGTATTTTTTCAACGCGGGGCTGTTCAACGACGGCGACAAGCTCAAGAGGCTGGGCGAATTTTACGCGAAAGCCATTGTCGATTCTGGCATCGGCTTCGACGTGTTGTTCGGCCCGGCGTACAAGGGTATTCCGCTGGCGGCGAGCATCGCGATCGCGCTTTCCGCCATGGGCCGCAACGTGCCGTTTGCGTTCAACCGCAAGGAGGCGAAGGACCATGGCGAAGGCGGCACAGTGGTCGGCGCCGCGTTGAAGGGCCGCGTGCTGATCGTCGACGACGTGATCTCGGCGGGCACCTCGGTGCGGGAGTCGGTGGAGCTGATCCGTGGCGCGGGCGCCGAGCCGGCGGGCGTGGTGATCGCGCTGGACCGGATGGAGCGCGGCACGGGGGCGCAGTCGGCCGTGCAGGAAGTGCGGGAGCAGTATGGCATTCCGGTGGTGGCGGTGGTTACCCTGGACAATTTGGTGGAGTTCTTGGAGCGTGATGCAAGTCGACAAGCAGAATTGCAGGCCGTGGCGGCCTACCGCGAGAAATACGGCGTTTAGCGTTCTGGCGGTGGCCCTGCTGTGGGCGGGCGCGGCGCACGCGGCGCTGTATCGCTGGGTCGACGGCAATGGCCGCGTGCATTACAGCGACACGCCGCCTGCGACCTACAACCAGAGCGGCGGTGCGGAACTCAACAAGCAGGGGCAGGTGGTTCGGCGCACGCAGTCGGAAGCCGAGCGCCGTGCCGAGGCGGAGCGCCAGGCCGAGGCGAAGCGCGTGCAGGAAGAGCAGCAGAAACAGGCGCAGCGCGACCGTGCGCTGACGCAGACCTACACGACGGAGGCGGAAATCGACCTCGCACGCGACCGCGCGCTGGAGCACCACAAGCTGGCGATCAAGAGTGCCGAAACCCGCAAACAGGCAGTCGATGCGAATCTTGCCGAACTGCGTGAGCGCGTGGCGCGGATCGAGAAGGCGGAGCGGCCGATTTCGCCCAACCTGCGCGACGAACTGGCGCAGGCCGAGAAGGAACACGCGGAATTGAAGCGCACCATCCAAAAGAACGAGCAAGCGATGGGTACGGTGCGCGAGAAGTACGAGGCCGACAAGCTGCGTTTCCGCGAGCTGACCGCCAGGCCGTAAGCCGGCGACGCGCCGGGCATGCACACTGCGGGGCGCCTTGGGCGCCCCGTTTCATTACTGCAGTTTCGCTTTCAGCAGGTCGTTGACCTGCGCCGGGTTGGCCTTGCCTTTGCTGGCCTTCATCACCTGGCCGACCAGGGCGTTGAAGGCTTTTCCCTTGCCGGCGCGGAATTCCTCGACCGATTTCTGGTTCGCGGCGAGCACGTCGTCGACGATCTTCTCCAGTTCGCCGGAATCCGACATCTGCTTCAGGCCGCGCGCCTCGATGATGGCGTCGACCTCGCCGGCGCCTTCCCACAGTCCTTCGAATACCTGCTTGGCGAGCTTGCCGGAGAGCGTGCCGTCCTGGATGCGTGAAACCAGCGCGCCGAGTTGCGCGGCGGACACCGGGCTTTGCGCGATGTCGAGCTCGGCCTTGTTGAGTGCGGCCGAGAGTTCGCCCATCACCCAGTTGGCGGCGAGCTTGCCCTGCCCGCAGGCCTTCGCCGCCGCCTCGAAATAATCGGCGAGCGCGCGCGACCCGGTCAGCACCGCGGCATCGTAGGCCGACACGCCGTAGTCGTTCTGGAAGCGCGCCTGCATCGCTGCCGGCAGCTCGGGCAGTTCCGCGCGCACGGCCTCGATCCAGTCCTCGGTGAGCTTCACCGGCAACAGGTCGGGGTCGGGGAAGTAGCGGTAGTCGTGCGCCTCTTCCTTGCTGCGCATCATGCGGGTTTCGCCGGTGTCGGGGTCGAACAGCACGGTGGCCTGGTGAATCTTGTGGCCGTCCTCGATCCGCTCGATCTGCCAGCGGACTTCATAGTCAATGGCCTGCTGCAGGAAGCGGAAGGAGTTAAGGTTCTTGATCTCGCGGCGGGTGCCGAATTCCTTTTGCCCGACCGGACGCACCGAGACGTTGGCATCCACGCGGAAGCTGCCTTCCTGCATGTTGCCGTCGCAGATGCCGATCCACGTCACCAGCGTGTGCAGCGCGCGCGCGTAGGCGACCGCCTCGGCACTGGAACGCATCTCCGGCTCGGAGACGATCTCCAGCAGCGGCGTGCCCGCGCGGTTGAGATCGATGCCGGTCATGCCGTGGAAGTCCTCGTGCAGCGACTTGCCGGCGTCTTCTTCCATGTGGGCGCGGGTGAGATGGATCGTCCTCTCTTCCCCGTCGACGACGATGGTCAGCGCACCGCCCTCGACGATGGGCTTCGCCAGCTGGCTGATCTGGTAGCCCTTGGGCAGGTCGGGATAGAAGTAGTTCTTGCGGTCGAACACGTTGACGCGGTTGAGCGTCGCGCCGATGGCCAGCCCGAACTTGATCGCGCATTCCACCGCGCCGCGGTTCAACACCGGCAGCACGCCGGGCAGCGCGATGTCGACCGCGGAGGCCTGCGTGTTGGGCGCAGCGCCGAACGCGGTGCTGCTGCCGGAGAAGATTTTCGACTTCGTGGCGAGCTGGGTGTGGATTTCCAGCCCGATGACCACTTCCCAGTTATCGTGGCTCCCCTTCATAGCAGGCCCTCCGGACGACGCGCGTGCCAGTCGGTCGCGCGCTGGTACTGGTGGGCGACGTTCAACATCTTTGCCTCGGAGAAATAATTGCCGACCAGTTGCAGGCCGATCGGCAGCCCCTGCCCGTCGAAGCCGCACGGCAGGCTCATGCCGGGCAGGCCGGCGAGGTTGGCGGGGATGGTGTAGAGGTCGTTGAGGTACATCTCGACTGGATCGTCGGATTTTTCGCCCAGCTTGAAGGCGGTGCCGGGCGCGGTGGGGCCGAGGATGACGTCGCAGGCCTTGAATGCCTCGGCGAAGTCGTCGGCGATGAGGCGGCGGATTTTCTGCGCCTGCAGGTAATAGGCGTCGTAGTAGCCGTGGCTCAGCACGTAGGTGCCGATCAGGATACGGCGCTTTACTTCCGCGCCGAAGCCCTGCGCGCGGGTCTTGGCGTACATGTCGTTGAGATCGGTGTACTCGGGCGCGCGGTGGCCGTAGCGCACGCCGTCGAAGCGCGACAGGTTGCTGGACGCCTCGGCCGGCGCCAGCACGTAATAGACGGGGATCGCGAGCTGCGAGTTGGCGAGCGAAATCTCGACCGGGGTGGCGCCGAGCTTTTTCAGTTCGGCGACGGCGGCGTCCACCGCAGCGGCGACTTCGCTGTTCAGACCCTCGGCGAAGAACTCCTTCGGCAGTCCCACGCGCAGGCCGGCGAGCGGCTGGTCGAGATCGCGCGCGTAATCCTCCTTGTCGCGTTCGAGGCTGGTCGAATCGTTGGGATCGAAGCCGGTCATGACGTTCAACAGCAGTGCGCAGTCCTCGGCGGATTTCGCCATCGGCCCGGCCTGGTCGAGGCTGGAGGCGAAGGCGATCATGCCGTAACGCGACACCAGGCCGTAGGTGGGCTTCAAGCCCGTAATGCCGGTGAACGCGGCCGGCTGGCGGATCGAGCCGCCGGTGTCGGTGCCGGTGGCCGCGGGCGCCATGCGCGCGGCGACGCAGGCCGCGGCGCCGCCCGACGATCCGCCCGGCACGCGGGTGGGATCCCACGGGTTCTTCACGGCGCCGAAATATGACGTTTCGTTGGACGAGCCCATGGCGAATTCGTCCATGTTGGTCTTGCCCAGGCTCGGCAGACCGGCGGCCTTGAAGCGCTGGATGACGTGGGCATCGTAGGGGGCGACGAAGTTGGACAGCATCTTCGAGCCGCAGGTGGTGAGCCAGCCGTCGGTGCAGAAGATGTCCTTGTGGGCGATGGGCACGCCGGTCAGCGGCCCGGCCTTGCCGGCGGCGATGAGGGCATCGGCGGCGGTGGCCTCCGCCAGCGTCTTCTCCGGATCGACGGTGATGAAGGCGTTGAGGGCGGGGTTGAGCGCGGCAATGCGGTCGAGCCAGGCCTGTGCGAGTTCGCGGCTGGA
>JANJWS010000005.1 GCA_024709425.1 Thiobacillus sp.
CGCATCGCCTACCACCCGCCCTGCACCCTGCAGCATGGGCAGAAGCTTTCCGGCGTCGTCGAGGCGCTGCTCGCCGACGCCGGCTTCGAACTCGTGCCGGTCGCGGAAAAGCATCTGTGCTGCGGTTCGGCCGGCACCTACTCGATCCTGCAGCCGGAGATCGCCGGCCAGCTGAAGACGCGCAAGCTCGGTAACCTGACCGCCGGCCAGCCGGAACTCATTGCCACCGCCAACATCGGCTGCCTCACCCACCTGCAATCAGGCACGGCGCTGCCGGTGAAGCATTGGATGGAACTGCTCGACGAAGTGCTGGCCGTGGCCTGACGGCGTTCTCAGTGTGCGAGCAGATCCTGCGGGTGATTGAAGTTGGCAAATGCGGCCGCGTCGAAGCGCACCTGCACCGACGCCAGTTCCGCATGCCAGCCGCGCACGGCGCGTTCGCCGCGCGCGAGATAGGCGGCGAGGTTGTCGCGCTGGTCGGCGCGCACCATGAAACAGGAATGGTGCGCCCGGCGTTCGTCCGCCGCCACCGCCAGCGGCACTTCCTCGTGCTGGGCCGCGCCGAGGAGGCGCAGCGCGAGATCGCCGGGCAGGTGCGGCACGTCGCACGGCGTCACCAGCAACCACTCCGCACGCACCGCGTCGAGCGCCGCCAGCACGCCGGCAAGCGGCCCGGGAAAATCCGGCAGCGTGTCCGGCAGCACGCGTCGTCCATACGCGGCATAGCGATCCAGATTGCGGTTGGCGCTGATGACGATCTCTCCGACCTGGGGGGCGAGGGCGTCGAGCACCCACTCCACCAGCGGCCGCCCACGGTATTCCACCAGGCCCTTGTCGGCGCCGCCCATGCGGCGGCCCTGGCCACCGGCGAGGATGACGGCGGCAATCTGGTCAGTGACGGACATAGAGGTGGAAGCGGTCGGAGCGATCACCAGGGCGCGCGCCGTCCCATTGCTTGATCCAGACGTCCGGCACGTACGGTTCGGCGCCACGGATGCGCGTCTCCACCAGCAGCCACCTGCAGTCGAGATCGGCTGGCACCAGCGACAGCCCACTGTGCCAGATGAGCAGCAGGCGCTGCTCATGGCGAATCTGGTGGGTCTGGACGCATTCGCCATGCGGTACCCGCGCGACCAACGCTTCCGCCACACTGGCGTAGGACAGGCGGTGGTCCAGCGGCGCCTGGAACAGCGTCAGCAGCAGCACCCAGATGAAGGTGAGCCCGCCCGTCCAGACCAGCACGGGGCGCAGCGGCGAGCGTTTCACGTTCACAAGGAAACCGATCCATGCCAGGGTGACCAGCGCACCCAGCGCCAGCGCTCCGGGACGCAGCTCGCCCACGCCGGTCATGCCGAGCTTGGTGATCCGCTGCGCCAGCCGCGCCGGTGTGCCGAGATCGTGCGCGCTCCAGTAAACCCAGAGCAGCAACGCGATGCATGCGAACAACATGACGCTGAACCAGAGCATGGCATTGGCCGCACCCCGGCGCAGGCTCGACAGCCCCCAGGCACCGAGCAGGGCAAGCGGCAACAGCAGAAGTAGGCCGTGTGCTTCGCTGGGGCGGGCGACGAGGACATAAAGTAGCAGCAGGCCGGCCAGCACCAGTGCCGGCAGTGCCAGCGCCGGCGTGCGCCAGTGCCGGCGGCCGTGGTATGCCGCCCACGCCGCGAGCGGCCACGCCGGCCACGCGAACCAGCCCAGGATGCCGAAATAGTAGGTCGGCCGCAGATCGGCAAACGCGAGGAAGCGATCGAGCCCCAGCGCCGGTGCCCAGGGGATTTGCCGCACGGCGAGAAAAGCCAGCCAGCCCGCGGCGAAGGTGAGTGTGCCTGCACTGCCCCAGGCCAGTGCGCCTCGGGCCATGGGGCTGCGGTACGCCGGGAGGCGGGCCAGACCCATCGCCAGTAATCCCAGCAGAAGGGCTTCCGCTGCCGCGCCGGCCAGCAGCAGCAGCGCCATGCCGAGGGCGAGTTGAATGCCGCCGCGACGACCCTGTGGCAGGCGGGCAAGGCCATCAAGTGCGATGGCCGCTGCGGCGAACTGTGCCGTATGTGCGTTCAGTTCGTGGGCGCGCACCAGGAGTCCCACGCATCCCAGCAGCACCAGCACCGCCGCCCAGCGGTGCTCGGCACCGTACAGCGCCTGCGCGGCACGTGCGGTGAACCACAGGGCCAGCGCGACGAATATCCCGGATGCCAGGCGTGCGCCGTCGGGCAGCGGAAGAAACGGCGAGGCCAGCCAGGCGGTCGCCGTGGCGGTCCAGTAATACAGTGGCGGCAGTTCTGCCTGCAGTGGCATGCCCTGTTGCTGCCACAGCCACAGGGCGACGAAGTGCTCACCGTCACCACCTTTCCACGGCGCGTGGCCGACCAGGCCGGGCAACAGCCACGCCGCACAGAGCAGCAACAGGCCGAGGCGCGTCAGGGGGAAAGCAGGCTTAGTGGACAATTTTGACGAGTTGGCCTGGCCGCGGCTCGCCAGTAGGATAAAGGCCGTTCATCAGGCGCAGCTGGCTTTCGGCCGTCGCCCCGAGCGATGATCGCCGAGCCAGCGCCGACATTGTCGTGCCCGCCTCCGCGGTGATCAGTTGCAGTCGATCGGGCTGCGTGGCCTGCGCTTCCGCCGCGGTGAGTGCGCGAAAACTGTTGAGCGTTCCACGCAAGGTGGCGCGCTCGCGGTCGTACGCGGGCTTGTCCTTGGTGATGCCGGCGATCAGATACTGCGTTCCGCCGAATACCACCGCCGCCAGGATGACTGGTTTGCCCTGCTGTGCACCCGCCGCGAACGCAGCTGGGTAACCACCGAGCTGTCCACTCGCATACTGCGCGCCGGCATCGAGCTTGATGCCCTTCTGCAGGGTGTCGAGCGGCCGGTCGTTGCGTGGCCCCTGACGTAATTCCACCAGCGCGTCGCCCTTCGGGTTCATTGCTGCCGCGCGGTCAGGACGGTTCTCTACCCGCCAGCCAGGCGGGAATTGAAGCGACAGGCCCAACTCCGGGTGCAGCAGGCGGTTGTTGCGGATCAGGCCCTGTTCGGGGCTGTCGCCGAACACCATGCCTGACAGCTTCTGCAGATAGTCATTGCGGCCTTCGCGGGGGGCGACCACCGCGTACTTGTTCGCTTCCCCAACGACCTCCTTGAGGCGCTTGTCATTGCTGGGATGGGTGTCGAAAGTGCCGTGGTAGGTGCGCACCGGGCGGCCATCGCGCCGGGCCTGCTCGGCGGCGAACAGCTCCTGGTTCTTCAGCACGCCGATCACGTCGATCATCGCCTGGGGTGAGTAGCCCGCCCGCGCCAGATATTGCGCACCGAGGCGATCCGACTCCAGCTCGTGCTCGCGGCCATAGCCCGCCGTCCACGCCTGTGCCATCGTCTGCAGTAGGGTGGCGCCGGCCTGGTTGTTGAGTCCCGGCACCAGGAGCGAACCCAGCACCGCGCCCAATCCCGCTGCCGTCTGCGCGCTTTGCTGGCGGACACCGTGGCGCGCGGTGACGTGGCCGATCTCGTGGCCGATCACACCGGCGAGTTCCGCCTCCGAATTGAGATAGGCCATGAGGCCGCGTGTGATGTAGACGTAACCCCCGGGCAAGGCAAACGCATTGACGTCAGGGCTGTCGACCACCGTGAACTGCCACTTCAGCTGCGGCCGGTGGCTTTCCTGTGCCAGTCGCAGGCCGATCGCGTTGACGTAGCCCTGCAGCGCCGGATTGTCCAGCGCCGGGTATTCCTTCAGCACGTCCTTGTGCGCCTGCAGTCCCGTCTGGATCTCCTGTGCCTCGGACATCAGCACGAAATCCTTCTCGCCGGTGACCGGGTTCTGCGCGCAGTGGCTCAGCGCCAGTGCGCCGGCCACGACAGCGGCAATGCGGCGAAGCGTCTTCGGATACACGTTCGTTATTTTCCCTCGGAGGAACGGTTTCAGGATCATACCGTTGCCCGCTCGCGAAAAAGCAAAAAGCGGCCGAAGCCGCTTTTTGAAATCGCGCAGGAAGTGCTTATTTCATGCCGTAGCGCTGGCGGAATTTCTCGACGCGGCCAGCCGTGTCGACGATCTTCTGCTTGCCGGTGTAGAACGGATGGCACGACGCGCAGACTTCGACGTGCAGCGCATCGCGGCCCAGCGTGGAACGGGTCTTGAACGTGCTGCCGCACGAGCAGGTCACGGTCACTTCCTTGTAATCGGGATGAATGCCGGCTTTCATGGCAATTCCTTCAATGGGTTGAATTCGGAGAACGCGAGAGTATAGCGGGTCCGGCTACGGCGGGCAATTGTTTTTTTGTCCGCGAAGGACGCGCCGGAATCCGTCAACAACCTGAGGCAAGCCGGCTTCCCCGGACGCCCCTCTCCTCGGGAATGACCACGGCTTTTCTTGCTTGACGTTGTAGGAGGCCCGCCCTCGGGCCGATTGCCGTGCTGATTGCGTCGCCCAAATCGCGGCGGGGGCGCCGCTCCTACAGGCAGCCTGGGGCGGACGTTGAGGAATTCCATCGCCGGAGTGTGCGCCCGCGAAGGACGGAGCCTCGGCACGTGCGACCCCGTAGCGGGCGCGACAGGGAGGCGATTCCTTGCTTGCGGTCAGCCGCGGCGCATCGAGTCGAAGAACTCGGCGTTGTTCTTGGTGGCGCGGATCTTGTCGAGGAGGAATTCCATCGCCTCCATGTCGTCCATCGGATACAGCAGCTTCCGCAGCACCCACACCTTCTGCAGGATGTCGTGCGGCATCAGCAGTTCTTCGCGCCGGGTGCCGGAGCGGTTGACGTTGATGGCGGGGTACTGGCGTTTCTCGGCCATCTTGCGGTCGAGATGGATTTCGAGGTTGCCGGTGCCCTTGAATTCCTCGTAGATGACGTCGTCCATGCGGCTGCCGGTGTCGACCAGCGTGGTGGCGATGATGGTGAGGCTGCCGCCTTCCTCGATGTTGCGTGCGGCGCCGAAGAAGCGCTTGGGCTTCTGCAGGGCGTTGGCGTCGACGCCACCGGTCAGCACCTTGCCGGAAGCCGGCTGCACGGTGTTGTAGGCGCGCGCCAGGCGCGTGATGGAATCAAGCAGGATGACCACATCCTTCTTGTGCTCGACCAGGCGCTTGGCGCGTTCGATCACCATTTCCGCCACCTGCACATGGCGGCTGGCGGGCTCATCAAACGTGGAGGCGACGACTTCGCCGCGCACGGTGCGGCTCATCTCGGTGACTTCCTCCGGGCGCTCGTCGATCAGCAGCACGAACAGCACCACGTCCGGATGGTTGGAGGTGATGGCGTGGGCAATGTGCTGCAGCATCACGGTTTTGCCGGATTTCGGCGGCGCCACCAGCAGGCCGCGCTGGCCCTTGCCGATGGGGGCGACGATGTCGATGACGCGGCTGGTGATGTTTTCCTCGGCCTTGATGTCGCGCTCCAGGCGCAGCGGCTCGTCGGGGTGCAGCGGCGTGAGGTTCTCGAACAGGATCTTGTTCTTGGTCGCCTCGGGCGGCTCACCGTTGATCTTGTCCAGCTTGGTCATCGCCGAATAGCGCTCGCCGTCCTTCGGCGTGCGGATCTCGCCCTCGATCTTGTCGCCGGTATGCAGGTTGAAGCGGCGGATCTGCGACGGCGATACATAGATGTCGTCGGTGTTGGCGAGGTAAGAGGACTCGGGCGAGCGCAGGAAACCGAAGCCGTCCGGCAGCACCTCCAGCACGCCGTCGCCGTAGATGCTCTCGCCGCGCTTGGCGAGCGTCTTCAGGATGGCGAAGATCAGTTCCTGCTTGCGGAAGCGGTTGGCGTTGTCGAGGCCGATGCTGGCTGCGAGTTCGAGCAGTTCGGTGATGGGCTTTTGCTTGAGTTCGGAAAGGTGCATGGGAGGGACCTGGTGGGCGCGGGGGAAAGCGCCGGGCGTGGGAGACGGGAGAGAAGCCGGACGGTGTCGCCAGCAGGAGGCTGGCTACAGGAACCGTCCGGTCAGCGGGACGGTTTCAGATGTTGCTGTCGACGAAGGCGGTGAGTTGGGACTTGGACAGGGCGCCGACCTTGGTGGCTTCGACGTTGCCGTTCTTGAAGATCATCAGGGTGGGGATGCCGCGGATGCCGAACTTCGGCGGCGTGGCCTGGTTCTCGTCGATATTGAGCTTGCACACCTTGAGCTTGCCGGAATATTCCTTGGCTACTTCGTCGAGGATCGGCGAGATCATCTTGCAGGGGCCACACCAGTCCGCCCAGTAGTCCACGAGCACCGGCAGCCCGGCCTGCAAGACTTCCTGCTCGAAGGAATCGTCGGATATGTAATGAACATGCTCGCTCATCGGGAAGCTCCTAATTTGAGATGCGGTGGGCCGTTCGGGGCCGGGGGGATCGGATGTGAAGACGGTAAAGCTGGAAAATTCGGTTTTGTGCCGATATGCTACATCAAAATTGCCCCCGGCAAGCAAGGGGGCCCCCTCTAACGGAAAAGGATAAACGCAAATGACCTACGTTGTCACCGACGCCTGCGTGAAGTGCAAATACACTGACTGTGTCGACGTCTGCCCGGTGGACTGCTTCCACGAAGGCGCCAACTTCCTCGTCATCGACCCCGAGGAGTGCATCGACTGCACCCTGTGCGTGGCCGAGTGCCCGGTCGAGGCCATCTATGCCGAGGATGACGTGCCGGACGACCAGCGCGCCTACATCGCGCTCAACGCCGAACTGGCCAAACAGTGGAAGGTCATCGTCGAGAAGAAGGACTCCCTGCCCGACGCCGACGAATGGGCCAAGGTGAAGGACAAGCTCAAATACCTGGAACGCTGATTCCGCTGACTGGCGCGCCGCTGCCGCAGGCTGTCGCGCGCCGGCTGCTCGAACGTCACGCCGACCGCTTGCCGGACTTGTCCGGCATCGTCGTTCTCGTACCCAATCACCGCGCCGGGCAGGATTTTGCGCGCTGCCTGGCGCGCGAAGCCGGCCGCGCCGCGCTGGTTCCGCCGCACATCACCCCGCTGAAAGCCTGGGCCGAGAGCGTGGCCGACGGCCGCGCCGAACCGCAAGCACGGCGGCTGGCGCGCCTGCATGGCGTGCTGCGGCGCGTCGACTGGCTGGGCGACGTCGACCGCTGGGCGCTCGCCGGCGAACTGCTGCAACTGGCCGACGAACTGTCCGCCGCGCGGCTGGGCGGCGAGATCGGCTCGCGCATCCGCGCCCTGCATGCCGACAGGCTCGACCGCGAGACCGCGCTGATCGAAGCCGTATGGCAGGCCCTCAACAACGACGGCAGCGATCCGCAGGCACACTACGCCCGCGCGCTCGACCGGCTGCTCGAACAGATGGGCGCAGCACCGCAACCGCCCTCTGATGAAGCCTCTAGCCATTCGACTACGCCCGCGAGCGGGCAAGTCGCTGGTTATCCCCAACCCTCCCCCCAGATGGGGGAGGGAGCGAACGCTGGGCCCAAACCGATATACGGCTATGCGCTGGGCACCCTCACCGCCGTCGAACAGCGGTTTCTCGAGTGGTGCGGCGAATGTGCCCCGCTCATGCTGTTCGAGCCGGTGATTGAACCTGCCGACCCCGTGCGCTTCGTCCTGCACCAGGCCTGGCAGCGGACCGATCCGCCCCTGCGCGAACGTGCCGCCCTGCTGGCGCGGGAACTCCCCGCCTCGCCGCTGCATGCGCGCATCACGCTCGGCCCGGCGCCGCATCTCGAAGCCGAGGCGCGCACCGTCGCCACCTGGGTCGCCGAACAACTGAGCGCCGGCAAACGCGAGCTCGCCCTGATCGCGCTCGACCGCGAAACCGCGCGCCGGGTGCGCGCGCTGCTCGAACGCATGGACGTGCTGGTGGCCGACGAAACTGGCTGGACGCTGTCGACCACCGCCGCCGCGGCCGTCGTCGACCGCTGGCTGGAATGCGTGGCGAGTGATTTTCCGCACATCGAGCTGCTCGACCTGTTGAAATCGCCCTTCCTGCTGGGGGATCTTGCCGCGCGCCAGGACCAGGTGCTGCAATTCGAACTCGCGCTGCGGCGGCAGGGCGTGGCGCAGGGCATGGCCGACATGCAGCGGCTGGCGCACGCCGAGTTCGGCGCACTGCCGGCGTGGCTGGCTGCGCTGCTCGATGCGCGCCAGGGCTTTGCCCAGACGCGTGCGCCGCTGGCGACGTGGCTCGCGCGCCTCGGCGACAGCCTCGCCAAACTGAATGCCGTCGCGCCGCTGAAGGCCGATGGCGCCGGCGCCAGCCTGCTCGAAACTCTCGAATCCCTGCGCCACGACCTCGCCGACGACGGCGAAAAATACGGCTTCGGCGAATGGCGGCGCTGGCTCAATCTGGCGCTCGAATCGTCCAGCTTCACCGATGCCGGCGTCGTCAGCCCCATCGCGCTCACCTCGCTGCCCGCCGCACGCGGCCGACTGTTCGATGGGGTGGCGGTGATCGGTGCGGATGCGCGGCGTCTGCCCGCGGCGCCTGCACCGGGGCTGTTCAGCCAGGCCACCCGCACCCGGCTCGGCCTGCCCACGGCCGCGGAGGACGGCGCGGACGCCGCGCGCGATCTGGTCGCTCTGCTGGCGCAGGGGCCTGCCCTCCTGAGCTGGCAGGCGTGGAACGGCGACGAGCCCAACCCCGCCTCGCCGCTGGTGCTGCGGCTGCAGGCGCTGCATCAAGCCGCGTGGGGCACGGCCCTGCCGGAACAGGCCGCTGGCGAGCCCCCCGCCCGGCCCGGCCCGCCGCTGCCCGCCGCCCGGCAACCCGCGCCGGCCGCGGCGGCGGCACAGCTGCCGCGGCGCTATTCACCCACCGCATACCAGACGCTGCTCGACTGCCCGTACCGCTTCTTCGTCAGGCACGCGCTCGGCATCCAGGAACTCGACGAAGCCGACGAGGCGCTCGACAAGAGCGATTACGGCAACGCGCTGCACCGTATCCTCAAGACCTTCCACGACAGCGCCCCACCGCCCGAACGCGACGTCGCGCTGGCCCGCCTGCGGGAAATATCCGACGCCGAATTCGCCGCGCTCCCCGCCTGGACCGCCGCCGCCTGGCGCAGCCAATGGGCGCAGATCCAGCCCGCCTACGTCGACGCCTGGCTCGACCGCGTGGCGCAGGGCTGGCAGTACCAGTCCGGCGAAGCCACCTTCGAACTGCCGTTCGGCGTGCCGGGCCTCGGCGAAATCACCCTGCACGGCCGCGTCGACCGCGTCGATGCGAAAGGCGATGCGCGCGCCGTCATCGACTACAAGACCAGCGCTGCCAGTGGGCTGAAGAAAAAACTCAAGGACCCCGCCGAAGCCGTCCAGCTGCCGTTCTACGCCTGGCTCGCCGAAGCCGCGGCCGCCTACCTGCCGATCAACGAAACCCCCGTTGTCCCGCTCGAACTTGACGGCGAGACCGACGTCGACGCCATCGCCCGCCGCCTGCCGGAGCTGTTGGAAGCCATCGCCGCCGGCGCGGCCCTGCCAGCGTCGGGGGTTGACTGCGTGTGCGCGCATTGCGAGGCGCGCGGGCTGTGCCGCAAGGGGATGTGGCAATGATGTCTCGCGCTTACTACTTCAAATCGATTCAGGGATTTCTTGCCGATAGCGAAGCTCACATCTTGGGTGAACTGGCAAATAGGCACGAGTTCAATCTGGAAGAGCAGCAAAGGAACGCTTGGCGCGTACAAATTGAATATGCCAAATGCTGGCTGTCGACTATCGATGGACACATCGCCTTCGAGTACAGCATTCCGCGCATGGGCAAGCGAATCGATTGTGTGGTACTGAGCGGTGCTGCCGTCTTCGCCATCGAATTCAAAGTGGGGGCGGCGACGTATGAGCGCCATGCTATCGACCAGGTTATGGACTATGCGTTGGACCTGAAAAACTTCCATGAGCAAAGTCACCACCGGGTTATTGCGCCGATACTCGTTTGTACTGCGGCACAAGATATGCCCGCGCAGTTCCTGCCATACGAGGACGGCATCGCCAAGCCGATGTGCACCAACGGCGAATCGCTTGCCGAAATCATCGAATTGGTCTCGCGCGCAACGCCTGAAACCCGCATAGACGCCGACGCCTGGTTTAGCTCGGCCTACAGGCCGACCCCCACGATCATCGAAGCGGCGCAGGCCTTGTACCAAGGTCATCGGGTTGAAGAAATTTCCAGATCGGATGCAGGCGCGATCAACCTGTCCCGCACGGCCAACGCCATATCGGACATTATCGATGCCTCAAAGCGCAATCGGCAAAAGTCCATTTGCTTCCTGACTGGCGTCCCTGGGGCGGGAAAAACGCTGGCCGGGCTAAACTTGGCCAACTCGTGGCACAGCGTCGAGAACGCCGAGCACGCAGTATTTCTATCAGGCAACGGCCCGCTGGTTGAAGTATTGCGTGAGGCGCTCGCGAGAAATGCGGTCGAAATCGCCAAAGAAAATGGTGTCAAACAGCGCAAAGGCGCCACGCTCTCCAAGGCAAAAGCCTTCATTCAAAACATTCATCATTTCCGCGACGAAGCCTTGGCCTCGACAGCGCCCCCGATCGAGCGTGTTGTTGTCTTCGACGAGGCGCAACGCGCCTGGTCGAAAAAGCAAACGGCATCATTCATGAAAGCCAAGAAAGGCTTGAGTGATTTCGACCAGTCCGAACCCGAGTTCTTGATTCGTTACATGGATCGCCATTCTGACTGGGCAACGGTCATTTGCCTGATTGGCGGGGGGCAGGAAATCAATACCGGGGAGGCTGGGCTGCGTGAGTGGTTTGAATCCCTACAACGGTCATTTCCGCATTGGCATGTCTACGTATCCGCGAAACTTTCTGATCGAGAGTATTCCCCTGATGGCATGCTCTATCAGCCGGGTGAAATCCGGTCCATCACCCATCATGAAGAGCTTCATCTCGGCGTCTCAATTCGCTCGTTTCGGTCCGAGAAACTGGCAGCCTTCGTCAAAGCTTTGCTTGATTGCGATGTCTCCCGTGCTCATGATCTATATTCTGAAATTCGGGGGGACTTCCCGATCGTCGTCACGCGCGAATTGGATACCGCCAAGCGTTGGCTTGTTCGCCGTGCCCGGGGGAGCGAGCGCTACGGCATCATCGCCTCGTCGGGGGGCATGCGCTTAAGGCCGTTTGGCATCAACGTCAAAGCAGCGATAGACCCAAAGAACTGGTTTCTAAACGGGAAGCTCGATGTACGCTCGTCTTACTTTCTCGAGGACGTCGCGACCGAGTTTGATATCCAGGGCTTGGAAGTTGATTGGACCTGTGTTGCGTGGGATGCCGACCTTCGTCACTCCAAGAATGGATGGATCCATAAGGCGTTTCGCGGAACGGCTTGGCAGGACGTCAACGACGGGGACGCCCGCCTTTATCTGAAGAACGCCTATCGCGTCCTCCTTACACGGGCGCGTCAAGGCATGGTGATCTTTGTCCCTGAGGGTGATTCGCGGGACAAGACGCGGCAACCCGAGCATTACGATGCGACATATGCCTATCTGCGATCCATTGGTGTAGATGCGCTAGACGATGTTGTGGTGGACTGATGTCGAGCGCTGCTAAGGAAACACTGATTTATTCCCCCCAAACCCTCCCGGCCGCCCCCAACCTCTGACACAATCCTTGCATCGTCAGCCGCACCCCTCCGCCCATGCAATCCACCTTCTCCGAACTCGAGTACAGCGCCAAGAAGCGTGTCACACGCCGCGACCGCTTCCTCGCCGAGCTCGAAGCCCTCACCCCCTGGGCGAAGCTTGTCGCGAAGATCGAGCCGTTCTACCCCAAGGGTGAGCGTGGGCGTCCACCCATCGGGCTGGAGCGCATGCTGCGCCTGTACCTGGCACAACAATGCCTCGGTCTGTCCGACGAAGGTGCGGAGGACGCCCTCTACGACAGCCAGGCGATCCGCCGCTTCGTCGGCGTTGACCTCGCGCGCGAAGCCGCCCCGGACGCCACCACCCTGCTCAAGTTCCGCCGCCTGCTCGAAGCCCATCGGCTCACGAAATCCATCTTCGACACCATCAACCGCCACCTTGCCGCGAAGGGCCTGCTGCTGAAGGAAGGCACCGTCGTCGACGCCACCCTCATCGCCGCCCCGCCCTCGGTGAAGAACCGCGACCAGGCGCGCGACCCGGACATGCACCAGGCGAAGAAGGGCAACCAGTGGCATTTCGGCATGAAGGCCCACATCGGCGCCGACGCCGACTCCGGCATCGTGCATACCGTCGTCGCCACCCCGGCCAACGTCAACGACGTCACCCAGGCCCACGCCCTGCTGCATGGCCGGGAGAAGGACGTCCATGGCGACGCCGGTTACACCGGCGTCGAGAAGCGGCAAGAGAACCAGGGGCGCGCCGTGACCTGGCACATCGCCATGCGGCCGGGCAAGCGGCGTGCCTTGCCCGACACCGAACTGGGTGTCCTGCTCGACAGGCTCGAACAGGTCAAGGCGAGCATCCGTGCCAAGGTCGAGCACCCCTTCCACATCATCAAGAACCTGTTCCGGCACCGCAAGACGCGTTACCGGGGTCTCGCGAAGAACAC
>JANJWS010000008.1 GCA_024709425.1 Thiobacillus sp.
TTTGTCTGGCGCTTCGTGAACGTGATCGCACGCGCGCGCACCACCCTCGGTTACCGTCCGGATTACCGCATGATTTATGAGGATGCGGTCAATATCGATGCCTTGGCGCTGGAATACTTACGCTTCTGGCTTGACCGGGAGCAGCCTGGCTGGAATGAGGCGGTTGATGCCATCGAGATGGATAAGACCCAGATTCAGCAGGCAATGAAATCGGGACGGACGATGGATGCCATGAAAATCCTGCTGTTCGTCCGCGAGAATAATCTGCATGACCCGATCGCGGACGGCCTGGCATCCATCCTGTCGAACGACCGCAGTTATTTCGAGAAACTGGTGTCCAGTCTCTATCCCTTGCTGGAAAAGCTCACCACCGGCAAAACCGCGCAGATACTGTCTCCGCAGTACGACGACCCGACTGATCCAAGGCCGATCTTCGACTGGATGAGCATCATCGAACGCGGCGCCGTGGTCTATGTCGGGCTCGATTCGCTCTCTGATTACGAAGTGGCCGGCGCAGTCGGCAACGCCATGTTCGCCGACCTGACCTCGATCGCCGGTCAGACCTACAAGTTCGAGCAGGGCTACGGGCTGTCCACGGCCATCCCCAAGCGCAAACTGTCCATCCATGCAGACGAGTTCAACGAGTTGATCGGCGACGAATTCATCCCGCTGCTGAACAAGGCCGGTGGTGCGGGATTCCAAGTTGCGGTCTATACCCAGACCTGGGCCGACGTGGAGGCCCGCATTGGCAACAAGGCGAAGGCATCCCAGATTGGCGGCAACCTCAATACCCTGATCATGCTAAGGGTCAAGAACAAGGAAACCGCCGAAATTCTCACCGACCAGCTCCCGGATGTGCAACTGGTCACCTCGATTCAGGCCAGTGCTGCCACGGACAGTTCAGATGATCGTGAGGTGTTGTCTTTCACCACACGGAACGAAGATCGGATCAGCACCCAGGAAGCCCCCATGTTGTCGCCGGCTGATCTGGTGCAGTTGCCCAAGGGGCAGGCTTTTGCGCTTATCGAAGGCGGCCAGCTCCACAAAATCAGACTTCCTCTGTTCGACCCCGACGAAGCGCACCCCATTCCTGCATCGTTGGAAGACATTGCCACGAGCATGCGTCAGAAATATGACACGCACGGCACCGAGACGGAAAATCTGGTCGTTGAAGGGAAGGGCAGTGGCTTCTAGGAGTTCCGGTCTCTATGACAGCAATGTGGCAGTTGCCTTTCTGTGGCCATTGAAATGGCTTTTTGGGACGCTATTGCTATATGTCATGCTTGGGCTCATCGCCCTCACCGCGTCTTTCCTGTTTGCCAAATATCAATGGCTGGATCCTGTGCAAGCTGCCGACGCTTTGTTCCAGTCGGAAACCGCACGCGTCAAAGAGCTCGTAAGGCCTGGAAGCCACGCCGCCGGCCTTTCCACACTTACCGAGCAGACCCAACGGTGGACTTACTGGCTTTTTTTCAAGGCGACATCGCTCCATGAAGCCACCTATGCCTATTTCTCCGGGTATCCGGTCAACGAGGTTGACCGGATGTACCTCAGCCAGTTCGTTGCGCGCAATGCACGGGAAATCTACCTGGCTATGAACGTGATTCAGGTCTACGGGATCAGAATTGGCTTCGTACTTGCTGCGACCCCTTTGTTTTTCCTGTTGTATGTCTTGGCTGGCGTAGACGGCCTGACCGAGCGTTATATCCGCCGCGCGTGCGCAGGACGCGAGTCGGCGGATCTCCACAAAATTGGGCGCCTCGCGAAGCTGATGTTCTTCGCATCCGGGGTCACGCTATATCTCTGCCTGCCGGTTGCAATGAGCCCGTTTTGGGTCATTGCACCCTTAGCTCTAGTTTTTGCGGTGTCCACACGGGTTCAGTGGCAATTTTACAAAAAATATTTTTGAGAGGATCGGCGTGAATGTTGACAACTCGTAATAATTTGTGTCTGATGATGACCTAGTAGGGTCAGGGATGTGGCCAGACGAGTCTACTTGAGCAATGCGAACGCCCCTTAGGGGCTTTATCAAGACCCGATAATATGCACATAATGTATATTATGTTAAATCCTATAAAACTTATTCAAGCCGTAGGTACTTGTGGAAAACAAGCGGGTCTCACCCCGCCTGCTCCACAAATGCGAAACCGAACCGCTCAGCGCGTCTTCCGACGGCGCAGAGCGCCCAAGCCGGCAAGGCCAATTCCGAGCAACGCCAGCGACGCCGGCTCCGGTACGACAACGGGAGGCTTATCGGGGTTTTCGCCCGGATTGCCTAGGTAGAAACTGTCGATTCCGAGGTCGGCTCTGAGACCATCGGTGTCGCTCATCGCGCTTACGGTCAGCGACTGTATCGTCGACGTTGCCGTGAACAGCATGGTTTGCCATTCCCAGCCGTTGAACACTCCGAAGTCAGGAATGGCCATGACGGCGGAATCGTGGGACTCGCTGCCGAACGTAATCCGCCAGTAGCCACCCGTCTGCGACCAGTCGCTGCGAGAGATGCTCTGTTCAAAGGAGATCTCATACACCTGACCAATAACGAGACCATCGAGCGCAAGCTGCTGCGCGCTTTCCGTCCAGCTCGGTTGCATGCCAATACCGTGCAGGAAGTCTCCGCCGGTACTGCTTGGCGCCCAGGTGTAATTCGCGAAATCCGTGTCTCCGCTGAAGGTATCAGGGGTGCCGCCCGTAGTCGTCCATCCCGGAGGGACGTCGCTATTATGCCAATTGGTGTCTCCCGCATAACCTTCAAATCCACCATTGGCGAATGACAGCAAGGTCGCATTGGCTTGGCTGGATATCGCCAATACTGCAGCGACAATTGCGGTCTTCGCGACCCGGGCAGGAATTCGGGATAAATCGTGGTCCATTGCAGTTCTCCTTTGGAAATGGGAAGGCACGCAAACGGGGGGGTCGGCCAAGACCAGGGCCCACACATTGCGCGGCTGCCCCCATCCTTGTAATGGGCAACAAAGCATAAAATGTGCCATGTCAAGGTGTGGCGGACATCAAGCTTCAATATCAAGCGCTTGCAAGTGTGCCGCGGTGTGCACGTCAGGGCTCAAGGGGTCGGGTGTAAATTATCTCGACACGCCGTTCGCGTGCGTGCTGGCCCTCCAAGCCCGGTACCACGGCGCCGTCCGCTCAGGCCACAGATCCCGTCCGCAGCAGGCGGCGCTCGATCCCGATGACGGCGATCAGCGCGGCCACAAGCAAGGGCAACACGGCGAGATTGAGCGAGGCCCAGCCGAAACGGTCGTAGAGCCAGCCCGCCGAGAGCGTGGCGACGGCCACGAGGCCGAAGATTGCGAATTCGTTCACTGCTTGCACTTTCAGCTGTTCGGCGGGACGGTAGGCCTGGGTGAGCAAGGCGGTGCCGCCGATGAAAGCAAAATTCCAGCCCACGCCAAGGAATACCAGCGCCGACAGGAAATGCAGGAACGCGCTGCCGGACAGGGCCAGCCCGACCTGGCCGATCAGCAGTACGAAGCCGATCTGCATGATACGCGGCGCGCCATAGCGCTTGATGAGCGTCCCCGTGACGAAGGACGGCGCGAACATGCCGACGACATGCCACTGGATCACCGGGGTGACGTTCGATTCCGGCAGGCCGCAGCCGAGGATCGCGAGCGGCGTCGCCGTCATCACCATGATCATGACGGCATAGCCGACGGCGGCGCCGAAAATGGAAACGCGCAGGGCGGGCTGACCAAGAATCTCGCGCAGCGGCCGCGCGCTGCCGCCCTGCCCTACATCGACCCGCGGCAGACGCAGACGGGATAGCACCAGCAGGGCGGCAAGGCTCAATGCGCCCTGCGCCAGATACGACCCCAGAAAAATCTGTCCGCCGATCCAGTCGCGTCCCCACACCGCGAGTTGCGGCCCGACGAATGCGGCGACCACGCCGCCGGCGACGACCAGCGAAATCGCGCGGCTGGCCTCCCCTGCCCCGGCGGCCTCGACCGCGGCGAAGCGGTAATAGTTGGCGAACCCCTGATAGCTGCCGAGCAGGAAGTGGCCGACGACGAACGTGCCGAAGCTGCTCTCGTAGAGAGCCAGCGCGCACAGCGCGCTCCCGGCAACACCGAGCAGGGCGCCCAGCAGGAACCCCGGGCGCCGCCCGCGCCGGCGCATGAATGCGGAGGCCGGCAGCGAGGCGATGGCGGTGCCGATCACCATCGCGGCGACGGGCAGCGTGGCAAGGCCCCTGTCCGGCGCAAGCATGGCCCCCAGAATCGCTGCCAGCGCCATCGCAAGAACGATGGCGGACAGCATGAGGGCCTGGCTCAGCGCCAGTGTCAGCACGTTGCCGCGCGAGGATGCGGTCGTGTCGGCGGTCATCGGGCGGCGCCTGCACGGCGGGCAATGGGGGATGAAAACATGTCAGAAGGTGAGGTTCATGTCGGCCGGGATGACGACGTCCTTGTAGTAATGCGCGGGGTCGGCGATCTTCGCGCCGTCGATGGGTCGCGCTCGCTCACGCCCGGCATCGCTCATCATGGAAAACATGATGGAGACGTTCTTGCAGGCGCTCAGGCTGTCCCTTTCCGAAGTCTGACCTGCTCACTCTACCCGCCCATGCTGCTTTGCAGCAGGATGTGGCTGGCGACGAACAGCAGGAACACGGCGAAGCCGCGCTTCAGGGCATCCTGCGAGAAACGGTGGGCGATCCGCGTGCCGATGAAGCTGGCGACCACGGTCACCGCGGTGAATCCGCCCATCAGCGCCCAGTCGATGGGCACCGCGCCCATGTAGCCCGCGAACCCCGCGTAGGATTTGGCGGCAACGATGGCGAGCGAGGTGCCCACGGCGATCTTCATGGGGATGCGCGAGAGTAGCACCAGGGCCGGCACGATGAGGAAGCCGCCGCCGACGCCGACAAAGCCGGTGAGGACGCCGACGCCGATACCGTGCAGCGCGATGTGCCCCATGCAGGGGGAAAACAGGCCGGTGCATGGCAGCGCCGCCACGTTGCCGGACACGTGCAGCGTGCTGCCGGCCCGAACGGCGACCCGCGCGGGCATCAGCATGCGCCAGGCGGCAGCGATCATCACCAAGGCGAACACGACGAGCTGGATGACGACTGGGGTCACCACGCCGAGGCGTGCCCCGGCGTAGGTGCCGGCCACACCGAACAGGCCGAATACCGAAGCCACCGACACGTCGACGTTGCCCCGCTTCCAGTTGTCCAGTGCGGCGATGGTGGCCGTCACCGCGACAATGCCCAGGCTCATGGCGATGGCGGACTTGGGCGCCACGTCGAGCAGGTAGAGCATGGCCGGGGTGGCGATGATCGAGCCGCCGCTGCCGAACAGGCCCAGCACGGTGCCGGTGGCGGTGCCGGCGAGAATCGAGAGAATATCCATGAGCCTTGCCCTGTGCCTCAGTGCGACGCCGGCTTGCTGGCGCGCTCGTGGGCCTCGAAGCCGCCTTTCTTCTTCCAGCCTTCGAGGCCGTCCTGCAGCACCTTCACGTTGTCGTAGCCGAGCACGCGCAGGGCAAACACCGCCTGTGCGGACAGCGAGCCGGAGTTGCAGTAGACCACCACCATGCGGTCTTTCGGCAGTTCGGCGCGCCGTGCCACCGCTTGCCGCCATTCGATGTTCACCGCACCGGGAATGTGGTCCTTGCGGAACTGATCCGCGTCGCGGGCATCGACGACGAAAACCTTCTTCCAGTCGTCGCGCGGGATCTGCTCCGGCCAGATGAGGCTGCTGCTGTATTCGGCGAAGTCCAGGTAACCGGACAGCGCATCGACCAGCATGGGGTTGTCGTTTGCGTGAACCGGCGGGACGGTGAAGGCGAGCGCGGCGGCGAGGGAAACCAGGAGTCTGTTCATGAGGGAACCTTGTCAGGTGGAAGAAAGGTGGCCGCTCAGGATTCGGCCAGGGGAAAACCGTCAGCCTGCCATTCGGACGTGCCGTCGGAGATTTTTCGGGCGTGGAAGCCACGCTCCTTCAACATGGCCACGGCCTCGGCGGACATCATGCAGAAGGGCCCGCGGCAATACGCGACGATGTCCTTGTCCGCCGGCAGTTCGTCCAGCCGCTGCAGGAGCTCGTCGAGCGGCAGCGAGCGCGCAAACGGCAGATGGCCGCTGGTGTATTCGCCGGCGGGCCGCACGTCGATCACCACCACGTCGCCGCGTCGCGCCTTTTCCAGGAGCGAACGGCGCGTCTCGGTGTCGAGCTTTTCCGGTGCGGCGACGATCTGCTCCATCGCCACCCTGAGCTCGACCAGATGTTCCTCGGCCACCGTGCGCAGGTTCACCCACAGCGTGCTCACGTCGCTGCCGGAAAGGCGATACGCGATGAAGCGTCCGTCGCGCCGCGTCTCGACCAGCCGCGCCGCCTTCAGCACCTTGAGGTGCGCGCTGGCGAGCTTGATGTCGATTTGCGCCTGCGCCGCCAGGATCTCGACGGTTTTCTCGCCCTGCGCGAGCAATTCCAGAAGTTCCAGCCGCTTCGGGCTGGAAACCGCCTTGCCGATTCGGGCGACCTGCTCGTAGAGCAGATCCTTGGTGCGTTGTCCGTTCATGAGTCGCATATTCCAACGATTCTTGGAATGTGTCAACCGACACAAAACAACCAAACCTGCGCGGACTTTCCCTGCCCCCATCAAACCGTCACATGGCCTTGCTAGGCTGCCATGACCTTCTATCGACCTGCGCCCGCTTGAAGCCCTACCCCACCCGCATCGCCGAACGCCTGCTTCCGCTCCTGGAAGCCGTGCGCGCGGACGCCCTCGCGCTGGAAGCTGCGCACCAGGCGCAGGTAGACCAGGCGCATCCGGCATATCGCGACAGCGCACGCAACCTGCTGCATTACCTGGCCCTGCGCCAGACCGACCAGCGCGAACTGCAGGACGAACTGGCCGAGCTCGGGCTCAGCCGCCTCGGACGCGCGGAAGCGCACGTGATGAGCAGCCTCGATGCAGTGCTGATTGCCCTGAACGCGCTGGCGGGGCGCCCGCCGCGCAGCGGATCCGCCGCGCCGACGCCGGGTGCGATGAGCGTCGGGGCGACCCGGCTCGATGCGCATGCGGAAGCGCTGCTGGGGCGGGCGGCAGGCAAGCGCGCCACGCGCATCATGGTGACCATGCCGAGCGAAGCGGCGTACCAGCCGCAACTACTGGAAGCCTTGTTGGCGGCGGGCATGGATGTGATGCGCATCAACTGCGCACACGACGACATCGAGGCGTGGCTGGCGATGATCCGCAACCTGCGCGCCGCACAGCGTGTGACGGGCCGGATGTGCCGCATCTACGCGGATCTGGCGGGTCCGAAGCTGCGTACCGGGGCCATCGCGCCACTCGGTCGCATGCTCGAATTCAAGACCCGGCGCGATACCTTCGGGCGGGTGCTGGAACCGGCCCGGGTGTGGCTGACCCCCCGCACCACGCCGGAGGTACCACCGTTCGAGGTCGCGGCGGTGCTGCCACTGGACGGAGCGCTCTTGCAGGCGGCTCTGGCAGGCGATCACGTCGACGTCGACGACGCGCGCGGTGTACAGCGCCACCTACGCCTGGAGGCACGCCACGGCGATTCGTGGCTGGCGCTGGGCTTCCAGCACGCCTATCTCCTGGACGGTGCCAGGTGTGCCCTGTATCACGGCGAGACGTGCGTCATGGCGGGCCACGCGGGACCGCTGCCGGAGGTGGTGCAACCGCTCTTGCTGCACGTGGGGGACACCCTCCTCCTGACCCCGCCGGATCAGCTGGGCCACCCGGCCGAGCATGACGAACACGGTGCGCTGCTGCGCCCCGCCGCGATTCCCTGCATCCTGGAGGCCGTGTTCGACGCAGCGCAGCCCGGTCAGCCGATCTGGTTCGACGATGGCAAGATCGGCGGGCACATCGTGCAGAATACCGGCCGCGAGATTCACATCGAAATCACCCATGCGGCGCCGCAGGGCAGCAAGCTGCGCGCAGAAAAAGGCATCAACCTGCCGCAGACCGACCTGGCCATCCCCGCCCTCACCGATCTGGATCGCGAAAACCTGCGCCTGCTGGCGCCGCATGTGGACGTCGTCGGCATGTCCTTCGTGCACTGCGCCGAAGACGTGCGGGACCTGCACGCCCGCCTCGCCGAACTGGGGGTGAGCCGCATGGGCACGGTGCTCAAGATCGAGACGCGCCAGACGTTCGAGAATCTGCCGCTGATCCTGCTTGCCGCGCTGCGCCAGCCGCCCGTGGGGGTGATGGTGGCGCGTGGCGACCTCGCGGTGGAAATCGGCTTCGAACGCCTGGCCGAAGTGCAGGAGGAAATCCTCTGGCTGTGCGAGGCTGCCCATGTGCCGGTGATCTGGGCCACCCAGGTGTTGGAAACCATGGCGCGGCGCGGCATGCCGACGCGCGCCGAAGTGTCGGACGCGGCCAAGGGGGTTCGCGCCGAGTGCGTGATGCTCAACAAGGGCCCCTATATCGCGGACACCGTGCGTTTCCTGTGCGGCGTGCTGGAACGCATGAGCGACCACCAGGCGAAGCATCGGCCGATGATGCGCCGGCTTGCCGTCTCGAAGATCCCGCGCGAGCCGCGCCGGGCGCCGGTCACTTCGCCCGGATGAAAGGGGCTAACGGGCATGGCGCGTTGCCACCCCTGAGCATGAAACACGCCACACCCGTTTCCCTCACCCCTGCCCTCTCCCCGAGGGAGAGGGGGACACGCAACCGCTTCGCGATGTTTCTTTCACCTTAACCCGAATAGTCCATTGGGGCGGTCGGAGAAGGAAATGCCCCCCGGCAACACAGCATGTGGCGGGCCGCAAACCTGCGGCCTGGTTTTGACTTTCCTCCCCTTACCGCCCCGCCGGAAACCGGCCCGCCCGGACGGATCGGCGGCAAAGGTGTCTGAGCCCCGCCCACAAAAAACAAAATCAAAAACAGCCAGGCGGGGCGAGTTCTTCGCCGCCCGTTCGGCCGGGCTGGTTTCCGGGAATTCGGGGATGTCGGGGTGCCCTTCTTTGGGTTACTTTTCACAGGCAAGCAAGAAAAGTAACTTGCCGCCGGGCAACTCCCGGCCAACGGTCGATGCGTCCCATGCATGCGCTGGCGACAAGCACGTGGCCGTTGTCACCCTCTCCCCCAGCCCCTCCCCCTCGAGGGGGACGGTAGCTTGGCGCGAGCAGGCATGCCTGCGGCAGGCGCCCGCGCGTATCGCCGTTTCGGCCGACCCGCTGGATGCTTGGCACATCGGCCAATGGACAATCTGGGCTTAATAGATCCAGGTGAGCTGCACGCTGATGCGGTCACCGAGGTTGGCGGGGATCGCCAGGGCATTGGTCCGCGGCACCCCCTCGGCGATGGCTTCGGGATACGGGACCTCGCCGCCGCGCCACTCGTAGTTGAGACTGATCCGCGTGTCCTTACGCGCAAAGTGCTGCAGCGCAAGCGTCGTGGCTTCCGGCACTCGGGTATTGGCCGGGTGGCTCGTCATCAGGTGCAGCACGTCGTAGCGCAGGTCCACCTCCCACTTTGGATGAAAACGCCACCCCCCCTCCAGATACCACCCGTCGGCAGTCTCGTCGACGCCGACGGCGTAGGGGTTTCCGGAAAACGGCGGGTTCAGTCCCGCGATGATCATGCCGTTGCCGCGGAGATAGGATCCGGCCAGCCGGTAGCGGCCTTTCAGGTACTTGAAGCCGATCCCCTCGCGGATGCGGCGATGGTCCGCTGTGCCGAAGTGTCGCTCGCCCGCCAGGCGCCACGCAAAGACCGAGACATCCTGGCGCAGTGGGCCTGCGCCGCCGAAGATATATGACGCCTGCAAGCGCAGGGTGAGGTCCATATGGCCGTCTTGGTCGGCAAGGTGGTCGATTTCGCCGCCGTTGGAGACCATTGCCGCGTAGGAGCCTTCCCAGCGACCGTGAGTGAACCAGTCGTAGACCTGCACGCCCCAGTCATGGAAGCAACTGCATCCGCTCGTGGCCGCACCGCTCGCGAGCGTGGGGTTCGATGACGAGCCTGCGAAACGCAGCGGCTGTTCGATCAGCAGGTTCTGCGTGACGTTGCTGAAATAGATATACGGTGAGAGGTTGGGCCCCGCCATGACGGCTTCCTCGTCGGTGGGAACCTTGAACAATCCGGCACGGACGCGCGCGCCCGGCAGGTGGTTGAAGGTGAGTGACAGGCTGGCGAGCATGACGTCGCGCTCGGTGGTCAGCGCGTTGCGGCCCGCATCGACGAGCGCGTAGTAATTGATCTTGTCGGTGAGCCGGCCGCGTGCGCCGAAGCGCGCACGCATGAACTGGAACTGCGACGTGTCCTCGAAATTCGGTTGCACCTGATTGCTGAAGATGTATTGCCCGTTGTAGGCGGCAAGCGGTCCCATGAGGCCGGCAACCGGTTCGGCGTCGATGTGGGTGTAAGTAGGCTGCAGGATGATGAACGGACGTACACGCGGGGCATCCGGCGCTTCGTTCCCGAAGACCTCCAGCCAGTTGGCGGCCTGGACTGCCCATGGCAGCGCACAGGCGCAGGCGGCGATCACCCGGATCAGCGTGGTCATCATTTCCCGCCCCGCATCGCGCCGGTGGCAACACAGACGATCTCCTCCCCTGCCCCACGCTGCCCCGTATTCTCCCGCAACCAGCTTTCCAGTTGCGCGAGTGGCATGGGCCTGGCGAACAGGTAGCCTTGCAGGCAATTGACCCCGATCTCCCCCAGCATGGCCGCGGTATCCGCCGTCTCCACGCCTTCCGCCACCGTATTGAGACCGAGGGCGTGGGCCATGTTGACGATGGCCTGCACCATGCTGCGGCCAGCCGGTTCATGCAGCCGGCGCACGAAGGAAATGTCGATCTTCAGCTCCACCGCGTTCATCTCGTGCAGCTGCGAGAGCGAGGAATAGCCGGTGCCGAAGTCGTCGATGGCAATGAGAAAACCAGCCTTGCGCAGCTCCTGTACACGGTCGGCGCCGCGTTCGACGTCGTGCAGTGCGAGGCTTTCCGTCACTTCGAGCACCAGCTGGTCTGACCGCAGACCGCGCCGGCCGACTTCTTCCGACAGTTGTTCGGCGAAGGCATTGACGAACAGCTGTCGCTTGGAAATGTTAACCGCCATCTGCGGAGGGAAGCCCTGTCGCTGCAGGTGCTGCAAGGCATCCAGGCTGTCGAGCAGGATCTGGTGACCGAGGGTGTGGATGAGGCCAAGGTTTTCCGCCATGGGGATGAAGGTGGCGGGGCTGATCCAGCCATGCTCCGCATCCTGCCAGCGAGCCAGGACTTCCACAGCGGTACAGCGGCCGGTTCTTGCGTCCACAATGGGCTGGAACCAAGTCTGGATGAGTCCCTGATCGATGGCTTCGGCGAGACGGTTCTGGATGTAAAGGTCGGCCTTGCCGGTGTCCTTGCGCGCCATGTCCTGAAAGAAACATACCTGGTTGCGGCCCTGCGATTTGGCGTGGAACATGGCACGGTCCGCATGCGAGAAGAGTGTCTCGACGTCGTCGCCGTCAAGCGGATAGATCGCCGCGCCCATGCTGAAGGTGACACGGATTTCGCTGCCATCCAGATCGAGTGGCGATTGCAGTGCCGCGACCACCTTGTCCGCCACCTGTCGCACATCCGCTTCGCGGTCCATGTCGGGCAGCAGCAGCACGAACTCGTCGCCGCCCCAGCGCGCCAGCGTGTCCCCTGCACGCAGCGATTTTCGCAGGCGCTCGGCGAACGACACCAGCAGACGGTCGCCGGCCTTGTGGCCGAGGGTATCGTTCACCGTCTTGAAGTGATCGAGGTCGATGAAACAGACGCCGACCTTGCCCTCGTTGCGCGAGGCAAGGCGCAGCGCGATCTTGAAGCGGTCTTCCAGCAACACGCGATTGGGCAGCCCCGTCAGCGAATCGTGCAGCGCCATATGGGTGATCTGCTGCTCGTGCAGATAGGTCTGGGTGACGTCGCGCAGTACGCCGCGGATGAACGATTCGCGACCCTGCCCGCTCCCCGATACCATCAGCCGCGCCTCCACCCAGCTGTCATGTGTCTGCCCTGGCCGTGGGCACAGGCGCAGACGCACCGTCGCGCTGTGACGGTCACCCGTTGCCAGCTGGGTGAGTTGCGTCTGCAGCAAGGGAACGTCCTCCGCAAGGACGAAATCGTGGAGGCTGCATCCCACACTGTTGTCGTTGCCTGTCAGCTTGTTCCAGCCGGGACTCGTGCGCTGGAGCATGCCGCCGGCGTCAATTTCGATAACCGCCTCCTCCAGCAGTGCCAGCGTTTCGAGATAGCTGCGCTGTTCCTGATCACGTGCCTCGACCGTGTGCACCAAGTGCTCGAAGGCCCGGGCGGTTTTCTGGATTTCGTCATCACGAAGAAGTGCCGGCGCCAGTGCCCGGCCCAGGGAGGTGTGGTCATGCCCTTCGGCATAGCGGCGGGCGCCCTCGCCCAGGGCGGCGATGCGCCGGACCGTTTGCGACAGCCAGCGTCCCAGGCCGAACCACAAGAGGAAGGTGATGAGCAGGGTGGCGATGATCGGCCGGACGACGAAATGCGAGAAGGGATAGATGTCCGACTGGTCTCGGTAGGCAACGAGCATCGGCGCCTCTTTGCCGGCGTTTGCAAGCCAGGGAATATCCACGCGCAGGAAATGATCCGGATCGCCTAGCGCTGCCTGATCACCGGCCTTCGAACTGGCCATGACCTGCCCAGCGTGGAGCAAATGCAGCACCGTCTGCGGAATCGCCAGATCACGCAAGAGGGAATTCGACAAGGCCTTGAAGAGGACCAGTTGCCCCTGCCCCGAGGGGCCGAGCCAGATCGGAAGTCGATACACCGCATAGAGTTGGCGGTACTCCGGCACGTACAGCCAGGGCGCGGCGGTCTGCACATGCTTCTGCAAGGTGGCGACCTCCGATCCGTAACCGTACAGGACATCTCGCCCGGCATCGAGAAGCACGAGATTGGAAAAATCGTTGAATGCCCATTGTGCGTTAAGGTAGGACGTGAGCATCGGCCAGCGGTTGTCCCCCTCGGCCTCCAGGATGCGCGAGAACTCCAGCCGTGCAACCAGTTGTGCGGCAGCCACCTGCCGCGCGTTTTCCTGGCGCGGCAGGATGTCGGCATAAAACTGGCGAATCTGTTCCTGCCGCAGTGCCAGTTCTCGCTGGTTCAGCCATTGGTGGACCAGCGCGCCAAACGTGAAGAGAAAGACCGCCGCGATCAGCGCAACCAACAGCATGCGGCGAATCGCCTGGGTGCGGAGCGACTCGCCCTCTAATGCAACCCGGTTCGCCGCGTGCTTCAGCATCAGCGGATCCCGCCTACCAGGCGATCATCGATCAGCGCGCGGATATCGACGCCAGTGGGAAAAGGTGTTCCGGTGGCATCCAGGAACTGCCGGGTCGCCTCGACATCCGCCTGCGGGAAACTGCCGTCCGTGCTGTACAGTCCGGGCAAGCGTTTCATCGTCGCCGCGAGATCACGCGCCAGATCCTTGTCGGGCAGGCCAAGTCTTGCGACGACGATCTCGGGTGCATTCCTGCGCATCCAGTCAAGCGAACGCTGCAGCATACGAACCATGCGCTCGGCCCGTTGCGGGTCGGCCGCCATCTGTTCCGGCGTGCTCGCGATCACTGCGCGTAAATGCTTGCGCCCGACGACATGGGCGGGATAATTGGGGTCTGACAGGCTGACCAGCTGGGCGCCGATTTTCTTGCGCACCAGCGTGCCTGCAAGAGGTTCTTCACAGAACACGGCATCGACGGCACCGCTGGCCAGCGCACCCCGCATGCCGTCCAGGTTCATGCCAGCGGGGACCCAGCGCACCTCGTGGCGTTTCAAGCCGTATGCATCGAGCCAGAGTTCCGTCAAGAGCTGCAGGACGGTCTTGCTGGAGGGGCTGCCGAGTGGAAGCCCGATGCTTCGCCCCTTGAGATCCTTCACGCTGCGGATCTGTGCCGCGAGATCGTTGCGCACCAGGATGGAATAGGGTGCGACGCCACTGGTGACTGACGCGATTGCCACGACCTTGATGTCGCGTGCAAGCACGCCCGGCATCGCGGTGAACCCGGTGGCCGCGAAATGGGCGTCTCCGGCGACCATGTTCTCCAGCGTTTGCACACCGCTGGGGAAGTGATGGATCGCCAGTTCGGTTCCCAGTTGCCGGTCGATTCCGAGGCGGGGGATCAGTTCGACCGGCACGAAGGGCAGCAGATGCGGGCCAGGGACATTGATGCGGATCAGCATGCGCTTGCTGTTGTGCGCACGAGCCGAAGCGGCGCAGGGCATCAGACCCAGTGCCAGCAGCGCCTGTAGTGCCGCTCTTCTCGTCATCTTCCGTGTCCGCTGCATTTTTCTTGTCAGGTGCCGCTCGCGCGGCCTTCGGCCTCGTGTATTCGACGTGGTCTGCCTGCTGCCGGGCCCGCGCGCTTCGACCCGGATAACTCATTCGGGGGCAGCAAGCGTTTCAGCCGCGCCGAAACTCGACCTGCAACCCATTGTTTTCGTAATGGCGCAACAGTCGACGAAGGGTCCGGATTCGACCGTCCGGACTGATACCGGCGGCATCAGGGGTATCAACGGCCACAACCCCCCTCGTCTTGATGCTGACCGTGATGCGAACCACCCCGGTGGCGTTGCACGCGCGCTTGAAGTGACAACGTTCATCGTGTCACGATTCTCAAAAAGTCACGTCAAATCATGGTGATAACGAGTCAAGCAACCCGGCTGGACAAGTATGGCACGGGCCTGGCCGAGGCGCGCGGTGCAGGCCATGCGGCGACGGTATTCATCGCGCCCCCTGGGAAGATTTCGTGCGAGCGACGAAGCCGTGACACGCCGCTGCCCCAAGCGGCGGCACGCTCGCCCCAGTCGCGAGGCCGGCCCGGGGGTTGCGGATCAAAGCACTCCCTAGCCGTTTCCCCGTCCCCTCGGATGATGCCTCCAAGCGATCAACACAGCCGCCAAATGCGCATAGGCGCCGCTTCGGTCGAAGCCCGCCGAGCGGAACGCGGGGGCTCTCGCGATGCCTCACGCCGATAAACCCGACAAAGAGATGCTTGACTCGTTTGAGCTGAGTGCGCATTATAATGCGCGAACCATTCTCATTATTGTTTTCTTTCTCCACATCCCTATGTCGGCCGCCGATTCCATCGCCCCCCTGCATGGCCCGGGTCTACGCGGCAACCGCCGTCCGCGTGTCGCCATCGTCGGCAATGCGGGTGCCGGCAAGCACAGCGTCTTTCGCGCCGCATCGAGCACCTCGACCCGCCACGAGCGGCTGGCCGGCATCGGCCCTGCCTACGAGGAATGCCTGGTCGAAGTTGGCATCGACCAGATCTCGCTCGTCGAGCTTCCGGCCATCGAAGGCTTTCATGCCCTCGACGACAATGCCTCGGTGGTGCTGAAGTACCTGCTGTGGGGCGACCGCTGGCCGGCCATCGCCCGCCACGAGGCGCACCAGCCGCCCACCGCGTTTGCCGCCCCCGATGTGCTGCTGGTGGTGTTGGACGCGACGGCGCTGGTGCGCGACCTCGAACTGGCGCAGGAATTGATGCAGCTCGGCCGCCCGATGGTGTTCGCGCTGAACCACATGGACCAGGCGCGCGCGCATCGACGCTTCATCAATGTGCGCGCACTTTCCACCAAGCTCGGCGCGCCGGTGGTGCCGACCGTGGCGCACATGGGCATCGGCCTCGCGGATCTCTTTACCACCGCCGTGCGGGTGGCACGCGACGCCGGCGCCGGCAGCGCCCGCCCGCCCGCCTGCCCGCCCAGTCCGCACATCCAGGCGCACCTGCAGCCGATCGCCCGGATCGTCCAACAGCCCGAGGTGGCGGAGGCCTTCGCCGCGCCCGAGACGCTGCTTGTCCAGCAACTTGCGGAAAACGATGGTTACTTCGCGCAGGAACTGCTGGAGCATTTTCCGGCGCGGCACGCCGAACTGCTTGCGGCGCGCGCCGCAGCCGACGCGGCGCTGCCGCGCCCCCTGGCGGACGAAATCCACGCCGACCGCCACCATCGCGCCGCGCTCTGCCACGAAGACGTGACCCGCCCCGGCCAGGAAGGCGAGCAACCCCTCTGGCAGCGCTGGGCGGACGATCTCTTTCTGCACCCGCGCTGGGGCTTTGCCGGATCGCTCGCGGTGTTCGCGCTGGTGCTGTTCTTTGTTTTCGAGGTGAGCGCCGCGCTGGACGGGCTCACCGTCGCGCGCCTCATCGAATGGGCGGAGCCCTGGCAGCCGCCCGACCTCGCTGGGGTGGTCGGGCGCGCCATTCTCGACGGATTCATCGGGCTTGCGGGAATCGTCATCCCGTATATGATCCCGCTGGTGCTCCTGCTGGTGCTGCTGGAGGAAACCGGCATCATGCACCGCGTTGCCTTCGTGGTGGACCGCGGCTTCCACCGGCTGGGCCTGCACGGCGGCGTCGCCCTGCCCTTCCTCATGGGCCTGGGCTGCAACGTGCCGGCGCTCGCCGCGACCGCCGCCGTCACCCACGGACGCGACCGCACCGTCGCCTCGCTCCTCATCACCTTCCTGCCCTGCTCGGCGCGCTCGGCCATCATCCTCGCGGTGGGCGGCAAGTACCTCGGAGGCTTCGGCGTTTTCGCGCTGTTCATGCTCGCGCCCATCGTCGTCAGCCTGGTCGGCAAGCTCCTCAAGCGCCGTTACCCGGAAACCACCCCCGGCATGATCCAGGACATCCCGCCCTACGCCATCCCTACCCTCCGCACGGTCATGGCCAACACTTGGGAGCGCAGCCGCGACATCGTCACCATCGTGCTGCCGCTGCTGGTGGCGGGCAGCATCGTGCTGGCGCTGCTGGCGTACTTCGGCGCCGACACCTGGATCAATCTTGTGCTTACCCCCGTGACCGGATGGTGGCTGGGGCTGCCCGTCGCGCTTGGCGTGCCCATCCTGTTCGGCGTGCTGCGCAAGGAACTGTCGCTGCTGATGATCTTTGCCGCGCTCGGTACGCAGGAACTCGACGCGGTGATGGACACCACGCAGATCGCCACCTTTCTGGTGTTCCTCACCTTCTATGTACCCTGCGTATCGACCTTCGCCATGATGCTGAAATTGCTCGGCCGGCGCGACGCATTCTATTCCGTTACGCTGTCTATCGGCGTTGCCCTGCTCGTCGCGGCCACGGTGCGCTGGCCGCTGGAACTGGCGACCTGGCTGACGCCGTAAAGCTTCCGAAGCACCATGCAGAAAAGCCCCTGGCCTTGCGGCCAGAGGCTTTCAAGGGGTTGCCGGACAGGGGAATCAGCGTACCGTGCGACTGATTGCCATGGTCTTGTCGTTGCCGGTGCCCGAGTGCTGCACGTTGACGAACAGGGTGTGCGGATCCTTGCCGAAGTAGATGCCGGAGCCTTCGGCCGGCTTGTCCTTCAGCGAAGCGAACAGATGCACGCCATCGCGATAGCCGTCGCCGTTCGTGTCCTGCGAGCGCGGGTCGAACACCCAGATGTCGCTATAGTCATTGTCTTCGACCATCCACAGCTTGCCGTCCGGGCCGTGGGCGAGGTTGTCCACCTTGGCGAAACCGGTGACGCCTGCGGCCTGGTTCTCGAACGGGGTGTTCTTGCCGGCGGCGACGACGTAGCGAGTCGACGGCTGCTCGCCCAGTTCGATCGCCAGCACCGCGCCGACGCTGTAGCCCGCAGCATTCTTGCCGCTGGTGTTGAGCGGATTGTCGACGTCCTCGCAGGTGAGCGCGGCGTGCAACGTGTTGGCGATACGCTCCAGATCTTCCGGACGGCAGAACTGCGTGGCGCCGACGGCGGTGGCGGCGACACGGGCGCTGATCTGCGCCTGGGTCATGTCCAGCGCAACCCACTCGGCCTCACCCGTCTTGGCGCCGTGCTTCACGCGCAGCGCATAAAGCTGGCCGCTCGATAGATCGCCGTAGGCCGCCGGCACGAACTTGTAGATCGAACCCTTGCGGTCTTCGTCGATGACGTAGACATTGCCTTCGGCGTCGACCTCGATGCCTTCGTGCGACAGCGCGCCGAGCATCGGGCGCACCGTCACGCTGGCAGCCGCCATGGGGTCATGGGCATCGAGCTTGAGCTCATACACCAGGCCGCTCTTGGCAGCGGGGAAGTCCGGGTCGGGCAGCACGCTGTCGATCACCTCTTCCGCGAACAGGACGGTCTGCCAGGGCGTCCACAGGATGCCATCGAGCGCTTCCCAGTCCGCACGGCCGACGACTTCCTTCGCGATGCCCGTTTTCAAGTCGACCACCGACACTGCGCCGCCGCTGCCACCGTCGATGCGCGCGGAGTTGGTTCCGCGCACTTCATGCGTGCGGTACAGATAACGGCCGGCGTGCTTGCCGGTCTCGTTCACCGTGTTCATGTCGTTCCAGTCGTGGGCAACGTAGATATTGAGATCGCTCTCGTCCGACACGATCTTCTGCGTGTAGCCGGCCGGGATCACCCAGGGCTCCGTGGCGATGCCGGGATCGGACTCCATGCCGTAGGCGGACGCGGCGATCGGGTTGAACGCCATCGGGCCGTCGACGACGGAACCGGCATGGGCGTTGGCGGCGAAGGCGGCTGCGAGGGTCAGGGCAAGCAGGGTTTGCTTCATTGAATTCTCTCCAGGAACAGTAGGTGGATCATGGCGGTGCGGCGCTGAAACGCCGCAGGCCGCATTGTTCCTGCGCGATGTTGCGGCCATGTGAACATCCTGCGCATCGTGCGGCAAGCGACGACTGCCCGCGCCGATTTACCCCCCGGCGTTGTCATCGTGGCGAGGTGGAAACGAGCGAGGCATCCGGTGTACTCTCGACAGGAAATTTTTCAGAACGCGGAGCGATATTGCGATGAGAACACCCAACGATGCCTATCTCGAAAAAGCCCGACGCCTGAGAAAGACGGACGTCGAGCGCCTGCTCTCCCGCGCGCGTAAGAAGCTGATGCGCCGCATCGAGGACCAGACGATGACCGTGGAGGAAGTCGTCGCCATCCAGCTCGAAATCGAGGACGAGGACCTCGCCGAATGGCGCGAGCGCTGGGCCGAAATCCAGGCCAAGACCAAGGCCGGCTAGACTGCCGGTAAACTGAGGCCATCTTCCTCTTCGCCGGCGGCAGGGCATCCGCCCCTGCTACCCGGTTCATCCCGATGTCAGAAGCCGCAGCCAGCACCGAAGCCTATACCCGCAAGTCCCGCATCGCCTATTTTTCGATGGAGATCGCCCTGGAAAGCGATATCCCGACCTACAGCGGCGGTCTGGGCGTGCTCGCCGGAGACAGCCTGCGTGCCGCGGCCGACATCGGCGTGCCGATGGTGGCGGTCAGCTTGGTGTTCCGTGGCGGGCATTTCCGCCAGGAGATCGATGCCCTGGGGCGACAGACCGAACACGACGACGACTGGGATCCTGCGCGCTGCGCGACGCGCTTGCACGCCACCGTGGCGCTCGAAATCGAAGGCCGCCTGGTGTGGGTCGGGGGCTGGTTGTATGTGCTGAGCACGCGGCTGGACGGCGGCGTGCCGGTGCTGCTGCTCGACACCGACCTGCCGGTGAACGACCCGCGCGATCGCGCCATCACGCACACCCTGTACGGCGGCGGCGAGGCTGACCGCATGAAGCAGGAAATCGTGCTGGGCGTCGGCGGCATCGCCATGCTGCAGGCGCTGGGCTTCAAGCTCATGGGCTACCACATGAACGAGGGCCACTCGGCCTTCCTTACCCTGGCCCTGCTGCGCCGCTTCGCCCATGCACGCGAAGACCTGCGTCCGGGCGAAAGCCCCTACGATCTTCCGCAGGTGCGCGAACTGTGCGTCTTCACCACCCACACGCCGGTGGAAGCCGCGCACGACAAGTTCGACTACGACATGGTGCGCCGTCTCTACGGCGACGTGCTCGATCTCGGCACGGTCAAGCTGCTCGCCGGCGAGGACCGCCTCAACATGACGCGGCTCGCGCTCAACCTGTCCGACTACGTCAATGGCGTCGCCAAGCGCCATGCCGAAGTGTCGCGGCAGATGTTCCCCGGCTACGCGGTGCATGCCGTGACCAACGGCGTGCATGCGTCCACCTGGACCAGCCTGCCGTTCGCCGCCCTGTACGACCAGCAGATCCCCGGCTGGTGCCACGAACCGGAACTGCTCGCGCGCGCCGACCGCCTGCCCGACGAAGCCGTATGGGCCGCCCACGCCCACGCCAAGCGCATGCTGATCGACGCCGTGCGCGCGCGCAGCGGCAAGCGCTTCGACCCCGAACGACCGATCCTCGGCTTCGCACGACGCATGACCGCCTACAAGCGCCCCGACCTGCTGTTCAGCGACCTTGCCCGGCTGCGCGCCCTCGCCGGCGAGCGTCCGTTCCAGATCGTCATGGCCGGCAAGGCCCATCCCAGGGACGAAGCCGGCAAGCGGCTCATCGAGATGCTGCACGCCCACATGCGCGAACTCGAAGCGGACATCCCCATGGCCTTCCTGCCCGACTACGACATGGCGCTCGCGCTCCTCATGGTGTCCGGCTCCGACGTGTGGCTCAACACCCCGCTGCGCCCCCTCGAAGCCTCCGGCACCAGCGGCATGAAAGCCGCATTCAATGGCGTGCCGCAACTGTCCGTGCTCGACGGCTGGTGGGTCGAAGGTTGCATCGAAGGCATCACCGGCTGGGCGATCGGCGAGGATTCCCCCACCGCCAACGGCGAGGATGCCCACGCGCTCTACGACAAGCTGGAACAGGTGGTGCTGCCGCTGTGGTACGACAACCGGCCCGCCTGGATCGCCGTCATGAAAGGCGCCATCAGCAAGAACGCCGCCTATTTCAACAGCCACCGCATGATGCGGCGCTATGCGACCGAGGCTTATCTGAGCTGATTTGGCACCGGCGGGTTGCCCACGGATGGTTTTCGCGCGCGCAGCACCTTGATCTGGAACAGCGTGTTGCGCTCGTCTTCTTCCAGCGCGGCGCGGATGTGCTGCACGGTGGCGCGGTAGCGCGGGATGATGTTGTATTTCAGCGCGTTGACGCGCTTCTGGGTCTTGCGGCTGGCGGCGAGCAGGCGCCATAGCGCGTTTTCCGCCTCGCCCAGGCGCGCGAGGGTGACGGTGAGTTCGCGCAGGCGCTGGCGCGCCTCGTCGAAGCTGACGTCGGTCCACATGAGGCCGACGGGCTGCAGCGGCAGCGGTTCAGCGGTGACGCTGGGATATTCGACGCCGACACTGGAGCGTGCAACCACGCGGATCGCCACCGACGGTGCCAGCCCCACCGATGCCTGCTGCAGCATCTGCGCACCCATGCGCATCTGCACGATGCCGAGCCAGCGATAGGCTTCGGCAAGCTCGGCCTGCGCCTGCGCGCGCAGTTCACGATACTGCGCGAGGCGTTCATAGACGAGGCGGGTCAACAGGTCGCGCTTCTTTTCCAGCATCTGCCGGCCCTGTTCGAGGAAGCGCACCTGGCGGCCGATCTGCAGCAGCGCGCTCTTGGTCGGTGGGACGGAGAGGCGTTTTTTCATGGGGTACTCCCCTCTCCCTTGAGGGGAGAGGGGCCGGGGGAGAGGGTGCGCAGCGGTCGCCGTGTTTGCCCTTCCCGGCGCTGGTTGCCGGCTGGCGCCGGCTCACCCTCTCCGCAACCCCTCCCCCCTCGAGGGGGAGGGGCTATCCTTGTGTTCATGCGGGTGCCCCCTTGTGATACTTCGCCAGTTCTTCCTCCGTCACACGAATGAGCGATTCGGGCGGCAGCATGGACAGGAGGTCCCAGGCGAGGTTGAGGGTTTCGTGGATGCTGCGGTCCTCGTCTTCGCCCTGGCCAATGAAACGGCGCTCGAAGGCGTCGGCGAACGCGAGGGTGCGGCGGTCGGCGTCGCTCAATTCTTCCGCGCCGATGATGGCGGCGAGTCCGCGCACTTCCAGCGCGCGGGCGTAGCTGGCGAAGAGCTGGCTGGCGACGTGGGGGTGGTCCTCGCGGGTGAAGTTCTTGCCGATGCCGTCCTTCATCAATCTCGAAAGCGACGGCAGTACGGTCACCGGCGGATACACGCCCTGGTTGGCGAGTTCGCGTCCGAGCACGATCTGGCCTTCGGTGATGTAGCCGGTGAGGTCGGGGATGGGATGGGTGATGTCGTCGGACGGCATCGACAGCACGGGGATCATGGTGATGGAGCCGCGGCGGTTCTTGATGCGCCCCGCCCGCTCGTAGATCTCGGCCAGGTCGGAGTACAGATAGCCCGGATAGCCCTTGCGCGCCGGCACGTCGCCGCGCAGCACGGCGACTTCGCGCAGGGCCTCGGCGTAGGCGGTCATGTCGGTCATCACGACCAGCACGTGGTAGTCGAGGTCGAAGGCGAGGTACTCGGCGGCGGTGAGCGCCGCGCGCGGCGTCAGCAGGCGTTCGATCACCGGCTCGTCGGCGAGGTTGAGGAACATCACCACCTTGTTGAGCACCCCGGATTCCTCGAAGCTTTCCTGAAAGAAGCGCGCATCCGCGTGCGAGGCCCCGAAGGCGGCGAACACGACGACGAACTCGGCCGCCTCGTCGCCCAGCAGGCGCGCCTGGCGCACGATCTGCGCCGCGACGCGGTTGTGCGGCAGGCCGCCGCCGGAAAAGATGGGCAGCTTCTGCCCGCGCGTGAGCGAATTCATGCCGTCGATGGCGGAAATGCCGGTCTGGATGAATTCGCGCGGATAGGCGCGCGCCGCCGGGTTGAGCGGTTCGCCGTTGACGTCGCGGCGCTCGGCGGAAACGATCGGCGGTCGGCCGTCGCGCGACAGGCCGGCGCCATTGAACACACGGCCGAGGATGTCGCGCGACAGCGGCAGACGGAACGGTTCGTCGAGGAAGCGCACCCAGGTGCGTTCCAGATCGAGTTCGTCGGTGCCTTCGAAGACCTCGACCAGCACGGCATCGTCCGCGCTGCGGATGACCAGGCCGGAACGCAGGCGGCCGGCATGGTCACGCAACTGCACGCGCGACCCGGCGGCTACGCCCGGCACCCCGGCCATGACGACAAGGCCGCCCTGGGCGGAGGTGGCGGTGCGGAATTCGATGTGTTTCATGCGGCGGCTCCACCCTCTCCCCCGGCCCCTCCCCCTTCGAGGGGGAGGGGAGAAAGACCGGGATGTGGATTGTTGCTGTCTCCACCCATGTCAGAGTGAGCGGTACTAGCCCCTAGGGTAGTGGCGTAATCTTGTAGCAGCGGTTCGAACGCCTGCGGAATCGCGGCGATCTTTGCCTTGAGGGCTTCGAGGTCGTCCGAGGCGTGCTGGCTTTTCCAGCGCCGCGCCTGTGCCAGTAGCGGCAGCTGGATGAGTCGGCGCGCGGGGGCGCCGAGCTTCACCAGTTTCAAGCCCTGGCGGTGAATCTCCAGCAGCGCGGCGAGCAGGGCGTACTGCTTTTCCGGCGAGGCGAAGCTGTCGGTTGCGTCGGTCGCGGCCTGCTGCAGCAGGCCTTCCTTGATGAGGCTGGCGGTTTCCAGCGTCCAGCGCTGTTCGGACGACAGGGCTTCGACACCGACGAGGTTGACGATGCGCTGAAGTTCCTCGGAGGCGGCGAGGAGGTCGAGTGCCGCGGCACGCGCGTTTTCCCAATTCGGATCCACCGTTTCCGCCCACCACTTCGCGGCCGATTTGACGTAGCCGGAGAAGCTCTCCAGCCAGTCGACCGCGGGATAGTGGCGCGCGTCGGCGAGTTCCTTGGAGAGTGCCCAGAAGGTCTGGATGATTTCCTTGGTGTGGCTGGTGACCGGTTCGGAAAAGTCGCCGCCCGGCGGGCTCACCGCGCCGATCAGGGTGACCGAGCCGTGGTCGCCGGCAAGTGTCTCGACACGCCCGGCGCGCTCGTAGAAAGCCGCGAGCCGCGAGCCGAGGTAGGCGGGGTAGCCCTCCTCCACCGGCATCTGGCCGAGCCGGCCGGCAACCTCGCGCAGCGCCTCGGCCCAGCGGCTGGTGGAGTCGGCGACCATGACGACGTCGTAGCCCTGGTCGCGGAAATATTCGGCGAGCGTGATGCCGACATACACGGACGCTTCGCGCGCGACCACCGGCATGTTGGACGTATTGGCGACGAGCAGCGTGCGCTCCATCAGCGGCCGGCCGGTGTGGGGGTCGGTCAGCTCGGGCATGAATTCGAGCACGTCCGTGAGTTCGTTGCCGCGCTCGCCGCAGCCGACGTAGATGACGATCTCGGCGTTGCACCAGCGCGCGATCTGCTGCTGCAGCATGGTCTTGCCGGCGCCGAAGGGGCCCGGAATCGCCGCCTTGCCACCCTTCAGCAAGGGATAGAAGGTGTCGAGGATGCGCTGCCCGGTGATGAGCGGCGCCACGGCGTGGTCGCGCTGGCGGAACGGGCGCGGCGTGCGTACGGGCCAGCGGTGGAACAGCGAGAGCCTTTCGATGCGGCCGTCGTCGGCAAGCTTCACCCGGCCGATGATTTCGTCGACGGTGTAGTCGCCCTCGGGCGCGAGTTCCAGCAGTTCGCCTTGCAGCAGCGGCGGAACCAGGATGCGATGCGTGATCGACGCGGTTTCCTGCACGCTACCCAGGACGTCGCCGCCGGACAGCGTATGGCCCGCCTGCGCCACGGGCACGAAATGCCAGCGCGTGTCGCGCGGCAGCGCCGGCACCACGACGCCGCGCGCGATGCGGTCGCCGCTTTGCGCCCACACCGCCTGCAACGGCCGCTGCACACCGTCGAAGATCGCGCCCAGAAGCCCCGGCCCGAGTTCCACCGACAGCGGCCACCCCAGCCCCTCCGCGGCTTCGCCGGGACGCAGACCCGCCGTGTCCTCGTAAAGCTGCGCGAGCGCGGTGTCACCGTCACGGCCGATCACTTCACCGACCAGCCCGATGCGCCCTACCCGCACCTGTTCGCCGATCACCGTCTGCGGCAGTTCGAGCTTGACCAGGGGTCCGTTGATTTCGAGGATCTTGCCCATTGGTTTCCTAAAATCGGGAAAGTGGGGAGTGGAGAGCTGTGAGTCGAGAGTCGTAGCTTCTACTCTCTACTCTCGACTCTCGACTCATCCATAAACCAGCGCCCCCAAATCCGGTGCGCTGGCGAACAGCCGCTCCATGGCGACGCGCGCGAGATCGTCGGCGAGTCGCGCCTGACGCGCTTCGAAGGTCTGATCGACCTGAGCACGGCCGTCGGCCAGCCGCACGCGCACACCGCCTTCGCTCGGCTGGCCGTGGGCGGTCAGCGTAACGCGACGGCCGGGCGCGGCGCGCGCGGCGAGGGCGGACCAGCGCGCCGCGAGGCGGGGTTCGTCCTCGCCACGCACCTCGGCGACGAGGTCGCCCGGCGGCAGCGTTTGCGCCGCGGCGGCGAGCCAGGCCTCGACGATCTCCGCGTAGCGCGCCTCGTCCGCCACACGCTCGCGAAATGCGCTGCGCACACCCGCGAGCGCGGCTTCGGTCAACGCCCAGCGCAGGCGGTCGAGTTCCGCTGCCAGCCGCGTTTCCGCCGCCTGCGTGCGTTGCCGCACCAGGCGTTCCGCTTCGACCTTGGCGGCGAGCACTTCGCGTTCCTCCGCCAGCTTCAGCTTCTCTGCCGATTCGGCGACGATGCGCGCGCGCGACGCTTCGGCATTCTTAAGATGCTCGCGCGCGAGCGATTCGGCCTGCTGCAGCAAGGCTTCTTCGAGCTGGGCGACCTGTGGATTCGCTTCCATTGTTTTCGTGAATTCAGGGTTTCAAGTTGCAAGTTTCAAGTTGCAGGTTTGAAGAAAAATCTTTCAAGAAAAATCCCAACCACACTCGTCGCTCACCCCGCCTTCAATGCCTCCGCTCCCAGCACCGCCCGCACCACCTCGTCTACCGCGGGCGCGTAGGCTTCCGGCGACGGCAAGGGCGGCAGTTCGGTGATGACGATGCGTCCTCCCTCGTTGCGCAGACGGTCGAGCCAGGGACTGCCGGCGCGCGCGAGCGAGGATTCCAGCAGCACCAGCGCAGCATCGCCGCTGCGCGCGAGCTCCTCCAGCACGCGATCGAGCGCGCCGACGTCGGCGTCGGCATGGACTTCGGCGCCGACGAGGCGAAAGCCTTCCGCCAGTCCGGCGCTGCCTATCACCACCACGCGTGCAAGCCCGGGCGCGGAACCCGTGTGTGTCGACATCAGATCTTGCCGAGCAGGAGGATGGACAGCACCAGACCGTAGATCGCCACCCCTTCCGCAAGCCCCATGTAGACGAGCGTGCGGCCGAACATCTCCGGTTTTTCCGCGATGACCGCGAGCGAAGCCGAGCCGATGGGTCCCAGTGCCATCGCCGCGGCGATGGCGGCAAGCCCGGTCGGCAGGCCGATGCCGAGCAGCGCCAGCCCCCGACCCAGCGAAATGTCCCCCGCCGCAGCCACAGGCTCCGCCGCCAGGACTTCCTGCACGCCCAGCAGCATGACCCCCGCCAGCGTCACTGCGAACAGCAGCAGGTTGGCGGCGAGGCCGCCACGCAGCCAGCGTGCCGGCAACGGCCGCGGCTTCAGTTCCAGCCAGAGTCCTGCACCCAGCGTCGCCACCACCGGCAACGCCAACACTACGATCAGCCACGACATGGTTTTCTCCCTGTTTGTGAGCGCACGGCTCACGGCTTGCTGCTTGCCAGTCCCCCCACCCGCAACGGCACGAATTCCGTGCCGTCGCCGTTGAAGAAACGCGAAAAGCCCTCGTAGTACATCAGGCGCATGGCCTGGATGGCGACGATGGCGCCTTCGAGCACGATGATAACGACGTTGCCCAGCGCGATGGCAATCCAGTGTCCCGCGGTGCCGAGCCCGCCGGCGAGGGTGAACACCGCCAGAGCGAGCGCGACGTGGTTGAGGCTGAAGGCCGCCACGCGCATGAACGACAGGGTATTCGAAAACAGGCCGATGCCGGTTTCCAGGGTTTCGATGGCGGTGACGAGAATGCGCTCGCCGAGGGCGGCCTTCGCCTCCACCCACTTGAAGACCGCGATGATGGCGAGCCCCGCACCGGCCAGCCACGCGGATGGCTGCAGGAGGCCGGACGCACCGGTGAGGCTGGCGAAGACGCCGACGGCACCGAGATAGAACGCGAGGCCCGCCACGCCGCCGGAATCGAACAGGGCTTCGCGGGCGTGCCCGGCCACCGCCTTGTTGAATGCGTTGACGAGAAGGGTGAACACGATGAAGCCGACGCCGAAGCCGACGGCGAGCGTAAGCACGCGGATGGGATCATGCAGCGGCGACAGCCACAGCGGCTCGATCAGCGTTTCGTAGCCGAACACGCTGCCGTACAGCAGGCCGAAGAGCATCGAGGCGCCGCCCGCCGCGACGCCCACCCAGGCGATGCGGCCCAGCCGCGGCAGCAGCGCGGCGGCGAGGATGGCGATCACCGCGCCGTGGCCGACGTCGCCGAACATGGCGCCGAACAGCAGCAGCCAGGCGAAGGCGAACGGCAGTGTTGGGTCAAATTCACCGTAGCGCGGCACACCGTAGCTCTTGACCAGGGGCACGAACGGCGCAAGCCAGGCAGGATAGCGCACCAGTGACGGCGCGATCGCGACGTCGCGCGGCCCGGGCTCGTGCAGGTCGAGCCAGTAGCGGCCGTGGAAGCGCGCGTCCAGCGTCGCGCGCAGCGCCGCCAGGCGGCGCTGCGGCACCCAGCCGGTGAGCGCGGCGAGACCGCCCTGCCCGCGCACGCCGGTGCGCGCCGCCTCGGCGAGCGGACGCGCCAGCGCCAGGCGCTGCCGCGCTTCGTGCAGGCGCGGGCCGAAACGTCCGCGCAGGCCGTCGAGCACCTCGCACTGTGCGCCGGCCTGCGTTTCCAGCCGGTTGCGCGCGGCATCCAGCCAGGCGCGCGCCGCCTGCGGGTGGGTGCGCAATTCGTCCGGCAGTTCCAGTTCGCGCCAGCCCGCCTGCGCCAGCAGGCCCTGTACCTCGTCGTGGCGCGCGCGCGGGCCGGCGATCACCGCATACACCTGCTCGCCCGTCTGGTCGAAGCGCGAGAGCAGATGGCCGCTCAGCGCCAGCGCATCGCCCAGGCGGCGCACGCTGCCCGCCGGCAGGCTGCCGAGCCGCACCGCGAGCAGGCTGTCGGGGCGCAGCAGGCGCCCGAGATCGACATCGAGGCGCTGCAGCCGGGCCAGCGTGTCCTCCAGCGCGACGAGATGCGCGCGCGCCTCATCCAGACGCTGGGTGGCGTCGTGGCAGCCGAGGCACGCGGTCCACACCTCCTTCAGCCAGGCGTTGAGTTCCCCCAGATCCGCCAGCGATGGCGCTTCCGCCTCGCCGGGGAGCTCCAGCGGGCCGGTGTCGCCACATTGCGCCAGGAGCTTCGCCAGGCGCGCATCGGCTTCCAGCCAGGCTTCGCGATAGACGGCGGCAGGCGCCTGTGCCAGTGCGTCAGATGCCGCAGGGGCGGGATTGAACGCACCGAAGCGCGCCAGTGCGAGCGCGGCATCCTGTGTCTCGGAGGCGAGCAGCACGAGCTGGATGCGGTAGAGCGGTTCGGCGCGCAGCATGTCAGTGCGGGCTGCTCGGCGTGCGCTGCAGGGCCGTGCGGATGTCGGGTGCGCCGAGGCCGAGCCGGTGGCCGCGCAGCACGGCGCGCACCGCGCGCAGGTCGCGCTCGCGCAGGATCAGATAGGCGAAGGCGCGCGCCAGCGGCGGCGCCTTGCCGCGCAGCACGCGCAACGCCTGCCCGGCCCCGGCCCGCTCCATGCGCGCGAACACGTCGGGAATGTCGCGGGCACCAGCGAGCCGCGCACGCCAGGGTGACGGCAGCGCGTCGAGTACCGCAGCCAGGCTGTCGAGCTGCGTCAGTTCGCGCAGCCGCGCCGCGGGCAGGTCGTAGCGCGACCCGACCAGCAGGTAATACACCTGGGCCGGCGGCAGGCCGTAGTTGAAGCGGTAGCGCAGCAGCCACACCAGGTTGATGCGGTCGACGAGTGCGGCCATGAGATCGCGGAACGGTGCCCCGAAACGCGCCTCCAGCGGCTGCGCGCACGCCACCAGCCCTTCGTAGTAGCCATGGTCGAGCGCGGCATCGAGCGCGAACGGATCGCGACTCTGTTCGAAGGCGCGCCGCGCGTGGCGTACGATGGCCGCATACGGCCCCGCCTCCAGACGGCGCAGCAGTTCGCCGGCATCCTCGGCGTGCGCCAGCGCCTCGTGGTCGAGACGGCCGAACGCGCCCATGGGCGTGAGGCGGGCGAGCGCGGTGGCGGCGCGCTCGCCGGTCATCTTGCTGCGCAGCAGCGTCTTGACGTTGGACATCTCGAAGCGCGCGGTCCAGAAGGACAGGAAGGCGCGCGCCTCGCCGGCGAGTGGGCGTATCAGCACGCGCGTCTCGTCGAGAATCTGCGCGACGATGCGCTGCTCCAGCGAACTCGCCACCGCGTCGCTCCCCGGCGCCAGCGCCGTCAGCCCCTTCTGCGCCAGATGGCCGGGGAGCGCGCTATCGTCCGCGTCGACCAGTGCATCGACCGCCGCGTCCGGCCACAGACGCCCGGCGAACAGGCTGACACGGGTGTCGAGGTAGGCGTCGATGGCGGCGGCCGTCATGCCTCGGGATCGAGCAGCAGGGCCAGCGCCGCGTTCGTCGCTTCGCACTCGTGGCGCGCGGCGAGGTCGCGCAGCATGCGCTGGCGTTCGCCGTACTTGCGTGCGAGCTCGCCGATCGCCTGCTCGGCGCGCGCGTGGGCGTCGTCGATAAAGGGCGCGCGTAGCGCGGCGCGGCCGGCTTCGAAGCGCGCCTCGGCCTCGCGCACGGTGGCCAGGGCCGCCTCGACGATCGCTTCGCGCTCGCGGCGGGCGGCGTCGATCACCGCCTGGGCGCGCGTTTCGGCGTCCAGCAGCCGCTGTAACGGTTCATCCATGGGCGTGGCCCGCGCAGGCGTTCAGGCCAGCCACAGCAGGGCCGCACCGGTCGCGGCGATGCCCGCACCGGCGACGCGCACCGCGCGCGGACCGAACCACGCCGCGGCGATGCCCGCTGCGTGCAGCGCGCTGGTGGCCAGTACGAAGCCGAATCCGTACAGCGCAGGGGCCGCGGCCTGCGGCATTTCCAGCCCGTGGGCGTAACCGTGGAACAGCGCGAAGCCGCCGGCGACCGCCACGCCGACGGCGAGCGGTGCATGGCGTCGCGCGGCGACGACCAGGCCGAGCACAAGCACGGACAGCACGATGCCGGTTTCGACGTGCGGCAGTGCGATGCCCCACCCTGCCAGCGCGCCGCCGCCGAGCATGGCGAGGACGAAGGCCGCGGGCACCGCCCACAGCGCGCGTCCGCCCTGCTGCACGGCCCACAGGCCGACCGCGACCATGGCGAGCAGGTGGTCGACCCCGGCGAACGGATGGCTGAAGCCGCTGGCGAATCCGGCGACGGTGTGTTCGCCGGTATGCGCGGCGGCGCTGCCGGCAGCGAGAGCAAGGCCCGCTGCCACGGCGGGACGGATGCGTTGGATGAGGTGCATGGCTTGGACTCCGGAATGGACGGGCATGGTATTCAGCGAACCTTGACCTGGACCAGTTCCTCGCCTTCGGGGTCGGTGACGTGCACCGCGCAGGCGAGACAGGGGTCGAAGGAATGGATGGTGCGCAGGATCTCGATCGGCTGTTTGGCATCGTGCAGCACGTGGTTGTGCTGCAGGGCGGCCTCGTAGGCGCCGGGCTGACCGTTGGCGTCGCGCGGGCCGGCGTTCCACGTGCTCGGCACCACCGCCTGGTAGTTGCTGATGCGGCCGTCGTCGACGACGATCCAGTGGCTCAGACCGCCACGCGGCGCTTCCTGCAGGCCGACCCCCTGCATGTGCTTCGGCCAGGTCGAGGGATCCCAATACTGGTCGTTGAAGGTTTTCACATCGCCGGCCTTGATGTTGGCCATGAGGGTATCGAACCAGCCCTGCATCGCGTCGGCGAGGATCTTCGATTCGAGCGCGCGCGCCGCCGTGCGGCCGAGCGTCGAGAACAGCGCCTCGACCGGCACGCCGAGCGTCTTCAGGGTGTAGTCGACGAGTTCCTTCGCCTGCTTGTCGCCCGATGCGACCATCACCATCACGCGCGCGAGCGGCCCGACTTCCATCGCCTTGCCCTGCCAGCGTGGCGACTTCAGCCAGGAATATTTCTTCTCGACGTCGAGGTGCTTGTAGGGCGGCTTCGGCCCGCTGTAGGCCAGCTCGGTCTCGCCCTTAAAGGGGTGCAGGCCGGCGGCGTCGCCCTGGCTGTACTTGTACCAGGAATGGCTGACGAACTCCTGGATCTCGGCGTCGGCGTCGAGATCGATCGGATGCACCGTGGAAAGATCGCGGCCGAGCACGACGCCGCGCGGAATGAGGTAGCTGTCGGTGTCCCAGAAGCTCTTCGAGGGCAGGTCGCCGAACGACAGGAAGTTCCCCAGCCCCTCGCCGCGGCTGCCCCAGTCCTTGTAGAAACCGGCGATGGCGAGGATGTCGGGCAGATACACCTGGTCGACGAACTCGCGCATCATGCGGATGACGTTCTGCACGGTCTGCAGGCCAACCATGTTGAGCGCGGTGGCGTCCTGGCCGCCGCGGAACTGCGGTCCCTTGCCGTGGCCGCCGCCGCTGTGGACGGAAATCGGCGACGGCACGCCGCCGACGACGAAGTTGGGATGCGGATTCTTGCCGCCGAAAATGGTGTGCAGCTTGACCGCCTCGCGCTGCCAGGCGAGCGCGTCGAGGTAGTGCGCCACCGCCATGAGGTTGGCCTCCGGCGGCAGCTTGTAGGCGGGATGCCCCCAGTAGGCGTTGGAGAAGATGCCGAGTTGGCCCTGCTCGACGAAGGTCTTGACCTTCTTCTGCACGTCGGCGAAATAGCCCGGCGACGACTTCGAATAGCTCGACAGGCTCTGCGCCAGCGCCGATGTCGCCTTGGGGTCGGCCTTCAGCGCCGACACCACGTCGACCCAGTCGAGCGCGTGCAGGTGATAGAAGTGCATGACGTGGTCGTGCACGTACTGCGCGGCGATCATCAGGTTGCGGATCAGCTCGGCGTTGTGCGGGATGCGGTAGTCGGGGATGGCGCGGTGCAGCGCATCCTCCACCGCACGGATCGACGCCATGCCGTGCACCAGCGTGCACACGCCACAGATGCGCTGGGCGAATGCCCAGGCGTCGCGCGGGTCGCGCCCGCGCAGGATGATCTCGATGCCGCGCACCATGGTGCCGGCCGAATAGGCCTGCGTGATGCGGCCGGTGTCGTCGGTCTGCGCCTCGATGCGCAGGTGTCCCTCGATGCGCGTGATGGGATCGACGACGACGCGTTCTGCGGTGCTCATGGGTTCAGTCCTCCAGATGCTCGGCGAGAAGCTCGGTGAGTCCGAGCAGCCTGGTATCCATTTCGTAGTGATCGAAGCCTTCCTCGATGACGATGCGGCAGTTGGCGCAGAAGGTCACCATCGTGCCGACGCCCGCACTCTCGATCTGCCGCTTCTTCACCTGGAAGGCCTTGGCGCGCAGCGCCTCGCCCTCCTCGGTGTGAATCGCCGAGGCGCCGCCGCCCCCGCCGCAGCACCAGTTCCACTTCTGCTTGTCGGCGATGGGAATGTAGTTTTCCGCGACCTGCTGGATCAGTGGCTCGGGCGCATCCAGCACGCCGCCGCGGCGCACGATCTGGCAGGGATCGTGCAGGATGAGCGGATCCTTGAACTTGGCCTTCATCTTCAGCACGCCCTTGCGCCGAAGCTCGTCGAGCAGTTCCAGCACGTGCACGACCTTGAAGTTGAACGGCCGGCCGATGAGGTTCGGTCCTTCCCAACGGATCGCCATGTACGCATGGCCGCATTCGGGCGACAGCACATGCTTGACCTGGAGGCGCTCGGCCGCGTCGACGATGCGCGTCACGATCATCTTTGCGAGATCGGAATTGCCGATCTGGATGCCGGCGTTGGTCGCCTCGAAGGCGTCGGACGCCACGGTGAAGCTGAGCCCCGCCTTGTGGAAGATCTTCGCCAACGCTTCGATGTACTCGGGGTAGTTGACGATTTCCATCGACGACAGCAGCACCAGGTAATCGGCGCCGGCCTGGTCCACCGGGATCTTCAGGCCGGTGGCCTCCTCGGCCTTGCGCAGCACATTGGCGACCGCCGGCCACTTCAGCCCCATCGGCCCGCCCAATTCCACGGTACGCCGGGTGGCGCTGCGTATGCCGTCCGGCGTATGGCCCGAGGCCGCCATGCCTTCCCGCAGCTTGCGTACCATGTAGACGATGTCGTTGCCGACCGGGCATACCAGCGAGCAGCGTCCGCACATCGTGCAGCTGTCGTAGACGAGTTCCTGCCAGGCGTCGAGCATTGTATCGTCGACCGGCTTCGCCAGCCCGACCCATTTCTTCATGCGGCCGAGCAGCGTGAATTCCTGCTCGTAGACCCGGCGCAGCGGTTCCAGCTTGTGGATCGGCGTGTATTTCGGATCGCCGGTCTCGGTGTGGAACAGGCAGGCTTCGGCGCACAGTCCGCAGTGCACGCAGCTGCTGAAATAGCTCGCGATGGGCGCGTCGATGACTTCCTTGAGGGCGTGGATGCCTTTTTCGAGTGACGCGCTCATACCGGCACCCCCTTGTGGGCGTTGATCCGTCCGTTGTACCAGCGCGAACCGAACAGCGAAATCGCGTGGAACAGCTTGGTGAAGGGCAGCACGATGAGCAGCAGCTCCACGCTGAGGATGTGCAGCGCGAGCATCAGCGTGTACGGCAGCAACAGGTGCTGCACCGCCATCCATCCGGTCAGCACCGGCAGGAAGGTCACCCCCCAGGCGAACCAGTCGCCGAAGGTGCTTAGAAAGCGCTTGGCGGGCTTGTTGATGCGATCGACCAGCACCACGATCATCGCCATCATCGTCACCACCGCGACCAGATCGACGAACTGCGACGGCAGGGCGGGCCAGGACAGTCCGGTCAATTCGGTGATCAGCAGGATGTGCGGCGCGAACAGGAACACGATGACCGCGAGCCCGACGTGAAACACGAAGCCGCCGATGTAGCTGATCGGCGCGGCCTTCACCATGCCCGGCGGCGGCACCGAGCGGCGGAACACCGTGTGCAGCCCCGAGGCGCCGGCACGGTGGCGGGCCGGCGCGAGATCCGGCTTGCGGCCGAGGGTGTAGATCTCGATCAGGCGCCAGATCACGCCGAGCACGAAGATCCCGAGCGCGAGTTCGAGGCCCGGGCCACGCGCCCAGGTCAGCAATTGCAGGTCATCCATGCTCATTTCTCCAGGTCAGCCAGCGTGGTCGTTTCGTGTGCCGACCGGGCCGCACTTTTCTTGGTGCGGTTGGCGAAGCTCACCGCGACCCCGGCCGCGGCGCCCGCCACCGCAGCCGCGGCCCCGATCTTGAGCGGATCGGACGGCGTCGAGAGCGGGCGGTAGAAGCTGCCTGCATCCCAGAAGTCGGGTTCGGAACACCCCAGGCAGCCGTGCCCGGATTCCACCGGCCAGGAGGTGCCGTCGTTCCACTTGGTGGTGGCGCAGGCGTTGTAGGTCACCGGCCCCTTGCAGCCCAGTTCGAACAGGCACCAGCCCTTGCGCGCCCCCTCGTCGTCGAAGCTCTTGGCGAACTTGCCCTGGTCGTAGAACGGCCGCCGGTAGCAGCGGTCGTGGATGGTCTCGCCGTAGAACGCGAGAGGGCGCTTCTTGGCGTCGAGCTCGGGCAGGCGGCCAAAGGTGAGGAAATGGGTCAGCACGCCGGTCATCACGACCGGGATGGGCGGGCAGCCGGGAATGTTGACGATGGGCTTGTCCTTGATGATGTCGGACACGGACACGGCGCCAGTGGGGTTCGGCCTGGCCTTGGGGATGCCGCCGAAGGCCGCGCACGAGCCCATCGCCACGATGGCGGCGGCACCGGCGGCGGCTTCCTTCAGCAAATCGACGTTGGTGCGTCCAGCGATGCACGAGTACGCGCCGTCGAGCCCGAGCGGAATCGAGCCATCGACGATCAGCAGGTACTTGCCGGCGTTGTCCTTCATCGTGGCGTGCAGCGCTTCCTCCGCCTGGTGGCCGGCGGCGGCCATCAGCGTTTCCTGGTAGTCGAGCGACACCATGTCGAAGATCATGCCTTCCAGCGTCGGCGAGTGCGAGCGCGTGATCGACTCGGTGCAGCCGGTGCATTCCTGGAACGGCAGCCAGATCACCGACGGCCGCCGCGCCGCCGCGATCGCCTCGGCCATGGCACGGCCGGCGCCCGGCGGCAGCGCCATCATCGA
>JANJWS010000036.1 GCA_024709425.1 Thiobacillus sp.
TTGCAGGCCAAGTGCAGCGGTGAAGAGTGCTTCGATCTGGATGTTCATGGGGTGCAGGGTCGGGGTCACGATCCGGGTGTTGTACCACCCGTTGTCATGTTTGTTGAAGTGTCAAATTCCACTGGAAACGACATAGGGCCACAAATTGCCGCCTTTTGTCTGGCCGGCACGGAGACGAAGTAATGGATGTGTGGGATGAGTTTCTGTTGTTGGTGTATGGGCTGCCGTCGGCCATCGTCATCGGCACAGCACTAAGCGCGAAACTGGCTGCCAGGCTCATGGATAAACCGCTTGGATGGGGGAAGGCGTTTACCATGGGCGTGGCAACATTCATGATCGCCTTTGCCGGCATGCTGGTTTATTGGCTGTTGAAAAAATGAGCATGTCGATTTATTTGATTGTTTTGCTTGGTGCGGGGTTCCTCGTCTTGTGGTTCACGGCTCACCGCGTGATGCAACATAACGGCGATGCTGGCAGGCGTGTCGATGCCTTCTCATCGCTCAAGAAAGTGACAATCGCTTTATTAATACTATTCGCGTTTGTGGCAATGCAGTTGCTGGCTGGTGCAGCCGTTTGGTTCGGCGTTGGGTTTTTCTTCCCGGGTATGTCGGACGAATGGCGCAGGGAGATGGCTGTTGCGGCCGGGATGCTCGTATTCGTCATGATTTTAGGCATACGGAGGACACCATCGTCCGTAAAAGGCGTAAATGGGGGTGGAGGGGTTGAAAAGTAACGGGCACGCGTAGGGCGCATTATCCGAAGGGCATTGCGCCGTATGAAAAATGCCTGAAGCTCGGTGCGCCAACCACCTGGGAAGAAGACGTTCAGGTACGAAGCTGAGCGGGCGTAGCCTGGATGAAATGGAATCCGGAAAACTGGTTCGACAACTCACCCCGGATTCCGCTGCGCTGCATCCAGGTTACGCTTGCTGCCTTGCGCGTCGATTTTGCGCTGGCCCAGGCGGCTTAGAGTTCGTCTGAATTCTTGGCAGTTTCGCCAATGGGTTAGAATTGTTTAGCGAAAGGCCCTGCGCTCGGAAAATGGGGAGGAAATGCTACGGTGCTAGACCTGACCCTCTGCCTTTCGCTGTGACCCTCTGCCTTTCGACCCGCGCCGCCAGTTGCTGGATTTCCTCGGTGAGCACAAAGGCGAAGCCGGCATCGTCTACTGCAGCACGCGCAAGAAGGTCGAGGAAACCGCCGACGCGCTCAGGCAGGCCGGACTCACCGCCTTGCCTTACCACGGCGGCATGGACAATGACACCCGCCGCCGCCATCAGGACGCTTCCTGCGTGAGGACGGCGTCGTCATGGTCGCCACGCTGGCGTTCGGCATGGGCATCGACAAGCCCGACGTGCGCTTCGTCGCCCACCTCGACCTGCCGCGCTCGGTCGAGGGCTACTACCAGGAAACCGGCCGCGCCGGCCGCGACGGCGAGCCGGCCGAAGCGTGGATGGCATGGGGCCTGCAGGACGTCGTCACGCAGCGCCGCTTCATCGACGAGGGTGAGGCCGAAGACGCGCACAAGCGCATCGGCCATGCCAAGCTGGATGCACTCGTCGGCCTGTGCGAGGCGGCGAGTTGCCGCCGCGTCGCGCTACTCTCCTACTTCGGCGAAACCAGCCAGCCCTGCGGCAACTGCGACGTGTGCCTGAATCCGCCTACGCTGTGGGACGGCACCGAAGCCGCGCAAAAGCTGCTCTCCGCCGTCTACCGCACCGGCCAGCGCTTCGGCGCCGGCCACGTCATCGACGTGCTGCTCGGCAAGACCACGGAAAAGGTCGACAAATTCGGCCACAACCAGTTGAGCGTGTTCGGCATCGGCGCCAGCCAGGCCGACAAGGTCTGGCGTGCCGTGCTGCGCCAACTGGTGGTGCGCGGATTATTGGAAGTCGATCACACCGCCTATGGTGCGCTGAAGCTCACCCAGGCCGCCAAGCCCGTGCTGAAGGGCGAGGAAACCGTGATGCTGCGCGCCATCGAAGTGCGCCCGGCACGCAGCAAAAAATCCCGCTTCGCGCCCAGTTCAGGCGCCGGCGTCCACGACGACGAGGATCCGCTGTTCCTTTCCCTGCGTGCCTGGCGCCGCGAAACCGCCAACGAAAAAGGCGTGCCCGCCTACGTCATCCTGCACGACGCCACCCTGCGCGAGATCGCCGCGCGCCGTCCGGCTACGCTGGCGGAGCTGGGTGAGATATCGGGGCTGGGGACGAAGAAACTGGAAGCGTACGGCGAGGCCGTGCTGGCGGTGGTGGCGGAGGGGTGAGTTGTACGCGTTCGGTTGTCTTGGCGGAACGGTTGGTTTTGATGGCCGTTATTCGGCCAGAACAGGCTGTCATGAGAACAAGCATGACAGTCTCGTTTGCAGGTCGGAGCTGACGCCCAGAGATAAGCACGAGGTATGGTCTGTACAGGGAGCCATCACCGGACCCAAGGCCCTGCAAATGCTCAAGCGCTACACACACCTACGTTCGAGCGATTTGCGCGCGAGGCTGGGGTATGCGTAGGAGGGCCGCCCTCAGGGTATGGCCACGGCTTGGGCGAAAACTATCCTATTTCAGACGCGCTGCAGCGGCAGCTACATGTCCCGCTAGCGCCGTCACAAATGTCTTGAGGCTGGTAAGGTCCGAAAACTCCGAATACTTCCCCGTATTTTTTGCCTGCCGAGACGACGCAATGACGGCAGCTGCTGTATAGAGATTCTCTTGCACCAAACGTTGGCACAGAAGGTTATAGCGATCAAGGTACGATGCCCCTTCGAATTCCGGGAAAACAGGAAAGTGTGGCGAACGGGTACGCGTTGAGCGGCGGGACTTTGGCGCATCCTCAACCATCATGAGCCAACCGACAAACGGTCTCGGCTGCGCGCGGAAAGCCTTCTCTCGGTACGCCACACTTAAGTCGTGGGCAGTCCCAAGTGCTTCCTCAGCGCGGTTATTGAAGTTATTGCCGAAAGAGCCAACATGGCTTTTCAATTCCACCGCGGCGATTAGTTCGCCCTTATAGATAACGAGTAAGTCCCACAGTTTCGTCGGTCGAAAATAACCAGGCAAAGTCAACATCGCCCGATTCAGATAAATTTCTGCGTGGGCTAGGCCATTGGCTTTTACAATTTCGAGCACAAGGGCCAAGAACCCGTCCATATTCTTGCCAGCAGTAACTCCGCCTCGCTCTCCTTGGTCAGCCTTACCCGCCTCGATTTGCTTCTGTTTTGCCGCCTCGCGGTTTCCCCAAAAGGCTTTTACAGCCTCGCCAGCCTTTCGTTTATAATTAACAAGTTTCAGTGACATTTATTCCCCATTTCCCCCAAGCGCCGACCGCTCATCTTGATCCAGCCCATACAATTGAAACACTGCGCGGTTACATGCGTGCAAGTCACGATTTACCGCTGCATCCCGCAAATCACTGCGTAGCCCCTCCGAAACATCCGCCCACCGTGGAATACGAATCCTGCGAAGGTACTGCGCCTGGAACCTAAGGCAGCCGCCGCGCATCTTTGTCGAATAAGTCGCGATGAAGAGCCGAGTAACCGATGACAGCAGGACAGCCTGTAGCGCACGCAAATCCCAATCGTCTGAGACGACGTAGTAAAGGTTGTGGTGCGGATAAAGCTTGCCTTCCTCAAACACGATATGGGACTCGCCCTTGATATCGGGAATCAAGAGCTTGGGACGAGAAAGCAGGTCAAGGTTGATGCGGTCAATCGTTCGATACCAAGAGGCTGACGACTTCTGCGCAACATGGCGCTGTGCTAGTGCTTCGCGGTGTGCTTCCAAATAGTGACGAAGGCGTGGGTAGCGAGCCAAATCGACTAGCCCGCCGCCTTCCACGAAAGGGTTGATAACGCCTTGCCCTCTCCACTGCACCTCCCCAGACATGATGTCTCTCGTTGTCGCTAAGGGAAGTTTCCGGTCTGGTTCGACATCCAAGGTTTCGTAGTCGGCGATAAATACTTTGTCCGCTCCGGTCGCCACGCCAATACCCACTTTGCATCCGGCTTCTTCCAAGGCGGGAAATCGCTGCTCAAGTCGACGAATCAAGGCCATCTGGTCTACCGATTCCAGCAACCATGGCTCAGAGCCATTCACGACATGAGTCAACTCTCGAACTTCCGCAGGCTCGTTCGGCAAAGCCTTAGCCGTTAGCGTTTTGGCCAAGCGTACGAGGTTGTCCCGCTCAAGCAGTGGCCGGTGGGCAATACGCGTCGCGCCTGACGCTTCGCGACTGATGACGGTAATGGCTGGATAGGCGATGACGTCGGAATGAAACGCTGGTGTTCCAACCATATCGACGTAAATCTTCAGGTGGAATTGGTCAGCAACCAAAGCACGGAGCGGACCACCATAGCGGTTCTTCATCCAGCGGTCCGCACAGATGAATGCCAGGGTGCCCTCAGGTGCGAGCAAAGATAAAGAACGTTCGATGAATGGGATGTATAAGTCAGCCCGGTCGAACATCGTCAGGAAGCGCCCCCTGTAGGCCGCGAGCAGCGGGGATGGAATTAGCTCCTGCCGCACGTATGGCGGGTTCCCTACGACGAAATCGAACGAGGCCTCCAGTGGCGTTAACAGGAAATCACCCTTGATAAGCCAGCGGTCCGCGAGCGCCTCTGCCGTCCTCTTGTCGAGTCCGTTTTCTCGCAATAACAAAACTACGGCTGCTCGCGTTGAACCCCAAGTTTCGCGATGCAGCTCCACCGCACGAATCGCGTCGCCCAGGAGCTTCAACTCCGATCCAGATTCGTTTGTAGCCTGCCAAGCCTTCAAGAGCCTTCTGATGATTGGCAACAGGAAGTCGCCTCCGCCAAATGATGGCTCCAAGAGGCGTTTCGTGTGCAGCGGCTGGTCATCCGTATAGCCTGCCAGATCGAGGATGAAGTTCACCGCCTCCTCGCGCGTAAAGATAGCCCCGCGCGCTTCGATGCCAGAGCCTTTGGAAAGCTTTTCAATGGCATCCGAAACTGCTGGTGAGTACGGGGCTTCCCAATCACCATTCAAATCAAGGATGTGCTGCCTAGGTGACATATGCTGCTAGACCGTTAGTAAGTAACCTGAGAACTGGGCCGCTCGGCAGGTCGAACCTTGTCGAATCTATCACCGATTTTGAATTCGCGGATATTGCTTGGTCAGTGGACGTTCTGCAGGTGGGGGCTAGGTGACTGAAAAGGCCAAAAACCCGCGCCAACCCACCCCACGCCCCGCACAGGCAAGGCAGCATCCCCCGCGCTCAAGCCTTCAACGCATTCCCCACCACTTCCGCCACATCCTTCGCCAGCCCCTCGATCGCCGCGATGCGCTCCAGCGCCACGCGCGCGTGCGCCTGCCGACCGGCGTCGAACTGGCGCCAGCGGTCGAAGCTGCGCGCGATGCGGGAGGCAACCTGCGGGTTGATCGCCTGCAGTTCGCTGATGACGTCGGCGGCCAGCGCGTAGCCGCTGCCGTCGGCGGCGTGGAAGTGGCGTGGGTTGGCGCCGCAGAAGCCGCGGATCAGCGCGTAGACGCGGTTGGGGTTCTTGAGATCGAAGGCGGGGTGCTGCATCAGCGCGCGCACGTGCGCGGTGGTGCCGGGCAGGCGTGAGGTGGCTTGCACTGAGAACCACTTGTCGATGACCAGGGCTTCGTTCTGCCAGCGCGCGTAGAAGTCGGCGAGTGCCGCTTCTCTCTCGGGCAGGTCGAGGTTGGCGAGCGTGGCCAGCGCGGCGATTTCGTCGGTCATGTTGCCGCCGGGCGTCAGCTGGGCGGTGAGGCGTGGCACGACCGAGGCTTTCAGATAGTCGGCGTCGCTTTCCGCTAGGTAACCGAGGCAGGCGTTGCGCAGCGCGCGCTGGCCGACCTGCGCGCCGTCGGGGGCGTAGGCCTCGCTCGGCGCGAGGGCGGTCCATACGGCTTCGAGTTTGTCGCGCAGGCGGGCGGCGAGGTGGCGGCGCAGGGTGACGCGTGCGGCGTGGATGGCTTCGGGGTCGATGGTGCCGCCTTGTGCGACCACGGCTTCGGCGAGCACGGCTTCGGCGGGCAGGTTGAGCGCATCGGCTGCGAGCGCGGGGTCGTTGGCGAGGCCGGCGTCGAGCACACGGCCGCAGGCGGCGACGAAGGCGTCGGGGATCCAATCTTTGCCAAGCGCTTTTCCCTCTCCCCGGCCCTCTCCCGCTTGCGGGAGAGGGGGCAACGGTTTCGCCGCGATGCCGGCGAGCAGGACGCGCGTCGCCAGCCGCTGGCCGGCTTCCCAGCGGTTGAAGGCGTCGGAATCGTGCGCCATCAGGTGGGCGAGCTCGGCGTCGGTCTGCTCGAATTCGAGTTGCACCGGCGCGGAAAAGTCGCGCAGCAGCGAGGCGACGGGGGCGGCGGGGACGTCTTCGAAGACGAAGGTCTGCGTGGATTCGGTCAGCGACAGCACGCGCGTGGTGCCGCACGCCTCGGCCTCGCCGGCAAGCTTCAGCGGTGCATCACCGCCATCCGGCAGCACCAGCCCGAGCGCGACGGGGATGTGCAGCGGGCCGTCGACGATGGCCTGCCCCGATTCGGACAGCCGCTTCTCGTAGGCGGTCGGCGCGAGGGTTTGCGTGAGCGTCAGCGTGTAGCGTTGCGCCACGGCGTCGTACGTGCCGGATGCAGTCAAACGCGGCGTGCCGGCGCGCGCGTACCAGCGGCGGAACTGCGCGAGGTCGATGCCGGAAGCGTCCTGCATCGCCGCGACGAAATCCTCGCAGGTGACGGCCTGGCCGTCGTGGCGCTGGAAGTACCGGTCCATGCCGCGGCGAAAAGCCTCGCGTCCGAGCAGGGTGTGGATCATGCGGATGATTTCCGCGCCCTTGTTGTAGACGGTGGCGGTGTAGAAGTTGTTGATCTCGGCGTAGGAGGCGGGCCGGATCGGATGCGCCATCGGGCCGGCATCCTCGGGGAACTGGCCGATGCGCAGGGCACGCACTTCCTGGATGCGGGTGACCGCGCGCGAGTGCGTGTCGGCGCCGAATTCCTGGTCGCGGAAGACCGTCAGACCCTCTTTCAGCGACAGCTGGAACCAGTCGCGGCAGGTGACGCGGTTGCCGGTCCAGTTGTGGAAATACTCGTGCGCCACCACGCGGTCGATGCCCTGGTAGTCGGCGTCGGTCGCGGTGTCGGGGCGTGCCAGCACGTACTTGGTGTTGAAGATGTTGAGGCCCTTGTTCTCCATCGCCCCCATGTTGAAGTCACCGACGGCGACGATCATGTACTGGTCGAGGTCGTATTCGAGGCCGAAGCGTTGCTCGTCCCAGCGCATGGCCTTTTTCAGCGCGGCCATTGCGTGGCCGCACTGGTCGAGCTTGCCGGGTTCGACGTAGACCGCCAGCCGAACCTTGCGGCCGGAGGCGGTGACGAATTCGTCTTCCAGCACGTCGAGCTTCGCCGCGACCAGCGCGAACAGGTAGCTGGGTTTGGCGTAGGGGTCTTCCCAGCGCGCCCAGTGCCGTGCCGGATCGTCCGCGCATGTTCCCGCCGCCACCGGGTTGCCGTTCGACAGCAGCTGCGGAAAACGCGCGCGGTCGGCCTCGAGCGTGCAGCTGAACGTTGCCATCACGTCCGGACGGTCCGGGAAAAAGGTGAGGCGGCGGAAGCCTTCCGCCTCGCACTGCGTGAAATAGCCGTCGTGCGAGCGGTACAGGCCGGAGAGCTGGGTGTTGTGGTCCGGATCGATGTGCACCACGGTGTCCAGCACGCAGGCATCCGGCAACGGCCCGGCGATGGTCAGAAGCTCGTCGGCGTAGACGTAACGCGCCGGATCGAGCGCGGCACCGTCGAGCATGATGCGCACCAGTTCCAGCGCTTCGCCGTTGAGCACCAGCGGCGTGGCTCGGGTTGCCGGATTGCGGCGGCAGGCGAGGCGGCTTTTGACTTCGGTGTGGCCATCGAAAATCGCCACGTGAAGATCGACCGTGTCGATCCACCACGCGGGCGGGGTGTAGTCCTTGAGAAAAAGCGTGACGGGTGTTTCGGTACGCATGGGGTCTCCGGCAGTGGGCTGCACTACAAAGCGCAAATGAATGACGTGGCGGGGTGTTACAGGGCACCCTCCTGCTCGCCCTTGAGGTTGTTCTGTTGCATGTAATCGAGCAGCTCGACCAGCCCTGCGGGTAGCCCAGGCGCTTGCCACAATTGTGCGATGCGTGCGCTGTCCCACGCGTTGAGCGGGCTGCGGCTCGCCAGGCTTTGCAGGGTGGCGATGTCCATGTGCCAGGGCTGCCAGTCGAGGCCGGCGGCTTGCCATAGTGCCCCGGCTTGCAGGGCGATGGCGACGCCGGCGGGATCGGGGTCGCAGGCGATGGCGGCGGGGGCGGGGGCAAGCGTGAGCACATGCGCCACGGCTTCGCGCCACCAGGCGGGCGGAAAACCGGGCAGCCAGATCACGCCGGCGTCGGCCGCGCGGGTGCGGGCGACGCGCTCGAAGCTGGTGCGGTTTTCCACGAGATGCCAGCGGGCCGGGGTGCCGTCGGCGGACGTGGCGGCAGCCAGGGTGGCAGGGGTGAGGGCGCAAAAGTCGGCGCAGGCGGCGAGGTCGAGCACGCCTTGGGGCAAGTGCAGCGTGATCGGCGCGGCGACCAGGAGCAAGGGGGTGTGGCGTTCGATGCCCCATTCGGCGAGATCGGTTGCGATGGCCAGCCATGCCCATTCGGCGGAACTGACCGCCTTGGTGGCGCCGCGCGCAAACAGGGCAAAGTCGCGCTGGGTGCCGCTGCGCTGCTCAAGCTGCCAGCGGGCGAGTGCGCTGGCGAGGTCGGCGCGTGCCAGCGCAGTTTTGGGCGGCAGCGCATCGAGCGCGTCGAGCAGCGGTGTATCGGGTGGCAGGGCGTCGCGAAGGGTTTGCCAGTTCGCGGCCGTCGCATCCGCATCTGCGATGCCGAGCGCTGCGCGCAGGGTGGCGGGTTCCTGAAACCGCACCCGGTAGGGCCACCATTCGGCACGCTCGAATTTTTCGGTCAGCGCCACCCAGCCGTTATCCAGCAGCCAGTCGAGCAGTGCCTGAGCCAGAACCTGCTGCCCCACGCCCGCGTCGCCCTTGAGTGTTTCCCAGCGGCTGTCGCCGCCGCGCCTGACCCAGCGTTTCAGCAGCTGGCGCCAGTCGTCGGGCAGGGTATCGAGCCCGCGCGGAGGCGGTTCGGCCACGCGCTGCCGCCGGGTTTTGCTGAGGGAGGTGACGCGCAGCATGATTCAGGTGGGGGCAGGCGGGCACTCAATGCACCGCTTCGGTCTCGCGCATCAGTACTTTTACGCCCGGTGCCCAGGTCTCGCCCGGGCGTTTCTTGAACGTCACCAGCGTGAGCGTGGCCGGATCGTAGATGTTGACGTTGTGGGTGACCGGCGTGGTGAGCAAATATTGCGCTTTTGTCGCTTTCAAAAAGCCCGACACGCGCTCGATGTTGACGATGTCGAGGTGGGCGAAGGGTTCGTCGATGAAGACGAAGCCGCCCGGGCGCGATTCCTCCATCATCAGCGCGACCAGCAGGATCAGCGACTTCATGACCTGCTGGCCACCGGAGGCGTCGCCGTCGTTCATGCCCATGAAGCCCTTGGCGTCGAAGTCGAAACGCACCGCGAGGCCCGCCTGCGCGAGGGTGACGTCGTCGTTGCCGAGTGCCACCGGCTCGTGGTCCACCCGGATGCCGGCGACCTCGCCCAGGGCTTTCAGGTTCTTCGCGTAGCGGCCGACGGTGTGGCGCAGCACGGCGACGTACTGTTCGCGCGCAGCGTCGGTCTGGTCGCGCGCCAGCGTGTTGTCGCGGCGGCGGGTGTTGAGGTCGCGCTCCATTTGCGCGTGGTTGTCGGCAATCCTGTCGCGCAAGGCGACGACGGCCGCGTCGGTTTCCCAGCTTTCCTCGTCGAAGCGACGCTCGATTTCGGTGATGCGGCGGTCGACGTTGGTGGTGTCGCGCCAGGTGTCGACGAGCTGCTGGTTGGCGGCGGCGTCGCGCCAGGTGGGGGGGAACTCGCGGCGTTCGCGGCGCAGGCGCAGGCGGCGGCGGATCTGCTCCTCGCGCCCGGCACGGTTCTCGCGCTCGGCGATTTCGCGCTCGATCCGTGCCATCTCGTTCTTCAAGTGTCCGTGCGCGGCGCGTGCCGTGGCCACCGCCTCGTCGGCGGCCTCGCGCTCCTGCTGCGCGGCGAACACGCCGTTGTCGCGGCGGCGCAGCACCAGCGCTTCGTACTGCTGGTGCGCCTCGGCAAATTCGGCCGCGCGCGCGGCGAGCTGCGCGGCGGCGTTCTCGCCGGAAAGGCGCGCCGTGAGCACGCGGATCTGGCTGGCCAGTTCGGCCTGCTGCGCCTTGAGCGGGGCGAGTACCTTGTCGAGCTGCGCGCGCTCGTCGCGCAGCGCATCCAGCCGGGCGCGGCCGAAGCGCGCCTGTTCCGGCGCGGCGTGGCGGCCGCCGCGGCGCTCGCGCAGATAACCCTGGCGCGTGATCCAGTCCTCGCCGCGTGGCAGCCGGCTGCCTGCCGCCACGTCCTCGACGCGGCGGGTGCGTTCCAGCGTGCGCAGCAGCCACTCCGGCACGGCGTGGGTGAAGCGCACCACCTCCGCGAGCGAGCCTTGCGGCGCCAGCCCGGCCGCGACGCACTCGGGCACGATGAAGTGGCGGTAGCGCAGGTGTTCCCCTTGCGCCATCGCGCGCTCGGCATCGCGCGCGTGTTCGAGCAGCACGATGTGCGCGAACGGCGCGAGCACCGCTTCCACCGCCGCCTGCCAGCTCGGGTCGGCGATCTCGATGACGTCGGTGAGCAGATGATGCGCGATGCCGGCCTGCGTGAGCGCCTGGCGGAAGGCGGCGACGTCGGCCGGGTCGGCACGGCGGCCGGCGGCGAGATTTTCCAGCATGGCGTCGAGCTGGTCCTGCCGCGCGCGCAGGCTGGCGATCTTCACCAGCAGATCGGCGCGCTGCGCTTCCAGTCGTTCGATCTCGCGCGCATCGGCGACTTCGCCGCCGGCTGCCTGTGCCTGGCCTTCCAGGCGCTTGTGCTGCTCGACGATGGTCTCCCAGCGCCCAAGTTCGCGGTTGAGCTCGTTGAGCGCCTGGCTCTGGATGCGCTCGTTCTCGTGCGCGGCCTCGCGGCGCAGTTGTGCCTGGGCGAGCGCCTGCGTTTGGGCTTCGGCGTCGGCCAGCAGGCGCGCACGTTCGGCGCGACGTGCGCGCCAGTCGCGGCGCTGGGCGAGCAGGGTGCGCGCAGCGTGGTCGGCCTCGCGCGCCAGCAGGCAGTGTTCGAGCCGCGGGCGGATTTCGCTCACCAGTGCGACGCGTTCCGCGTTGAGGTGCTGCCATTCCAGATAGCGGTTGACCTTCTGGTTGTGCTTTTCGAGGTTGTTGCCCAGCGCTTCGAGCTGGTTCTGCGCGGCGTCGAGCTCGCGCGCGGTGTGCTCCTGGTGGTGGCGCGCCTCCTGGTAGCGGTCGAGCACGTCCTTGTCGCCGAACACCTGGAACACCAGATCGAGCAGTTCGCGCGGGGAAAGCTCGCACAGCTTGTCGGTCTGTCCCTGTTCGAGCGAGAGCACGCGGGCGATCGCGGGGGAAAGCCCGGCGCCGTGCAGGATACGCTGGTAGTCGCGCACGCCGAATTCCTCGCCTTGCCGCTCGATGTCCTGGAGGCCCACCTCGCCGTCGGCGATCCAGTATTTGCGCGTCCAGTCGCCGCCTTTCTTGTCGATGCGGCAGGCGAGCGTGATGCGGTCGTTCTGGTAGGGCAGGCCGAACGGGCGGCGGCTGCTGCCCGGCGGGCGCTGGTTGTCGATGACGCCGCGCAGCCAGCAGAAATCCTCGCCGTTGCGCCGCACGTAGCGCTTGTAGTCGCGCTTCTTCGAGCAGTCCAGCGCGAGCAGGGTGCGCAGCGCGTCGAGGAGGGTGGTCTTGCCCGAGCCGTTGGGGCCGGAGATGGTGACGATGGAGGCGTCGAGCGGCAGGCGGAAACTGCGCCAGAAATCCCAGTGCACGGTTTCCAGTTCGAGCAGGCGGAACATCAGGCGGTTTCTCCGGTTTGCGTGTCTTCCAGCACGCCGCGCTGCTTCAGCAGGTCGGACAGCGCGCCTTCGAGGATGCGCGGCGCGAACTCGGCGTAGTCGAAGGCGAGGTCGAGCAGCGGGCCTTCGTGGATGACCTTGTTGCGGCGTTCGATGAAGCCCAGGCGCGAGAGCTGCGGCAGGGCGAACTGCTGCAGGCGTGCGCGGCCGCCGAGCAGCTTGCCGTAATCTTCCAGCAGCACGTTCTCGGGGATGCCGAGCGAAGCCTCGTGCGCCGCGGGGGTGAGCTTCACGTTTTCGAACAGTTCGCTTTGCGCTGCGCCCTGGGCGGATTCGCCGGCGAGCTGGCGTTCGCGCTTGGGCAGGATGATGAGTGCCCACAGGATCACCAGCAGCGCGGCGGCGTCTTTCGGCAGGCCGATGTTGCTCGCCTGCCAGGCGTCGTTCTGCTCGAACACGGCGGCTTCGTGCTCGCGCGCGAGCGCCACCGAAACGTGCGCGGCGAAGGGGTGGGCCAGCAGGCGCAGGCCGCTGGCCGCGAGGCGTGCCTCGACCTCGTCGCGAAAGCCGGCGTCGACCAGCAGGCGACGCGCCTCGGCGTCGTCGCGCGGCAGGTGGCGCAGCGCCAGCAGCCGGGCGATCAGGCGCGCGGCAGAATCGGTATTCATGCTTGGGGTTCCTTGGGATGCAGGCGGCCGGTGCTGATGCGGGCGACTTCGCCGCGCCCGACCGCTTCGAGGCGGTCCGCCCATTCCAGCGTCACCGGCAGTTCGGCAAGCGGGGCGAGTTCCGGGCCGATGTTGGTCTCGCCCAACAGCGCCAGCAGCGACAGCCGGTAGGACGCGGCGCCGAAGCTGCCGCCGACGACCGCGTCGGTCACGCTTGCGGGCTCGGCGAGGCCGGCCAGCAGGCGGGTGAGTTCGACCAGTTGCGGCGGCGGCTCCAGCGGCACGTCCCGGGTGTATTCGATCTCGGCGGGGGCGGGCATCGCCGAAACCCTGCGGTTGGGCTGCTCGCGCGCGAGGAATTCCTCGGTGTTGTCGAGCATTACGTCCGGCAGCACGAAGGTGCTTTCCGGGGTGAGCGCGAGCTGGCCTGTCGCGAATCCTGCCAGCGCATCGAGCGATTGCGCCTTGAGCCAGGCGGCGAGTTCAGACGTGGACAGCCCGCCCTGCGAGAGGTGGACCTGCTGGCGCGCGATGGCCGCCAGTTCGCGCTGGAACACCGAGGCCATGCGCAGCAGACGCGACTGGCGCTGGCCGATCTGCTGCGCCAGGCGCCAGGTATCGTCGTCCAGTCCGTCGGCGGAGAGCGAACGCATCACCTCGTTGGCCTTGTCCATCCACTGCTGCACCGATTCCAGCCGCGATTGCGCCGCGCGCAGGCGGAACTCAGAGCCGGAGGCGACCGCCTGCGCGAAGGCTTCCTCCAGTTCGCCCAGCCGCGCGAGGAGATGCGCCAGCGCCTCCGGCGAGAGCTTGCCGACCGCGGCGCCCGCGGCGACCTGCGCCGCGAGAAAGCCGAGCTCGCCGTCCTGCTCGGCGTTGAACGCCAGCAGGCTGGACAGCGCCGAAAGCACCATGCGGCCTTCCGCCGAAAGCTGGTAGACGCGGCGCTCCGCGTCCCACAGCAGCAGGCCGTGCTCGCGCAGGCGCGCCAGCACGGTGCCGAGCTTGGTTTCGTTGAGAAAGGCGAAATACGCTTCCAGCTCGCGCGGCGTCCATTCCGGTGCATCGGCGCGCAGGCCGACCTCGCGCAGCACCATGAGGCGCACCAGCACCTCCTCGTCGCCGCCGCGGAACAGCGCGATCAGCGCGCCGATCAGCGGGCGTGCGGCGAGCAGCGGGAAGAGGGGCGGAATGTCTTCCGCCACCCTGCCGGGCGCGAGAAATTCCGCCAGCGTCTCGGGCGTCTGCGCGGACGAGGTCATGCCGGGCGCACCCAGTTCTCGACCTTGAGTCCGGGGTAATCCATGAAATCGGCGGCGTTGTGGGTCACGAGCGTGAGATCGAGGCTGGCGGCGTGTGCGGCGATGAGGCGGTCGAGCGCGTCGCGGCGGCGGTCGCGCACTGCCGCGGCAAGAACGCCGTATTGAACCGCAACGGCATTGTCGAGCGGCAGCACCGGCAGATAGGTCAGCAGGGTGTCCAGCGCGCGTTCGGCTTCGTTCCTGATGGCGGGGTTGCGTTCGACGCCGTGCCGCAGTTCAGCCAGCGTGACCACGGAGATCACCAGGTCGCCGTGGTCGAATTCCTGAAAACGGCGCAAAAGCTCGGGTGGATGGCGCTGGATGAGGTGAATGCAGATGTTGGTGTCGAGCAGGTAACGCATGGGCTTATTTTTTGCCCGCCGATTTGTAATCCGGACTGTCCTGGTGAACCGCAGCGCTTTCGCCGGAGCCGCTCCAGTCACGCTCTTTCTGCTCGTGGAATTCACGGCCTTCTGCCATGAAACCTGGCGGGAAGGCGGCGAAGGCTTCAGCCAGGCCGGTCAGTTTGCGCTTGACGACCGGTCGCAGCACCAGGGTGTCGCCGACTTTTTCGATCTCGACATCCTGGCTGGCCTCGACGATAGCCATCTCCTTGGGGATGCGGACGGCAAGCGAGTTGCCGCTCTTGAAGACGCGTGTGAGCATGGTTTCTTCTCCTGTGTATATACAGGATATACATCTACCGCAACGGGCGTAAGTCTTCGTTTACACGCCCTGCTTCAGGCTCGCCTCGATGAACTGATCGAGGTCGCCGTCGAGCACCTTCTGCGTGTTCGACGCCTCGACGTTGGTGCGCAGATCCTTGATGCGCGACTGGTCGAGCACGTAGGAGCGGATCTGGTGGCCCCAGCCGATGTCGGTCTTGGCGTCCTCCATCTGCTGCGCCGCGGCCTGGCGCTTCCTCAGTTCGGCCTCGTAGAGGCGCGATTTCAGCATGGCCATCGCCTCGGCCTTGTTGCGGTGCTGCGAGCGGTCGTTCTGGCACTGCACGACGATGCCGGAGGGGGCGTGCGTGATGCGCACGGCCGAATCGGTCTTGTTGATGTGCTGGCCGCCGGCGCCCGAGGCGCGGAAGGTGTCGATGCGCAGGTCGGCTGGGTTGATCTCGATCTCGATCGAGTCGTCGACCTCCGGATAGACGAAGACGCTGGCGAAGGAGGTGTGGCGGCGCGCGTTGGAATCGTAGGGCGACTTCCTCACCAGGCGGTGGATGCCGGTCTCGGTGCGCAGGTGGCCGTAGGCGTATTCGCCGCTGAGCTTGAGGGTGGCGGTCTTGATGCCGGCCACTTCGCCGTCGGACTCCTCCAGCACCTCGACCTGGAAGCCCTTGCGCTCGCAGTACTTCAGGTACATGCGCAGCAGCATCGAGGCCCAGTCCTGCGCCTCGGTGCCGCCGGCGCCGGCCTGGATGTCGAGGAAGCAGTTGTTCGGGTCGGCCGGATTGGAGAACATGCGGCGGAACTCGAGCGCCGCCACCTGGGATTCGATGCCGGCGGCGTCGGTTTCCACCGCCTCCAGGGTGTCGTCGTCGTTCTCGCCGCGCGCCATCTCGAACAGCTCGCGCGAGTCGCGCAGCCGCTGGTCGATGTCGG
>JANJWS010000046.1 GCA_024709425.1 Thiobacillus sp.
AGCGCGCTGTCGGCGATCTTCGTCTGCCGCGTCAGGCGCTCCAGCAGTTCGGCGTGGAAGGCGGAAGCCGGCCCTTCGTCGCGTGTCTTGAACTGGCGGCCAAGGCGTTCGATCAGTTGGCTTTCCAGCACGCGGCTCGCGGCGCCCGCATCCTTGTCGCGAAAGCTTGCGCGCAGCTTTTGATACGCGTCCTTGCCGACAAGCGCCGCATAACGATCCTCCAGCCAGGTCTGCACCTTGTAGTGGTTGACGTCGACCGGCCCCGGCGCCTCGCCGGTGGCGAGCTTGACGCCTGCGACCGCCGCGGCCTCGCGGCGCATCGCCCGTTCCTGCAGGGCACGGCGGTCGGCGGCGGGATCGTAGCCGGGGGCCAGGGTGAGCGCCAGCGCCGGACGCTTGGCCAGCGCGTCGGCGAGGGTCTTCAGCTTTTCCTGCTCCGGTGGCAGCAGCGCGCTCGCGCCAGGATCGAAGGCGACCGCCTCGAATTTGTCTCCGCTGCCGCCCAGCAGTTTGCCGATGGCGCGGAACGGCGCCGTGACGAGCTTGGTCAGCACGTTGACGATGGCTTTCCAGATGATGCGCCCGTAGCTGAACTGCGGATCGTCGAGACTGCCGGAAACAGGCAAATCGAGGTCGATGACGCCATTGCTGTCCTCCAGCAGCGCGATGGCGAGATCGAGCGGCAGCTTCATCGCATCCGGGCTGTCGACACGCTCGCCGAGCTTGAGCTTGTTGACGACGAACTTGTTCTCGCCGGCGAGCTGGCGCTCCTTGATCATGTATTCGAGGTCGACCGACAGCTTGCCGGAATCGATGCGGCGCCCGGCGAACTTGCCCGAATACGGCGTCAGGTTGGTCATCTCCAGATTGCGGAAGGTGAGCGTAAGATCGGTGAAATCGGTCGCGCGGAACGGCTGGATCGAGCCGCGCACACGCGCCGAGCCATAGTCGTCGACCTTGCCGTCGAGTTCCACCTGCGCCGTGGTCGCCGGATCGGTCGAGAGTCCGGTGATGACGCCGCCAAGATCGTGCATGCGCGTGCCGAACTGCGGCGTCAGCGACAGGTCGGCGAACTCGGCATTGGCGCCGACGATGCGCAGGCGTTCCACTGCCACCGGGAACGGATTCGCAGCCGGCGGCGCCGCTTTCGCCTGAGTCGCGGGGGGGGCCGGCTGCGCGGGTGCGGCAGACGGCGTGCGCCGGATGCGCTGCAGATTGAGCGTCTTGTCCTCGAAGATGATGACCTTGCCGAAGAGCTGGCTGGCGACGAGCTCGCCCAGATGCAGCCGGTTCGGCGCGAGGTTGAATGAAAGGCTATCGGACGCGAGCCGCTCCCAACCGAGAAAGGCTTCCGAAGTTTCTTCCTCGGTGATGGCAAGATCGGTCACCGCAAAACCGCCGTCGTAGTCGAGCTTCAGGCCTGTTTTCGCCTGCGCGAACCTGGCGCGTCCGCGCGTGGATGCGGCACCGGAATGCAGTTCGAGGCGCGCGAACCGGTTGACGTAGGGCGCGAACGGCCGCAAAGACAACCCGGCGAGCGTCACCCGCAGGTCTCCCTTGAGCGGCGTCGGCGTCAGCGTCCCTTGCACGTCGAGGCGCCCGCCCTGCCTCACCCGCAACGCGGCTTTCAACGGCAGCGCGCGGGCGAGGTCGAGCGAGAGGTCGCGGGTCTCGACCCCGGCGCCCTCGACGTCCAGCCGCACTGCGGGCCGGGTGCTGCGATCTTCCACCTGAACCGCGGCGTCCTCCAGCGCCAGCCGGCCGAGCGCGAGCGTCCACGCCGGCGCAGCGGCCGTCTGCGCGCTTGCCGGTGCGGGCGGCAGGCGCGAATCCAGCATCGCCTGCCAGTTGAGCGGCTGCTGCGGCGCCGTCACCACGCGCGTGCGCAGGCCGGACAGCACGACGGACTCGAGCGTCGCCGCCCGCGCGCCAAGATCGACCGCGCCCCCTTGCAACCGCACGCGGGCGAGCGTTGCGGCCTGCGGGTCGAGCGCGGATTGCACGGTGAAGGGGCCGATCTCGCTCTGGATCTCCGTGAGCTTCGTCGGGCCCTCGCGGTTCGACACCGCCAGCGCCAGATCGAAATCGGCAACGTCCACGGTCAGCGGATGACGGAAACTGCGGTCCACGAACTGGGCGCGCCAGTCGCTCAGACGCACTTCGGCCACCTCGAAACGGAACGGCCCGGACGATGCCGCGGACACCACCGGTTCCTTCGGCGCGGCCACCGGCGCCGGCAACAGTTGCTGCCAGTCAATGCGTCCTTGCTCGTCGCGCACCGCGTGCAGGTTCGCACCGTCCAGTGCCACGCGCGCGACGTGCGCGTTGCGCGCGGCGAGGTCGAAGGCGACGCCGCCCACCTCCGCCTGCGCCAGCTGCATCAACGGCGTCTCGCCGCGCCGCAGCGTGGCGTCGCGCAGCGTCAGCGTCAGATCCTTGAACGCCACCTGCGGCCCGGACGGCATGGAAAAGTCGAGCCGGGGCACCGCCACGGCGAGCTGCTGCAATCCGACCTGGCCGGCGTCGCCGGTGAGCGTCCCGGCCAGCCCGTCGAGCGTCAGGCGGATGCCGGTCACTACGGCCTGCGGCTTGTCGTTGACGATGGCCGCGTTGTAGCGCCACGCCGCGTTGATTTCGCCGGCGGTCGGCACGAGCGGCAGCTCGGCCTTCTTGATCACCCGCACCAGGTTGGCGAGCCGCACGCCTTCGAGCTGCACGTTGCCGGAGGACACCACCGGGTTCAAGCCCACATCGCCCTTCCACTTGAGCGTACCCCCCTGCTCCGGCAGTTTGGCGGCGATGAGGTAGTCGCCGCGGTCTTCCGGCAGTGTCGACAGGCCGTCGAGCTCGATGCCGAGTGGCGACAGCACGGCCTTGAACGGTTCGCCCGGGCGATTGGCGTCGGTGTATTCGATGTCGCCATCGGCGATGCGGATGTGATCGATCAATACCCGCGGCACAGTGTCGGACGGCGGTTCCTTGTCCTCGTTGAGCTTGTCGATCAGCGCCTTCCAGTTGAGAACACCGCCACGCCGCACTTCCAGCACCGCGTGCGGGCGCTCCAGCTGGATGTCGCGGATGCGCCATGCCCAGCGAAAGAGGCCGCCGGTATCGAGGTTGAGATAGAGCCGGTCGAAGCTGGCGAGCGGCTTGCCGTCGGGCTCGGCGAGCTTGAGCCCCGACACGGTCGCCTCCAGGGTGAGCGGATTGAAGCTGACCTGCTGCGCGCTCAACTGACTGGCCAGCCTGTTCTCCCCGAACCAGGGCAGCAGCTTCTGCGCCAGCGGGTTCACCAGCAGGAAACCGAATGCCACATACGCGCCGAACAGCCCTGCCGCAATGAGGAAGGGCAGGCTCAAGGCGATTTTAACGATGCGTCCCCACATGCTGGTTCTCCCGGTTCTTGCGCGTTTCCTGCGAGCCCTTCGCGGTCAATCCGTATGCTGCATCGCCTCGCGAATCGTCCGGTACAACTCGCGGAAGGCCTTCGGCGGCTTGTTGCGCACGGCCTCGTCGCGCGCGTTGCGAATGATCTGGCGCAGATGCGTCACATCGACATGCGGATACGTATCGAGAAAGCGCGTCAGTGCCTCGTCGTCGGCGATGAGGCGCTCACGCCATTTCTCGGCCTGGTGCAGCTTCGCGTTTTCGGCTGCCGAGACACCGCGGAAGGCATCGAGTTGCGCCCGGATCGGTTCCGGGTCGACGGACCGCATGAGCTTGCCGATGTACTGGCGCTGCCGCCGCAGCGCGCTGTTCTGGGTGATGCGACGGCAATCGGCGACGGCGGCACGCAGGTCGTCGGGCAATTCAATGCGCTTGAACTGTGCGTCCGGCAGCTTCACCAGTTCGGTGCCCAGGTCCTGCAGCGCTTCGACCTCGCGCTTTTTCTGGCTCTTGCTGGGACCGTCATAGACGTCATCGGGGTCAAATTCCAGTTCGGCATCGGGGTCGATCAAGCGCACGGCGGGTCTTTCGGTTGCTGTTATTATCGTCATTGTAGTTTCAGCCACGTCAAACGCATTCCCGCCATTGCTCCGGATCCGTAAATTTCCATGTCCAGTTCCCCGTTCAGCTACACCCGCGACCAGTTTGCCGCCCTCGCCCGCATGGTGGTGGAACACGCCATGCGCCAGGGCGCCAGCGCCGCCGATACCGAGATTTCAGAAGGCGTGGGGCAGAACGTGAGCGTGCGCCAGGGCGAGATCGAGACCATCGAATACAACAAGGACAAGGGCGCCGGCGTCACCGTCTACATCGGCCAGCGGCGCGGCCATGCATCGACGTCGGACCTCTCGGAAGCCGCGCTGAAGAGCGCCGTCGACAAGGCCCTCACCATCGCGCGTTACACCGCCGAGGACGAGGCCGCCGGACTGCCCGACGCCGATCGCCTGGCGAAGAACCCGCCCGATCTCGACCTCTACCACCCGTGGACGCTATCGGTCGAGGAAGCGGCCGAGCGCGCCCAGGCGTGCGAAGCCGCCGCGCTCGCCGTCGACAAGCGCCTCACCAATTCCGAAGGCGCAAGCGTCAACAGCCACGCCTCGCATTTCATCTATGCCAACAGCCTCGGCTTCTGCGACGGCTACGCCGGCTCGCGCCACGGCATCTCGGTCGCCGTCATCGGCGAGGAAAAGGGCGCGATGCAGCGCGACTACTGGTACACCAGCGCACGCAACGCGCGCGACCTCGAATCCGCCGAGCACGTCGGCCGCGTCGCTGGTGCCCGCACGGTCCGGCGGCTGAACGGCCGCAAGCTCGACACCCGCACCTGCCCGGTGATTTTCGAGGCGCCGATCGCCACCGGACTCATCGGCAACTTCGTCGCGGCCGTCTCGGGAGGCAACCTCTACCGCAAGTCATCGTTCCTCCTCGACAGCCTCGGACAGCCGGTGTTCGCGCCGCACATCACCATCCGCGAAACGCCCTTCATCCCCGGTGGACTCGGCAGCGCACCCTTCGATAACGAAGGCGTCGTCTGCCTCGAACGCGACGTCGTCAGGGACGGCGTGGTGCAGGGATATTTCCTGTCGACCTACTCGGCGCGCAAGCTCGGCATGGCATCGACCGGCAACGCGGGCGGCAGCCACACGCTCGCCGTCAGCCATGGCGACCTCGACCTCGACGGCCTGCTGAAGAAAATGGGCACGGGGCTCCTGGTGACGGAATTGCTCGGCCACGGCGCCAACATGGTCACCGGCGACTACTCGCGCGGCGCCGCCGGCTTCTGGGTGGAGAACGGCGAGATCCAGTATCCGGTCGAGGAAATCACCATCGCCGGCAATCTCGCGGACATGTTCAGGGGCATCGTCGCCATCGGCCGCGACGTCGAGCGCCGCAGTTCCAAGCAGGTCGGCTCGATCCTCATCGACCACATGACGGTGGCCGGCAACTGAGATGCGCGCCCTGCAGCGTTTCATCGTTGCGTGGTGCGCCCTTCTCCTTCTCGCCGCCTGCGACCGCGCACCGACGCTGCCCAGACTCGGCCCGCAGGATGTCATTGTCGCCCTCGGTGACAGCCTCACGCATGGCACCGGGGCGAGCGCGGACACCGCCTACCCTGCGGTGCTGGCGTCTCTGACCGGACGCACCGTGATCAATGCCGGGGTGCCCGGCGACACCACCGCCTCCGCCCTCGATCGTCTGCCGGATGTGCTCGAGGAACACCGGCCACGCCTGGTGCTACTGTGCCTCGGCGGCAACGACATGCTGCGGCAGCACCCCGAAACCGCCACCGAAAACAACCTGCGCCTGCTGGTGCGAACCATCCGCGCCAGCGGCGCCGCTGTCGTACTGGTCGCCGTGCCCGCGCCGAAACTCTTCGGCGGCGCACCCGGGTTCTATGCGCGCATCGCCGACGAGATGCGCCTGCCGCTGGAAGACGAAGTCTTCAACGACGTACTGAAGGACAACCGCCTTAAGGCCGACCCCATCCACGCCAACGCCGCCGGCTACCGGGTCGTCGCCGAGCGGCTGGCGGAATTGCTGCGGGAATCCGGAGCGCTATGAACGCGCAAGACACTCTATCCGCGAAGGACGCGAAGAAACGCGAAGAAATTCTCGAAGGTTTTCCTTCGCGCCCCTTCGCGTCCTTCGCGGACAAAAAAAGATTTCCCGCATGAAACCGCTGCTTCTTCTGGCCCGGCTGATCGACAGCCTCACCGAGAGCATCGGCCGCGCCGTCATCTGGCTGGTGCTCGTCGCCACGCTGATCTCGGCGGGCAACGCGCTGGCGCGCTATGCGTTGGGCGAAAGCTCGAACGCCTGGCTTGAAATCCAGTGGTATCTGTTCGGCGCGATCTTCCTCTTGGCCGCCGGCTACACCCTCAAGCACAACGGCCATGTGCGCATCGACATTTTCTACAACCGGTTGTCGCCACGCGGCCAAGCCTGGATCGACCTTGCCGGCGGCCTCGTGTTTCTGCTGCCGATGGCGGTGCTGCTGACCTGGCTGGCGTGGCCGATGTTCTTCGAAGCCTGGCAGACGCAGGAGCATTCGCCCGATGCCGGCGGCCTCGTGCGCTGGCCGGTAAAGCTCCTGCTGCCGCTGGGGTTCGCGCTGCTCGCCCTGCAGGGCATCGCAGAAATCATCAAGCGCGTCGGCGTGCTGACCGGTCACCTGGCGCTGCCGCGCGAAGCGCCGGACGAAGAGGTTTGAGCGTGGAAAACCTCGCGCCGCTGATGTTTCTCGGCCTGGTGCTGTTCCTGCTGCTCGGCTATCCGGTGGCGTTCGCACTCGCGGCCAACGGCCTCTTGTTCGCCGGAATCGGCATCGCCTCGGGGCTGTTCGATACCTCGCTGCTGCATGCCCTGCCGGAGCGCGTCTATGGCATCGTCGCCAACCCGACGCTGCTGGCGATTCCCTTCTTCGCGTTCATGGGGCTGATCCTCGAACGCTCGGGCATGGCCGAGGACCTGCTCGACACCATCGGCCAGCTGTTCGGCTCGCTGCGCGGCGGCCTCGCCTACGCGGTCGTGCTGGTCGGCGGGCTGCTTGCCGCCACCACCGGCGTCGTCGCCGCCACCGTGATCGCCATGGGCCTCATCTCGCTGCCGGTGATGCTGCGTTACGGCTACGACAAACGGCTTGCCGCCGGCGTGATCGCCGCCTCCGGCACGCTGGCGCAGATCGTGCCGCCGTCGCTGGTGCTGATCGTGCTGGCCGACCAGCTCGGCGCCTCGGTCGGCGACATATACAAGGGCGCGCTGCTGCCGGGCCTCGCACTGGTCGGACTGTATCTGCTTTACGTGTTCGGCGTGACGCTGGCGAGGCCGCACGCCGCGCCGGCGATGCCGGCCTCCGCGCGCACCCTGCACGGTGCTGACCTCGCCATGCGCGTGGCCACCACTCTTTTGCCACCGCTGGTGCTGATCTTCCTGGTGCTCGGCACCATCTTCATCGGTGTGGCCACGCCCACCGAGGGTGGCGCGATGGGTGCGGCCGGCGCGCTGCTGCTGGCGCTGGCACGCGGGCGCCTGTCACGCCTGCAGCTGACGCAGGCGATGGACAGCACCACCCGGCTCACCACCTTCGTCATCTTCATACTCATCGGCTCGACCATTTTCACCCTGGTGTTCCGCGGTCTGGATGGCGACGTGTGGGTCGAGCACCTGTTCGCCCAGCTGCCCGGTGGCGTGCTCGGCTTCCTCATCGTCGTCAACCTGATGGTATTCGTGCTGGCCTTCTTCCTCGACTTCTTCGAGATCGCCTTCATCGTCGTGCCGCTGGTGGGACCCATCGCCTACAAGCTCGGCATCGACCCGATCTGGTTCGGCGTCATGCTCGCAGTCAACATGCAGACCGCTTTCATGCACCCCCCCTTCGGTTTCGCGTTGTTCTATCTCAAGAGCGTCGCACCGAAAGCCGTCCGCACCGCCGACATCTACTGGGGCGCGATTCCCTTCCTCGTCATCCAGTTGCTGATGGTCGCGCTGGTGCTCGTCTATCCGCCGATCGTGCTCCGCGATGCGCCGGCCGAAGCAAGCAGCGTCACCGAAATCCCGCTCGACGTCGACCCGGACGCCAACTTCCTGCCACGCGAATGGCGCTGACGCCCGCCGTGCGAAACGTGCGAGAATCGGGATTTTCCACAGCATCAGGATCCAATGTCATGAGCGAACTCGTCATCGAAGACCTCGTCGTCGGCAGCGGCGACACCGCCACCCCCGGCCAGTTTGTCGTCGTGCACTACACCGGCTGGCTGACCAATGGCACCAAGTTCGACTCCAGCGTCGACCGTTACGAACCATTCGAATTCCGCCTCGGCGCGGGCCAGGTCATCCCCGGCTGGGATCAGGGCGTGGCCGGCATGCAGGTCGGCGGCAAGCGCAAGCTCACCATTCCGCCCGAACTCGCCTACGGCGCACGCGGCGCCGGCGGCGTGATTCCGCCGAATGCAACACTGGTGTTCGAAGTGGAATTGCTTCGCGCGAGTTGAGACGCGCGCGGAGGGCTGGCGCTCAGCGCACCAGCTGGTCGATGTGCATGGGTTTGCCCGTGTGCCAGCCCTGCACGTAATTGACCCCGATCGACTTCAGCTGCATCAGGGTCTCCTCGTTTTCCACGGATTCGGCGACGGTCTGGATGCCGAGGAAGCGACTCGTCTCGTGCATCGACGATACCAGCGCGACGTCCACCTCGTTGCGCTGCATGTCGCGCACGAAGGACCCATCGATCTTGAGATAGTCGACCTTGAGATTCTTCAAGTAGGTGAAGGACGAGAAGCCGACGCCGAAATCGTCCAGCGAGAAGCGGCAACCGTAGCGGCGGAATTTCTTGATGAACTGTTCGGCGTTGGCGAAGCTGTCGATCGCCGCGCTTTCGGTGATCTCGAAGATCAGCTTGTCGCACGGGATATCGCCACGCCCGAGCTCTTCTTCCATGAAGCCAAGAAACGTCTTGCTGTTGACCGACTGGCCGGACAGGTTGATCGAGAAGGCGCCGATCTTTTCGAACGCCTGCGGGTGATTGCGTATCCAGCCGAAGATCTCGCGTACCACCCACTGGTCGAGTTCGCTGACGCGTTTGAGCCGCTCTACCGCGGCGACGAAATCGCCGATGGCGATCGGTTCTTCGGAGCTCTCGTTCGCGCCCAGCAGGATCTCGTAGTGCGCCGGCTGGCGCGAGTCGTCCGCCAGCGAAACGATCGGTTGCGCGCGCAGATGCAGCCGGCCGCCGGAGAGAATGCTGTTGAACCGGCCAGCCCAGTAGGCCAATCCGGCATGGCCATGCTTGCCGTCACTGTCCTCACGGTAGAACACGACCTGGTTGCGGCCTTCGTGCTTGGCGGTGAGGCAGGCAGTATCGGCCTTGTTGTAGAGCGTCTCCGGCTCGACGTAGGCACTGGACCAGGCGAGGCCGGCGTTGGCCGTCAGGCTGAAGCTCTCGCCTTCCCATTCGAAACCGAACTGGTTGATACGGGTGATGAAACGCTCGGCAAGTTCTGCCGCATACGCCTCATTGTCGCAGGGACGGAGGAACGCGAAGGTTCGCTCCGCGGTTCGCGCAAGCAAGCCGCCTTCGCAGCATTTCTGACTGAGATGCCGTGCCAGCGCCTGCAACAACCCGGCATAGCCGGCGCTGCTCAGACGTGCCTGCGCCATGCGCAGATCCTCAATGTCGACAACCCCCATTACGCAACCGGCTGTCTCGCCACTGATGTTGAGCCAGGCGCGCTTGACCCGTCGCATGAACTCCGGCGTGCGCATCAATCCGGTCTCAACATCGTTGGTCGCCTGTTTCACCAGATTACGATGCATGTGCTCGATCATCGAACTGAACGAGCGGTCCATCAGCGGCAGGTCGAGGTTGTCGGTGCGCGTGGCATCACCCGATTTCAACAGTTCCAGGAATTCTTGCTGCTTGAGCTCCAGCTTGCGCACGCCACGATAATTTGAAAACACATAGAGCGGCGGATCGTCGCCGATCCAGATGAGATTCATCGGCAGCGGGGCTCGCGAGAAACTCAGCCAGTCTCCGACGCGGAACTGGTTGATCAACGCGGCATCCCGCTCGCCCACTGGTGCATCAGCCTCCTGTTTGGTGGAAACGACCTTGACGCCTGCAAGCATCCGGATGCTGTGCTCGTCAGGGGTGAACAGCGCATCGGCGAGCCGCTCCAGGATGCGCTCCTGCGCGTCCTTGCCGGCGATCACCAGTGAAAGGCGTGCGTCGATGAAAGCCAGCAATTGCTGGACCTCGCTGAACGACGGTTGAGCATGCCGCTCCGGATCCATCCATTCGAGCAGGCGGTCCACCGCATTCCAGGCCTCGGCCTCCGCCGCGCTGCCCGTGCCGTGGCGCAGCATTACGCGGATGAGATAATTGCGCCAACCGGGATTGAAGAATTCCAGCACCACGTCGGGTACCCGGCGTCCCTCGATGCGCCGCTGGATTCCCTCGCTGATCGCACGATTCGCCTGGCCCATCTTCTGCCAGCCTTCGAGACCGGCCTGCAGGCGGGCGATGCGGGTGTTGCGCATGCGCAAGAGCGGCTGCAGCATCTTTTCCAGCTGACTGCGCGCCTCGTCATAGATGCCCGGATTGCGGTCGGCCTCGTTCCTGATCCGCTCGGTCCAGCGCTGCACGACCTGCTGCAGCTTCTGGTCGCCGATCCGTCCGTCGTCGCTGGACGCCAACGCAATGCGGTCGACCACGTTGACGACACGGTGCGCGGCATGCTTCGAGGAGTTGAGATAGCCCGCGTCCAGCATGGCCAGCCGGAGCAGGGGATCCTCCAGCTGGCGCAGGGTCTGTTTGACGCTGCCCGGCAGCGAGCGATCGTTTTCGATTGTCTCCGCAAGCACCCCGAACACATCGGCCGAGCCCTGCGCAGTGGTTGCCTGGGCCGGTGCAATCCGCCCGCTTCCGACCAGTTCACCCAATACCCGCTGCGACTGCGTCGCGATGCGCTGCGAGATGCTGCCCATGGGGAGCGCCACCGTGTCAGCCGCTGGCGCAACGGTGGGCACCGATACGGCAGGCCGCGCACCCACATCCACTGGCGCTGGCGCGGCAACCGGCGGGGCCGTGGCCACACCTGTGCCACCTGTCGCCTTGCCCGCATTCGCCTGCTGGGCACGGCGGAACAGACTCATGAGGGCGCCAGCGATGCCACCCACGGTGGGTGCGGCCAATTCAGACTGTAGTGCGGCCGCTTGTTCCTGGGGCGCTTCGACCGGTTCCCCGCCCTCGAACAGCACAGCATCGGGATTGAGATCCTCCGCCATCATCTGAGTGTCCGGCCAGGCGTCGGCCGTCGGCGCCGGACGCGCCCCCGTTGTCGCCTCGGGCAGCAACTCTCCCAACTGCCGATAGAGTTCCTCCAGCGGCTGCAGCAAAGCCTCGCGCAAGGCACCGTAAAAGGGCTTCAGCGTACCTCGCGGCAAGTCGAGCGCGGCGAATTCGCTGCGCGCCGCATGCAGGATGGCGGCGGGTCCGAAGGGATTGTTGTCGCGGTCGATCGGGTACCCGTAGAGTTTCTCCACGCGCGGCACGAGCCCGCCCAGGTCGCCGCTGAAGCGATCCTCGAGCTTGCTGATCTCCCCGGATATATTGAGCCAGTCCTCGAACTCCTCGGTCTGCACGATCGACAGACCCTTGCGGTCCCTGGGCGGCGCCGGCGGCTGCGGGCGTTGCAGCCGGTCGAATGCTTCGATCACCCGCTTGGGCAATCCATCCCGCACCAGTGCGGCATGGACGCGAACCTGGTCGGACGCTGACAACAGCGCATTGCGCTCGGCAAAACTGTCGGTCTTGCTGGCCGCAGCCGCCAGCCGGTCCTCGATACTGCCGAAAAAGCCCTGCAGGCCCAGCTCGACGGCCTGCGCCAGCAAGGTCCGACAGGTTTCCTGCAATTGCCGGCTGTCCGTGCCCTGGTAACGTCTCCCCAGCATGCGCTGGGTGCGCATCGCCGTTGCAATGCGGTTGAGCGCGCGGGTTGCGTCCAGTGGCGTTCCGACGAAGGCAACCCCGATGCCCTCCGGTCCCTGGCGTGCCAGCCGTGCCTTCACGTTGAATGTCTGGGACGTGTAAGCTGCGCTTGGCGTGAAGCTGACCTCGATGTCCTCGCCGGCACGCATCTGCGGCATCACTGCGGGCCCGTCCAGGCGGAGAAACAGCCCCCCGAGGCAGAAATTGCGGATCTCGCACGCAATCTCCTGCCCGCTACCGGTCTTCAGGCTCGCCGCCTGCAGGACCTCAAAGCGCTTCTGTGCGCGCCGTTCACGCCCCTGCGCCGGGCTATCTGCCGCCATCGACTCCACCAATCCGTATCCAGAATGTTGCGTGCCCGCCCACGCTGCGAAAAACGCTGCGGTGCCTGGCACGTCTCTCAGCGCAAGACAATTACGCCCCCTCACTTCAACGCGGCACCCCTGTGCATAAAAGGGTTATCCGACGGGAAACCCCGGTGATCCCGTTTCTCCAGCGGTTAACGGCTGCTCGCGGCTATAAATTTAGCCCGCCCCACACACGCCCAAGCGCTTTCTTTCTCTCTGAAACTGTAAAATCTCGCAATGACGCCTCCGCTTTTTTCCTACCGCAAGCACTGGGCGGCACGCTTCGGCCCCGCGCCCTTTCTCCCCATGTCGCGCCAGGAAATGGCCGCGCTCGGCTGGGACGCCTGCGACATCATCCTGGTGACGGGGGACGCCTACATCGACCACCCCAGCTTCGGCATGGCGCTGGTCGGACGGCTGCTCGAGGCGCAGGGCTTTCGCGTCGGCATCCTCAGCCAGCCGGACTGGCATTCCGCCAAACCCTTCCGTGCGCTCGGCCAGCCGACGCTGTATTTCGGCGTCACCGCGGGCAACATGGACTCGATGGTCAACCGCTACACGGCCGACCGCAAGATCCGCTCCGACGACGCCTACACGCCGAACGCCGAACCCAACAAGCGCCCCGACCGCGCCGTCACCGTCTACGCCCAGCGCTGCCGCGAGGCCTATCCCGGCACCCCGGTCATCATCGGCTCGATCGAGGCGAGCCTGCGCCGTATCGCGCATTACGACTACTGGTCCGACACCGTGCGGCGCTCGGTGCTGCCGGATTCGAAGGCCGATCTGCTGATCTTCGGCAACGCCGAGCGCGCACTGGTCGAAGTCAGCCACCGCCTGGCCAAAGGCGAGAAGATCGGCGACATCCGCGACGTCCGCGGCACGGGATTCATGGTGCCGCACGACTGGCTGCCACCCACTTCGCATGAGGGGGGCGACGCCAACCCGCCATGGATCGAACTCGATTCGACCGCACTCGACACGCCGGGGGCCATCGACGCCCACGTCGATCCTTACGCATTCTCCCCCTCCCCCACGAGCGGGGGAGGGGGAGAAGAGGGGGGGGCCAGGCCGGTTCGGTTGCTGCTCTCCAGGACCGAACGCCTCGCCGCTCGGAAGGCGGTCCGTGACCACACCGTGATCCGCCTGCCGAGCTACGAACAGGTGAAGAACAACCCGGTGCTGTACGCCCACGCTTCCCGGGTCTTCCACCTCGAGTCCAACTTCGGCAACGCGCGCGCGCTGCGGCAGGCGCACGGCGAGCGCGACGTCTGGCTCAACCCGCCGCCGATTCCGCTCACCACGCAGGAACTCGACGGCGTGTACGACCTGCCCTACGCGCGCGCGCCGCATCCGGGCTATGGCGACGCGAAGATTCCGGCGTGGGAGATGATCCGCTTCTCCATCAACATCATGCGCGGCTGCTTCGGCGGCTGCACCTTCTGCTCCATCACCGAGCACGAGGGACGCGTCATCCAGAGCCGCTCGGAGGATTCGATCGTGCGCGAGATCGAGGCGATCCGCGACAAGACGCCCGGCTTCACCGGCGTCATCTCCGACCTTGGCGGCCCCACCGCCAACATGTACCAGCTCAACTGCAAGTCGACCGAGATCCAGCAGGCGTGCCGCCGGCTGTCGTGCGTCTATCCGGAGATCTGCGACAACCTCGTCACCGACCACGCGCCGCTCGTTCATCTTTACCGGCGCGCGCGGCAGATTCCCGGCATCAAGAAAATCCTCATCAGCTCCGGCCTGCGCTACGACCTCGCGGTGCGCTCGCCCGAATACGTGAAGGAACTGGTGCAGCATCACGTTGGTGGCTATCTCAAGATCGCCCCCGAGCACACCGAAACCGGACCGCTGTCGAAAATGATGAAGCCCGGCATCGGCGCCTACGACCGCTTCAAACAGATGTTCGAGGCGGCTTCCAAGGCCGTCGGCAAGCAGCAGTACCTCATCCCCTACTTCATCGCCGCGCACCCCGGCACCACCGACGAGGACATGCTCAATCTGGCCTTGTGGCTGAAGCAGCACGACTTCCGCCTCGACCAGGTGCAGACTTTCCTTCCGACGCCGATGGCGCTCGCCACCGCGATGTACCACACGGAAAAGAACCCGCTGAAGAAGGTGCTCGGCGGCAAGGCCGAAGCCGTGCCCGTAGTGAAACAGGGCCGCGTGCGGCGGCTGCACAAGGCCTTCCTGCGCTACCACGATCCCGACAACTGGCCATTGCTGCGCGAAGCGCTGAAGGTCATGGGCCGCGAGGATCTCATCGGCTACGGCAGGAAGCACCTCGTGCCACCGCACCAGCCCGCGGGCAGCGGCAAGCCTGCAGGACAAGCGCCCACCAAACAGTCGCGGCACACACCGCGCAAACCGGCGCCGCCACGGCCCACCAGCGGCAAGCCTACGCCAGACAAGCCTGCCCCGGCCACGGATGGTCGCCCCCACCAGGTTCCGCGGCATCCGTTGAGCCAGCGTCGCGGCGGGGGAAGATCGCGTTAGAACATTCCGTCATGACGGCCGCGTTCGACGCGGCCTGAATGGCGTGGTGTCAGGCGAACAGCCGGGCGAGTTCCGCGCCCGGGTCATCGGCGCGCATGAAAGCCTCGCCAACGAGGAACGCGTTGACCTGATGACTACGCATCCGCGCGACGTCCGAGGGTGCGAGGATGCCGGATTCGGTGATCGCGATGTGGTCGGGGTCAAGCTTTGGCAGTAGCGCCAGCGTCGTGTCGAGGCTCACCTCGAAGGTGCGCAGGTTGCGGTTGTTGATGCCCTGCAGGGGCGTCTTCAGCGTGAGCGCAGCGTCCAGTTCTTCCGCGTTGTGTGATTCCACCAGCACCGCCATGCCGAGATCCATCGCCAGCGCTTCCAGTGCCTGCATGCGGGCCAGACCAGACACGCCTGCTTCGCCGCTGGGCGCAGCGGAGGCAAAGGCAGCGACGATCAGCAGGATGCAGTCCGCGCCCATCGCGCGCGCCTCGTAGACCTGGTACGGATCGATGATGAAATCCTTGCGCAGCACCGGCAGGCCGCAGGCTGCGCGGGCCTCGATGAGGTAGCCGGGGCCACCCTGGAAATACTGCGCGTCGGTCAGCACCGACAGGCAGGCGGCGCCGCCTCGCTCATAACTCGCGGCAATCTCGCCCGGACGGAAATCGGGGCGGATCACCCCCTTGGAGGGGCTGGCCTTCTTGATTTCGGCAATGACCGCGGGCCGTCCAGCGGTGAGCTTCGCACGCAGCGCGCCGACGAAATCGCGCGGCGCAGACGCCGCCTCGGCCTGGGCACGCATTTCGGCGAGCGGCACGATGACCTGTCCGGCGGCGATTTCCTCGCGCTTGGTGGCGAGGATCTTTTCCAGGATGTCGCTCATGACTGGCTGAAGCGTCGGTAGTGTTCGAGGGTGTCGCGCGCGGCCATGCTGGCGATGGCGTGCTGCGCCTGCGCGAGGCCATCGGCGAGGCTGGCGGCGCGGCCGGCGACGTAGATTGCGGCGCCGGCATTGAGCGCGACGATGGCGGTCGCGCCGGCGTGCCGGCCTTCCAGCGCGGCGAGCAGCATCTCCGCCGCCTCGTCGCGGCTCTTCACCACCATGTCGGCGGCGGCCACCTGCGGCAGACCGAACACACCGGGCTCGAGCTCGTATTCGGAAACGTGGCCGTCCTTGAGTTCGGCGACACAGGTGGGCGAAGCAAGGCTGATCTCGTCGAGCCCCTCGTCGGCGTGCACCACCAGCACGTGGCGGCTGCCGAGTTTCTGCAGCACCTGCGCCAGCGGGCCGGTGAGTGCGCGGCTGAACACCCCCAGCACCTGGTTCGGCGCGCCGGCCGGATTGGTGAGCGGCCCCAGCAAGTTGAACAGGGTGCGCACGCCGAGCTCCTTGCGCACCGGCGCGGCGTGCTTCATCGCGCTGTGGTGATTGGGCGCGAACATGAAGCCGACGCCGATCTTCTTCACCGCCTCGGCGACTTTTTCCGGCGGCAGATTGACGTTCACACCCAGCGCTTCCAGCACATCGGCGCTGCCCGAGGTCGACGACACCGAGCGCCCGCCGTGCTTGGCCACGCGCGCACCGCACGCCGCGGCGACGAAGGCCGAGGCCGTGGAAATATTGAAGGTATGCGCGCCGTCGCCGCCGGTGCCGCAGGTGTCGACCAGATGATCGACACCGGTGAGCGGCACCTTGGTCGAAAGCTCGCGCATGACCTCGGCAGCGGCGGCGATCTCGGTCACCGTCTCGCCCTTCATGCGCAGCGCGACCAGAAAGCCGGCGATCTGCGCGTGGGTCCATTCGCCGCCCATCAGCGCGCGCATCGCGGCAAGCATCGCATCGTGCGGCAGGTCGGTGCGCTCGATCAGGAGTGTCAGCAGTTCCTTGGGCTGCATCAGGCCTTTTCCTTGAGAAAGTTGGCGAGCATGGCGTGGCCGTGCTCGGTGAGGATCGACTCGGGATGGAACTGCACGCCCTCGACCGCCAGCGTCTTGTGGCGCACCCCCATGATCTCGCCATCGTCGGTCCAGGCGGTGATCTCCAGGCAATCGGGGAGCGAGTCGCGTTCGATCACCAGTGAATGGTAACGGGTGGCACGGAAGGGATTGGGCAGCCCGTGGAACACGCCTGTATCGAGATGGTGGATCATCGAGGTCTTGCCGTGCATCAGTTCCTTCGCGCGCACGATCTTGCCGCCGAAGGCCTGGCCGATGCTCTGATGGCCAAGACAGACGCCGAGGATGGGAATCTTGCCGGCAAATTCCCTGATCAGCGGCACCGACACCCCCGCTTCGTTCGGCGTGCACGGCCCGGGCGAAACCACGATGTGGTCCGGCTTCAGCGCGGCGACGCCAGCGAGGTCGATCTCGTCGTTGCGCACAACTTTGACGTCCTCACCGAGTTCGCCGAAATACTGCACCAGGTTGTAGGTGAAGCTGTCGTAATTGTCGATCATTAGCAGCATAACGCTTGCATCCTATTGGTTTAAAAGGCTGGCTGCTCGACTAACTCTTGCAGATACCCCCTTGAATACCCCCTTTTTCGATTGATACCCAAGCCAGGCGGCTCGAAACCGAATGCAGGAAAACGGTTATTGTCCCTTATATCTGCTACGGCTCAAACCGTCGCCCATCAAGCGCCACAAAGTAAGAGACAACCGATAACAGCCGCCAGCAAGTTACAAAACAAGTAGAGGGGGAGGGAATGGAAAACGACTGCAGCGCCGGGTGGATTGCGGCAGCAATCATTTTTGCTGTTGCCTATTGGGGATCATTTTTTGACGACAACAAGGAAGCCAAGTATGGCGAGGACTTCGGTGCACCAATAAATTGCAGGGCCTACGTTCAAGAATCAGTAGATGGCTTTAGAGGTGGCGAATACGACGCCAGCGCGGTAATGAACGGCCTAGAGCGAAATTGCGGGGCCAACGGTGCCTCATGGAAAAACAACCGTTGACCGTCCGCAACCTTTAGCCGATACGCTTCAATGCCTCGGCTTGTTCCCGCAACAGCCGCGCCAGCTCGCGCAGAAGATCACGGGTTCCGCCCTTGTAGCCGCGCATAGCGGATCGCTGCTTACCCTCTTCCGACTTCGGCCCGGTCGAATTCTCCCAAGGTTTCCAACGCTGGATTAACTTGGCTCTCAAAGCCCGATGCTCGGGCGTCCGGTAGTAACTCATGGGTTCCCCCTGATAGTTGGGATTGCTCGGTTCCGATTTCTCGCGCTTGCGTAGGGGC
>JANJWS010000012.1 GCA_024709425.1 Thiobacillus sp.
CTGTCGATCACGATTCTGCCCGAATGGTCGCGATCAGAATGCCGACGGGCAACAGCGCCAGCACCACCAGGAGGCCGACGAGGACCGGATGCTTGCGCGCGGTCCCGGCCGTGCGCATGAAGTATTGCGGAGCGGCCGCGAGCGGGGAGAACACGCTCGTGGCAACGAGCGCGATGAGGAGCACGAGCCCGCCCATCTGAATGAGCAGTGTTTGAGAATCTGACATGAAGATCATCCGTTTCTGATTTCTGATTTCTGATTTCTGATTTCTGATTTCTGATTTCTGATTTCTGATTTCTGCAAGCAGTCGTAAGCCGGCTGCTTCCGGTACTGCCTCAACGAAGCCCGAAACTTCCGGCTTCGCCCTTTTTTTCATCCGCACCATCGTTCGGGCTTTGCCGAATCCACTCCTTCAACCGCCCCGCAGGTCTGGCAACGAACGCCCGCTTTTCCGTCTGCGAAAAACCGCAGGAACGATAAAACTGATGTGTGTCATCCGACTTCGATCCCGTTTGCAGCATGGCCTTGTAGCACCCTCGCGCCCATGCCCGATCCAGCGCGAAACCCAACACCGCCCTCCCCACCCCCTGGCGCCGCACGTCGCCGGCCACAACCACATTCTCGATCACCGCGTAGGGCGCCGCACCCCGGCTCAGGTTCGGGATGATGTTCAGATAACACGTCCCCACGACACGCGCGCCCGTTTCTGCAACAACCACCTCGAAATACGGACTTGAAACGATTTCCTTGAGGGTTGAAGCGAGACGTTCCACCGGTGCCGGCCTGTCACCCGGATTCAACACCGCATACAGAATCATGATCGAAGCCAGGTCTTCAGGGGTGGCGATGCGAATCAGCGGGTTCATGCCTTCGGCAGGGGCCGAGCCCCCGCGGCCTCGCCCACCGGATACCCGACCGGGCCGGATTCCTGGCTTAAGTCGAAAGGGGACAGCACGCTCATTCAGCTTCTCCATCGTGCTTAGAGTTAGAGGTCATGTTCGTTCCCATGACTTGGCGTGTGCAGTTCACCGCCACGCTCGCCGAACCACCCATTGATCAATGAGGCCACCCGTCCCCAGAAACTCAGCGCGAATAGCAACATGAACACCCCCACCACGCCTGCGGCAATCATTTCCATCGTTCCCATCGTCTTGTCCCTATCTGTTCTGCAACGGGCAGCGCGCACTGCCAACTCTGACCCTGGCACCCCACTGCGCCTTGCGGGTTCTGCCTTCTTCTGCGGTTTTTCGCCAGAAGCCAGGCTTCACAGCCCCGCCCCGATTGAAAACGAGTATCGCGCTTTTCCGGCCGTCGCGGCCAACCGCAAGCTTGCGCCCGGTTCGGAATATCGGCTACCGTTTCCTTCCCATTGAGCCGGAGCACGCGGCAGGCATTGAAAACCTGCCGGCGGCCCCAACCCGATCATCCTGAAAACCGCCGTTGGACGCGCCCGATGGTGCGTCTGATCGCGTGCCTGCCGCGAAGCAATGACGCCGCAGACCGGGACCTGCAAGGAGGCACGCCAAGCGGAGTCGTTGCCGCGCAAGCGGCTTTACGAATCCGGCCTGCCCCTTGCGGGTGCAAAGGCAGGCGCGTGAGCAGGCGTGCCAGCGGGTGCGTGGCGGCTTCATCCAACAGGTGAAGGTGATCGATGGCGGAAAATTCAGCGTTCATGCGGCGTCCAAGAAGGTAGAGAGCGGTCAACTACGCTTTTCAGGATCATATGATCGTCATGTTCATCTTCTCGGTTGCAGCATTCCGGGATGGAACGTACCTCGTCCAAGGAATGCGCTGCAGGTGGCGGCAAGGGGAGCCCCGGCGCAAGACCCTGCCAACATCAAAAAGATGGCCAACACCCTCGCGAGAAGATGTGGCCACATGCCCAGCGTATTCGGCAAACTCCGCCTGGGCGGGGAACTGCGAATATCGCCCCGACAAACACGGGGAAACATCTGCCTTATTCGTCTTCAAGATATCAGGAAACCAGCCCATCCCGATCTCCGCCTGAAGGGATCTCAGGCTCCGGTTTGTCTAAGCCATCCCAGCCGGACGAACCATCGGACCACGATCCATTGTCGGCCCAATTGTCGTGGCTCGAACCGCTGTCATGCCAGCCGCTGCCCGTATGCCGGGCATGCACATCGATGCCAAACGGGCTCCCCGCCACGTCCATTCCGCCGCCGCCCCCCACCATCGGCAGGCCCGTCGCGGGATTGACCGAGCCGTCGACATCCGGTCCCGGCAGCGTCTCCGGCACGGCACATGGCGTATCGGCGCCCGACGCCCACAACCAACCCAACAGGCTGTTCCAGATCGACATGTTTTCTCTCCTCACGTCATGTTGTACGGGGAGCCAGTATGCGAGTGCCGACCGGCTCGCGGTTGAATCGCAAGCTTGCGGTTGCGTCCTGCCGCCTCATTCCGCTGCAACATGCCGACATGCCAGCGCAACACACCAGCCACCCGGCGCCCCCGACAGGCGGTTTCCTCCTGTCCGTGCTCGATCCGGACAATCTGTTCGCCGCCTGGGAGAAGGTGCGCGGCAACGCGGGCATCGCCGGGGTCGACGGCCAGGGCGTCGACGAGTTCGGGCACAATGTCTTCGCCCGCCTGCTCACGCTCAAGCACCAGGTCGAGCGCGACGAGTATCGTCCACAGCCGCTGCGCGTGCTGTCCATGCCCAAGCCGGACGGCAGCCAGCGCCGTCTTGCGGTGCCCGCGGTGCGCGACCGCGTGCTGCAGACCGCAGCGGCACGGGTACTCGGCCCTGTGCTCGACAAGCATCTCGAAGACGCCAGCTACGCCTACCGCGCCGGCCGCTCCGTGCCCATGGCCGTCGCGCGGGTCGCACACCATCGCGACCAGGGCTACCAATGGGTCGTCGACGCCGACATCGAAACCTTCTTCGACCAGATCGACCACGACCTCCTTCTCGCCAAGCTGCGCCGCACCCTCGATGACCACAGCCTGCTGCCGCTCATCCAGCTGTGGCTGGCCGCCACCCTCGTCGAACCCGGCAGCAGCCAGCCACGTCTGCTCACGCGGGGCGTCCCCCAGGGCTCGCCGATTTCGCCGCTGCTGTCCAACCTCTACCTCGACGACTTCGACGAAGCCCTGCTCGAACGCGACCTGCGCCTGGTGCGCTTCGCCGACGACTTTCTCATCCTGTGCAGGGATCGCCAAGCCGCCGGCCAGGCGCTCGAACTCACCGGGGAAGTCGTCGACGCGCTGCGCCTGCGGCTCAAACCGGAAAAGACCCGCATCACCCATTTCGACGAAGGCTTCAGCTTTCTCGGTGTCGACTTCATCCGCAACCTCATGCGTCCCGCCGATCCCGCCGCCGCGCCGTGGGTCATGCCGCAGGCCCGGCACTTCGCCGCGCTCCCCGCCGCGTCGACCGCGCCCGCGGATCAGGCGCCGCCCGACCTCGTCGCCGCCGATGCATCCGAACTGCGCGGCGACGTCGAAACCTGGGAATCCGCCCGCCAGCCGCTCGAAACCCTTCCTGGCCTCGACGCCCCCGATGCCGCCGTCCAGGTCGATGAAAACCCCGCGCTCGAACCCATCCTGCGCAGCCTCGTCGTCCTCGAGCAGGGGCTCACCCTGCTGAAGGAAAGCGAGCGCATCCTCATCGCCCGCGGCCGCGAGCCGCTCGCCAGCATTCCGCTCAACAAGCTCGACCAGGTCATCGTCCACGGCAACCACCTGGTGAGCACCGCCCTGTTCCGCCATGCCCAGCGCACCGGGCTGCAGATCGCCTTCGCCGAGGTCGCCGGGCGTCCCCTCGGCCGGTTCGACGGCCGCCGGCAGCCCGTACTCGAACTGCAGCGCCGCCAGTTTGCCCGTGAAGGCGAAAGTGATTTCGCACTCATGCTCGCGCGCGCCTTCGTCGGCGGCAAGATCCACAACGGCCGCCTCCTGCTGCGCCGCCACAACCGCCGCCGCCAGCTCGCCGGCCTCCACGACGCCGAGACCGCGATGGCCGAGCTCGAATTCAAGCTTTCCACCACCACCGGGGTGGAGAGCGTGCGCGGCATCGAAGGCGCGGCAGCTCGCCACTATTTCCGCGCGCTCGCCGAACTCGTCGACGAAAAATGGGGCTTCGAGGGGCGCCGCCGCAACCCGCCCACCGACCCCCTGAACGTGCTGCTCTCCTACGGCTACGGCGTGCTGTTCAACACCCTCTACACCCTGGTCGAACGGCGGGGGCTCAATGCCTGGCTCGGCGCCCTCCACACCTCGAACGGGCGCCACCCGGCCCTCGTCTCCGACCTCATGGAGGAATTCCGCGCACCCGTCGTCGACGCCGTCGCCCTCAACGCCCTGCTTCACGCCCTCAAGCCCGCCGACTTCGTCCGCAGCGACGGCGACGACCTGCCCTGCCGCCTCACCGACGGCGCGCGCAGGCGCTACGTCCAGTGGCTGCAGAACAAGTTCCGCGCCGCCATCGTGCATCCCCGCGCCGGTCAGCGCCTCGACCACCACCGCCTCATGCAGGCGCAGGTCTACCACTACGCCCGAGTCGTCCTCGGCGAAGAGCCCGTCTACCATCCCGTCCGCCTGAAATGAGCCGCTTCTGGATGGTCTGCTATGACATCTCCGACCGCCGGCTTCGGCGCGACATTGAGCAAAGCCTGCTCGGCCTTGGCGAGCGCGTGCAGGAAAGCGTGTTCGAGTGCCAGCTCGGCATCGAAACCCTGCGGATGCGCCTGCAGCCTCTTGCCGCGCGCCTCGACCGCGCCACCGACAGCCTGCGCGCCTACCCCCTGTGCGCCTGGTGCGAAGACCGCACCGAATGGCGCGGCGAAGGCCGGCGCACCGAAGACCCCGACCTGTACCTCGTGTGAGGCTCGAACATGCTTGTCATCTGTTACGACATCGCCGACGATCGCCGCCGCAACCGCGTCGCCCGGCTGCTCGAAGGCCACGGCGAGCGCGTGCAGGAAAGCGTCTTCGAATGCCACCTCGATGCCGCCCGGGTGCGACAGCTCAAGGCAGCCGTCGACGACGCCATCGACCCCCACGCCGACCGCGTGCGCTACTACAGCCTGTGCCGCAAGGACGTCGCCCTCGTCATCTGCCACGGCACCGGCGGTGCCCCGGCCGACGCCGTCGACGTGCTGATCTGAGCCCCACCTTGGCCACCGCCTGCCCGGCGATTGATTTCAAAGGAAAAAATAAGAAAATGTTGACCGGAAGGCCGCTCAAATGAGAATAATTCCTGAAACTCGCCCGCTTGCCCGGCAATGCCCCCCGCAACCCTTGCAGAACGCGGGGCAATTGGGGTACAGTTTTTAGGCCCCGACTTTCAAAAGGGGATTGAGACGCCGAACTGGCCCGCCACGTTGTACGTGTAGTTTTTAGGCCCCGACTTTCAAAAGGGGATTGAGACTCCTTTCAGCGGCCGAGGGCGAGGGAGAGGAAGTTTTTAGGCCCCGACTTTCAAAAGGGGATTGAGACCGGATGACCTCGCCGGTGTCCGGGTTGAGAAGGTTTTTAGGCCCCGACTTTCAAAAGGGGATTGAGACTGTTGGTGACCAGATCTTCGGTCTTCCGCTCGCCGTTTTTAGGCCCCGACTTTCAAAAGGGGATTGAGACTCGAGGAACATCACCTCGCCGCGATCATTTACGGTTTTTAGGCCCCGACTTTCAAAAGGGGATTGAGACTACGGCGCCGAGACACCATATCATCTTCTCCAGTTTTTAGGCCCCGACTTTCAAAAGGGGATTGAGACCGGCGTTCTTGTCGGTGTTGCTCATTTCAATCGTTTTTAGGCCCCGACTTTCAAAAGGGGATTGAGACTGCTTTTCATTTTCATTGCTTCTCCTGAGAAGTTTTTAGGCCCCGACTTTCAAAAGGGGATTGAGACCCCGAGACGTACAGCTTCACGCCGTCCGCCAGGTGTTTTTAGGCCCCGACTTTCAAAAGGGGATTGAGACGTCTTCGATAATGATGGCCATCTTTATCTCCTGTAGTTTTTAGGCCCCGACTTTCAAAAGGGGATTGAGACCCTCGACGCCCGCTCCCTTCAGCTTGGCCACCTGTTTTTAGGCCCCGACTTTCAAAAGGGGATTGAGACCCCGGAGGCTGCGAAACTTGCGGCGGCGGGCTGGCGTTTTTAGGCCCCGACTTTCAAAAGGGGATTGAGACGCCGCGGTCTGGCCACTCGTCGTCGTAATGCGTTTTTAGGCCCCGACTTTCAAAAGGGGATTGAGACGATTTTTCTTGGCGTTAAAAACCCCCCACGGGTTTTTAGGCCCCGACTTTCAAAAGGGGATTGAGACGCACGACCCTATTTTCTTCACGTACATGTACTCAAGTTTTTAGGCCCCGACTTTCAAAAGGGGATTGAGACTTTTAGTAGGATGTGTTTGCGGCGGCCGCAAACGGTTTTTAGGCCCCGACTTTCAAAAGGGGATTGAGACAGGAAGACCACTTCGCCGCGATCATTTACGATCGTTTTTAGGCCCCGACTTTCAAAAGGGGATTGAGACCGGTGTGCTTGGCGAACTCGCGGCCGTTCATCGTTTTTAGGCCCCGACTTTCAAAAGGGGATTGAGACCAATGACGGGCAAAAGCATAGTGTCCCCATGCCGTTTTTAGGCCCCGACTTTCAAAAGAGGATTGAGACGCCGGGGCACTGATTTCGATTTCCTCGACCTCGGTTTTTAGGCCCCGATTCAAAAGGGGATTGAGACCTTGCGTCTGCCGCGGGCGGGGCCCGCGACACGTTTTTAGGCCCCGACTTTCAAAAGGGGATTGAGACGGACGTTTCAGGCCGCGACCTTGAGCTCGATTGTTTTTAGGCCCCGACTTTCAAAAGGGGATTGAGACTCAGAGAACGTACACAGTATTGATTCTCGAAAGTTTTTAGGCCCCGACTTTCAAAAGGGGATTGAGACTTAGTAGCATGTGTTTGCGGCGGCCGCGAACGGTTTTTAGGCCCCGACTTTCAAAAGGGGATTGAGACATCTGTCGTCCGTTTTCGAGCTTCACAAAGAGCTGTTTTTAGGCCCCGACTTTGAAAAGGGGATTGCGACACGGTGTTCTCGTTCGAGGACACCACGTTCAGTGCTTCGGGGGGGCGACATCGCACCAATAATCGCGAAGGCGTGTTGCGTCCTTGACTCTGAGGGCGTAGGATTTAACGAGTGTGGCGTCTTGCCATCCCGGACCGCGAAACCGGCTCTGCCCGTTTCCCCCTCCCCACCCCTTGTCCCGCTTGCTGGAGAGGGGGACACGCGAATCGCTTCGCGATGTTTCACGTTAGCGATTGAGAATCGTGAAAGTGCGTTGAAGAGATGCCATCATGATCCAGATCAGCCAGGAGTCGCTGAAGCCGTTTGCCCGCAAGTACATCTGGTGGAAAACACCAGAAGAGGCCGTGGCCATGCCTGAACGGGTGATTGCTCAAGTCATGAACATCGGCGACTACTATGACGTTCAGGCACTTGTCTCACAGGTAGGTGAAGAGGTGCTTCGCGACGTCCTGACGCACGCAGAAGCAGGCCAGTTCAACGAGCGCTCTTGGGCGTATTGGCATTACCGTCTCGGCCTGTCGAGCGTGGATCATGTTCCGGCCTTGCCTGCGCGGAAGTTTGCATGACGGGGACGTTCAAACCTTGCATGGACATATTGCCGCCCACACAGAAGCACTTGTGGCCGGAACTCAGAAATGCCCAGAAGCTCGGATTCACGCTGTACGGCGGCACCGCTATTGCACTTCGACTGGGGCACCGTGATTCAGTCGATTTCGATTTCTTCTCGGAAAAGCCGCTTGACCGGAACGCCATCAAGTCGGCTTTTCCATTTATGAAGCAGTCCACAACGCTTCAAGATCAAGACAATACTTGGGTTGTGTTTGTGCCCTGCGGAAACTCAGAGCGAGAACACGTCAAAGTCTCGTTCTTCGGCACGATTGCTTTCGGCAGGGTGGGAGAACCGGACTTTACCGACGACGGCGTCTTGCAGGTGGCTTCCTTTGACGATTTGATGGCGACCAAGCTCAAGGTCGTGCTCCAGCGTGCGGAGGCCAAGGACTATCGTGACGTCGCCGCGATGATCAATGCCGGTGTGAGTCTGTCACGTGGCCTCGCGTCTGCCCGGCAACTATACGGGCCGAACTTCCAACCGAGCGAGAGCCTGAAAGCACTTGTCTATTTCAATGACGGCGACTTGAAAACCCTTGGCGCCGACGAGAAGAAGACGCTGGTCGATGCCGTAAAAATCGTGCGCGACCTCCCTGATGTGGCGTTGCGCTCGAAGTCTCTGAGTGGTCTGAGTTGAAAAAATCTGTCCGTCATGGATGAGCGCATCGCTGGCCTTGTGAATGCCGAAAAGCGTGCCGGAGCAGTGCTCGCCTTTGGCAGCGCCACCGAGTTCATGAAGTTGTTTTCAGGCCCCGACTTGGAAAAGGGGATTGGCATCCAATGCTGGAATCACTGAACGGCCTGCCGCTGATGCGGCTGCATTTTGCATTTCGGACGACGGCGCCGCTGAGCCTTTATGGCTATACCGGTTCGACCTGGCACGGGGCACTGGGCCACGCGCTGAGCGAGGCGGCGCCGGAGGCATTCGACTGCCTGTATCGCGCCGCGGCGGGGGACGACGCGCCACGGCCCTTTGCCCTGCTGCCGCATGCCGGGCCGACCGAACTGGCGCCAGGCGACTGGCTCGGCTTGAGCCTTACGCTTGCCGGGCCGGCGGTGGCGCTTTCGCGCGAGGTGATGTTCGCGATGGAGCACCTGGGGGCGCGCGGGCTGGGCAACCAGCATGTGCCGCTGGCGCTTTCCGGCGTGGGGTGCGAACGCGCCGACGGCGAAGCGGTCGCGGTGCTGGGGCCAGCCGGGACGATGCAGGCGCAGGCGCTGGTTCCGGTCGAGCTCGCGGAATTGGCTGCTATCTGGTCGGGACTGCCGGCGCGACGCGTGGCGCTGCGCTTCGATACGCGTCTACGGATGAAGGCAGGCAACGGCCTCATGGACACGGTCCCGCCCCTGCGGTTGTTGCTGCAGCGCCTGCTCGAACGGGTGAGCGCGCTGATGATGCTGTACGGCGCCGGCGCAGCGCTGCCGGACGACGGGGTGCGCACCTTGCTCCGGCATGCGGAATCGGTCGAGGTCGAAGGTCACGACCTGCGCTGGGAGGAATGGGGGCGCGTCTCGGGGCGCAGCGGCCAGCACATGCCGTGGGGCGGACTGGTGGGCGAAGTCCGTTATCGCGGCGACCTCACGCCCCTGCTGCCATGGCTGGCGCTGGGCGAATGGCTGCACGTGGGCGCCAAGACGACCTTCGGCCTGGGGCATTACTCGCTTCTGGCGGCGCCACGTTGAGCCCGGCAACCGCTGTTGGCACCGCTGCCCTCAAGGTGCGGTGATCCAGGTGGTGAGTGCGAGTTCGAGGTTGCCAAGCGTGGGGCCGGCAAGGACGCGAATGCGGTTCTCCTCGGCGCGCGCGGTGACGGCGGGACCGGGTTGCATCCCCCACACGAGAAGGGCAGCACGGGCTGCGAGCCCGCCCCCCTTGCGCACCGATTCGAGGGTGTAGATGAAGTCGGCGACGGATTTGCCTGCGGCCTGAGGCTTCAGGGCCTTGCACTCGACCAGATACAGGCGGTTGTCGCGCACGAAAGCAGCGTCGATCTCGTTGCGGATTTCGGCGTTGGCCACCGCAGCGATCTTCAGTCCATGGCAAACGTCGCGCAACCCGATTCGCGGCGCAAGCCCGTTGAGCACGCCCCATACGTGCTGTTCGAGCCAGCCACCGGCAAGCAGCGCGGCTTCGCTGCGCCCACACTGCCAGCGCTTGTCTTGCCGGGACACGAGCCCCAGGTTCTGCAACCGCTTCAGCAGATCGAGGTGGCGCGGTGCAAAGTCGCCTCCGTTCTTGAGACAGAAGTTCTTCATGTCGCCTTCGCCAACAGGGCCGAGTTCGATGAGCGCCTTGGTGCGTTCGCGCGGGGCGTCGTCCATGAGCAGGCGGGCCAGGTCGGCGGCGCGCGGGTCTGCGGCGGTGTGTCGTTCGACGATCTCCTGGCCGTGTGCGGCGAGCAGATCGGAAAGCGAGAGCACACCGGCAAGCGCAACGGGCTGGGGCTGCGCGGGCTCGAGCCAGTGCAGGCGGTTGTCGCGCTCGACATAAAACACGGGGCGCCCGGCATCGGTGAAGGCGCGGAACGCGGCCAGCGTCATGGTCTTCTTGCCGCCGGTGGCGTTGAGCGCGGCGCGCGGATAACGCGCGGCGATGTCGCGGAAGCACTGCAACATGGCGGCGAAGTCGTCGACGGCGTGCAGGCGCTCGACAGTGCAAGGCAGTCCGTGGCGTTCCAGCACCCGCCCGAGCCATGCGGCACGCTGCGCCATGCTGTCGTCGCTGACCACGAGCGTGACGCGCGCCGGACGGAACGCGGGGTCGAGCACCGGGGTGAGATTGGGAATGGCCTGCTCGGAAACCAGGCACACGACGGTGTCGTAGGCGGGACGCTGCATGGGTTCAGGCGGTGCGGGCCAACAGGCCCAGTTCCCAGCGGCTGGCTTCGAGCGCGGCGGCGTCCAGAACGGCGCCCTCGGGCAGGCGGTCAAGCAGGCGCAGCACCAGGGCACGGTCACCGGGCTGCATCGCCACCGTCACCCGATTGACGGGCACTTCCCGCCCCAGCAGCGCCGCCATCAACTGCGCCGATCCGGCATGTCCGATCGCAGAGACAAAACCGTCGGCGACCAGCGCACGTGCCGCATCGAGACCAAGCGGCCCCTCGAAGCGCCACTCGCCATAGCCGGTGAGGATGGGGGAATTGAGGAGATAGAGGGTGGGCATGGGTCAGTCAGATGTCGTAGCGCAAGGGGCCCCAGTTCTGATACCCATCCGCTGCATGGTGATACAGAATGATCTGGTGCGCATTGGCGAAGCGCTTGCCGACCAGCGCCATGCCAACGACGGGGCCGGCATAGAAGCAGTGCGTCACATCGGTGCCCATGCCCATCAGTCTGGAAACGGCCTCGCGGATGTCCTGGTCGAGTTTCTCCATGTCTTCCGGCTTCAATGCCTTTGAGCGGCTGACGGTGACAAGCCGGTCTTCGGGAATGTCTTTCAGCCCAGCATGTTGCGTACAGTAGCTGACAACCTGTGGACGAATGTCGACATCCGGCTTGAGATCCACGATCAGGATGCTCGGCTTCTGCCCAGGATTGGCCTTGATCGCCTTGATCAGATTGCGCCGTCGCCGCGCGTCGCCAAGCGTGACGGAATACCAGGTCCAGAAGATGGGTATGGCGAGGATGATGCCCAGCCAGACGCCCACAGGATCGAGTATGTCGCGCGTGAAGGCGCCCAGGTCAAGATTCATACGGGGTTCTCCGTGGCATGCGGCACGAATTGCTCATTCTTCTTCATGCCGCATACCTCCGAACGGCAGCAAGATGACAACGAAAATTCGCGGCAACTCATGACGCAGGCCGCGCGCGTCGGTTTCATGTATTTTCCGGCGCCATCGGGTAGACAGGCAGCACCAATCCAGCCTTCTTGGCGTCTTGGAAAGGATTGTTTCCTTCGTCCTGCGACATGTGCACCAGCGTCTGGGCCTTACCGATGTCCGGGTTGGCCATGGCCAGCAGCGTCCGAATTTCGCCCGAGCCGCGCCAGGATTTCCCACCCCTGCCGGCGGCGTGGGCCGCCTCCATGTATGTGGTGAAACGTGCCATGCATTCTTCATGGCTGGGTGCAGCGCGTTCTTGCTGGTTGGGCACGATTTCACAGGACTTGATGTCGATTTTGACCTGCCCCATGCCGAAGGGCTTGCCCATGCCGAGAGAATGCCGGTAGCGGTCGCCACCGCCCCAGCTGAGCGCCCAGACGAGCGCGCCGAGTTCTTCGGGTAGCAGGTTGTGGAAGCGGATGCGGGTTTCGAACGGGGTGCCGGCTGGCAGGGGATTGAGCTGGGTCTGGATGTCCCGGTTCTTCTGCTGGTCCGGCGTGGGGGCCTGGCGTTTGTGGCTGCCGCGCACGGGGTAGCGTTTCCAGCCGCGCACTTTGGCGTCTTCCTTCATCAGGGTAATGTACTTCCCGTCGCGCAGTTTGCCGCCTCCCGAATTGGCAGCTTGCTGCAGGATGTAATTGGGAAAGTAGGAGGCCTTGGGGCCGCTGAGAATGGCAGCGGGCAAGGACTCGGGCTGGACCTGGCCCTGGGCGACGGCATGGCCGAAAGACACGCGGCTGCGCAGGCCGTTGCCGGTTTCTTCGGCGATGTGGCCGAAGAGGGTCTCGCAAAAATCCGCTTCGCCCTGGCGGGCCTGCTTTTGCGTGTTCCGGATGGCCTGGCCGACGGTCAGCTTGTAGGGCAGGCGGTACATCTGCGCGAGCCCCATGGAAGCAATCCCGCCTTTTTCATCACGCAAGAAAAAAACGGGCGTACCCCGCTCGCCATAGGGCCGCTCGCGCGTGTGGAAATCCCAGACGACCGAAGCGGGTGGGCGTCGGCCGCTGTTGCTTTCCTTCGAGGGGTTGTGCAATTCGAGAAAAGCCTTCATGACGCCCTCCGGCACGGGAATCGGCTCACGCGGATCGCCAGCGTCGAAGAACATGAACTCCATGTGCTTCTTGGGGCCGGGCTGGCCGGTGAAGACAAGGTGGCCGATGTGGTTGCCATTGCCGACCCGCGTGACACGCCTGTAGTAAAGGTGCTTGCGCTGGCCGTTCCTGTCCTCGCTGTGCGGATGGGCGAGGGGCTTGTCATCCATTTCGTAACGCACCTGCAGCCATTTCCAGGTCGGCTCCTTGGAAAGCTTCTTCCCAATCATCTCGACGAAACGACGGTACTTGAGGATGGGCAGCTTCGGGTTCAGCTCGTCCTTGCCCTGCTCAAGACTGACCGAACCTGATCTGGCAATCTGCCTGAACGGCCCCAATGACCCTGGATCGGCGTCCTTGGGGCGGAGCAAGTTGTCGAGAACATCGTGATCGACACGAGCATGCTCACAGGGGGTAATCAGCCATTCGCCATTCTTGTATTTCAGCCAGCCGGTCTCCGGCAGGGCAACATAGGCCTTTTGCCGTCCCCCGTCCTTGTCGGCCTTCCAAACCGTATCCGCAAATTTCTCCTGGTAGTCGTTCTTGGTTGGGCCGGAGAGGTCCCTCAACGCGAATTGCTGGTCGTCCACCGCGCTCATGCGACCGAAGGCGGCGATTTCCAGCACGTTGCGAATCATGCCCTTGAGGCTGGCGCCAGGTATGGCATAGGCGCCGTCCGGAAGCCGGCAGGGGTGAACGGCGCCGCTCCCGGCCGCTTTCTCACTGCCGATGAGAATGGGGGTCTCGGCAATGATCTCGATGTCCAGTTCGCCGCAGAGCCCGTCCTCGAACGGCAGGTCGTGGGACACGGCCGCTGCCCATTCCGGAATATGAACCCAACTGGACAGTGGGACGAAGTTGTAAGACGCGGTGATGGTGCTTGGCGCGGAGATCCCCGCGCCCTGCTGGTTGGGCGATCGATACCGGGAATCGTTCATGCGCTAGCCTCCATGAATCCGATGAAGCGGGCAACGGCAGGCTGGGTGCCGCGGTCCGGGGTGGCCTGGTAGTAAATGCTGTAGGCGAGTTCGGATTGTTCGCTGGCATGGCTGGCGAATCGGCGCTCGCACGCCAGGTGGGTCGGCGCGGCGCCGGCGATCTCGCGGTGGTGGGCGAGCAGCCAGCGGCCGCCCTGGTGGCGGATGTGCAGGCTTTCGCCGGCCTTGCACAGTTCGCCGTTGAGGACGATGCCGGCAGGCTGCAGTTCTTGCAGCAGGACGTGGCGGTCGGTGAGGGTGAGCCAGCCCTGGTCGCCGCCGAAATCGGCGATGGCGGCGCGCACGGCGGCGGGGTCGTCGACGGTCCAGGCGCGGGTGTCGAGCGCGGCCGGCCGGAATTCTTCGGCAATCAGCTCAGCAGGCCGGTTGTGGCGGGCCTTGAAGGCGTTCCAGTCGGCGTGCAGTTGTTCGAGTGCTGCGGCTTCAGTCATCGGGATTCTCCAGTTCGGCGAGCGCGCCCTCGATGCGCCCGGTAAAGAAGCCATGACCACGGCTGGATGCCGCACCCAGCGCGAGCCGGCCTTGGGCGAGGTCTTCGAGGGCGAGACGCAGGGCGCGGCGCATCTCGGGCGCGGCGTCACGCAGGCGCCTGCGATCGAGGGCGATGCGAAGCTTGACGGTGTCGGGCTGCGTGGCGTGAACCTGCTCTTCCTTGAACAGCCGGCCGGCGCGCGCGCCGCCGGTGAAGCGGTCGATGGAAACGTGCATCTGGGTGGTGGTCTTCCAGGTGCCGTCGCCGAGCACGGCGTCGTCGAACCACAGGCAACCGGCGAGGCCCTTGGAGGTGTCGCTGGCGTCGCCGAACAAGGGGGCGAGACCGTCGTCCCCACCCGCATGGTCGTCGAGCCGGGCGTTGCGGTCGATGAAGCGGCCGGTGAGGCGCGCGTGGTGGAAGGCGGTGCGGTGGCGCAGGGCGCCTTTGACGCTGGAGGCCGGGATGACGATCTGGCGTGCGCCCTCCCCCGCCTTGTCGTCCCGCCAGACGATGCGCCGCTCGGTGTAGGGCACGGCATCGGCGGGCTTGCTGTCGCGGTTCAGCGGGGTCGCGCCGGGCTGGCCGATGCGGAAGCCGGCTTCGGGGGTGAGGACGAGTTGGACGGCGAGGGAATCGCCGGCGCCCGCGGGCGGCTGGATGGATGCGGCCAGGGGCGGCAGCGGGGCATCGAGCCGCGCGGGCCAGGCGGCGAAGGCGGCCAGGCCTTCGGCGGTGCGCAGGTCGGCCGTCAGCGCGCGAATGGCGTGTACGTCGATGGCACCGTACCCGGCGCGGGTAGCGCCGCCGAGGCGGAAGGTGGCGCTGGCGAGGGCGCCGGTCAGGGCTTCCCAGTCGGCGGCATCGTCGGAGTCGGAGTCGGAGTCGGAGTCGGATTGCAGGATGAGGTCGAAGCTGAAGCGATGACCAGCGGGAAGAAACGCGCGGTCGAACTTGCCGGCGCCATCGACGCTGCCGCGCCGGTTGAGGCGGACATGGTCGCGCTTGGGCGGCAGGGCATCGGCGAGCGGTGCGAGCCAGGGCGACAGCCCGGTGCGCAGTCCGTCCACAGGTCGGTTGTCCTGGTCGTGGAGGTGGCCGTGCGTCACGCTCACGCGCGAGGTGTGACCTTCCTCCGCGCCCCGGCCATGGTGGCCGAAGAGGCGGTCTGCCGCGCCCTCGCCGCGCCGGTCGACGACGTGATGCCGCAGTACGCCGGCGAGGGCGGTGCCGGGCAGGAGCGGCAGGCCGTTGGCGTCGCGCACGAGGTGGGTGTCGAAGATGCCGTCGTTGCGCCCGCTGGCGATCGACAAGGGCGCGGTCGTCTCAAGCGTGACGCGCGCGAGACGGACGATGGGGTGGATGGGGATCATGCCGCGCCTCCCTTGCTGTGTGTGCGGTTCCACGCTGCGTCGGCCCTGGCGAGCGCGGCCAGGCGAATGATGCCGCGCGCGCCGACGCCTTCTTCATGGGCATTCCTGACGGCGGCTTCGAGCCAGGTGCGGAAGGTCTCGCCCGGCTTGCCGCTCGCGGTGTCCCAATCCTCGTCGCCTTTCTTGCACATTGCGGAATCACCTTCGAACAGTGCCGCCAACAGGGGTTCGCGGCCGGGTTGGCTGACGGCGGTTTCCTGCACGCGCCCCCACTGGGAGGCGCCCGGGCCGCACGCCAGGTCCGGGGCGATGCCGTTGTAGCGGCGCGCCGATGCGTAGGTGCCACGCAGTTCTGCAAGCGTCTTTTCCGCCCAGGCGTTGGCTTCGAATTCGCCCTTGTCGCGCTGCTCGCCCGCGGTGAGCCAGGCGACGAGGGGATGATCGGGCCTGGCGGGCGGCTTGGCCGGAATTGCCGCGGCGGCGGCGACGAATTCGTGGTTGCGCTGCAACAGCAGCCGCGTCAGCGCGGGGTCGAGCACGATTTCTCCAAGCCCGGCCTCGCGGTGCTCGCCCAGGCTGGCCGCGAGCCGGGCGCCGAGTTGGGCCTCGGCGGCCGGATCGGGGCGGCGATCGAGCCGGTAGCAGAGCACGCTGCCGGCGCCGATGACCTGGCGTTCGAGATCGTGGCTGCCGCGCCGGGCGTTGTAGGGCCGGTAGCGGCGGGGTCGCACGAAGGTCTTTTCCACCGCGCCGCCGCCGGAGAGGATATCGGCGAGGCCCAGGTCGGCAAGGCTGGGGGTGTAGGTGGGCATGCCGGTCCGGATGTCACGCACGGCGAGGTCGGAAGCGAGCCAGAGGACGAGATGCCAGGCGCCATCCAGCTCCGCGAGCGGCAGGCAGGGCGAGGCAGCGGGCGCGGGCTGCGTTGCGGAGAGAATGCGGGCGCGGCCGTACTGGGCGGAACGCGATCGGCCGAGGTGGAGCACGCTGCCCAGTTGCGCATGCAGCGTTTCGAGGAGACCGGCGTCGTCCGCGGTGATGCGGGCGCGGAAGCGCTGGCCGCGCGCGAGGGCTTCGTAGCCGAACAGCTGGCTCTCGGCCGCGCTGCCGGTGGCGCGGTCGATGGCGGTTTTCATTCGGTAGCGGGTGCGGGGACGCACATGTGCGTCGGTCTCGCCGACGAAGCCTTCGCGGATCTGCTGGGCCTGCTGGAACGCGCTGTCTTTCACGCCGACCGCGACCAGGCTGGCGATGGCGCGGGAATCCCAGCGGCCGTCGCGCTGCGGGGCGTCGCCGCCCTTGTCGCTGTGCCAGGCGAGCGGCACGGGCCAGGTGCCGCGGTCGCCGGCGGTGAGCGGCCGCGCATCGCCGAAGCGCACCCGCCCGGCGTGGAAGAGGTCATACATGCGCGGGTCGTTGGCGTCATACATGCGGGATGCCAGCGCGCCCAGAAGCGTGGCACCGGGGATGTACGGCAGGCAGCGGTGCTGTCCGGCGGTCGCGCTGGCGCGGCTGACGACGATTTCGTCCGCCAGTTCGAGGTCGAGTACCAGCTCGTGCATCATGCGGATTCCTTGAACGAGAGCGAGACGCGGCCGAAGCCACGGTTGCGGTGGGCGCCGAGCGCCCGCACGAGGGGCAGGGCCGTGCGCAGGAGATCGAAACCGGGGCCGGCGTGCGGCTCGCTGCCGATGCTGATTTCGGCGACCAGCGCCATGGGCACAACGGTCTCGATGCCGCGCAGCGACGATGGGCTGGCGGTGCCTCTGGCGTGGTCGATGCGGGTGGAGAAGTGCTCGCGGAACAGGCGCTCGCGGTAGTCCTTGCCCTCCCCGGAAGCGAGCCATTGGGCGACGTCGTCCGGCAGGCGCGCATCGCTCGCATGCAGGACACCCGGCATGCCGTGCTCGGCACCGCCATCGCCGTGGCCCGGCCTGCCGAAAAGCACGCCCAGGAGCGCCTCGGTTTCGGCGCCGGCTGCGCGCCATTCGGCCAGCCGTTCGGTCGCGTCGCGCAGCACGCCCTTGAGCATGCGCCCCGGAACGTAGGGCAGGCCATACTCGTCGCGGTCGACGATGGCGTCGAGATGGGCGCCGCGGCCACGGCCGCTGCCGACGTGCCACAGGTCGTGGAATTCAAGCTGCAGGGTGCGCGTGTTCATGGACGATCCTCCGGAGCGGCGCCGGCACGGCTCATGGCCAGCAACGTCACGACATCGCCGATCGGGGTGGCCGGACCTTGCAGGCCTTCGGCAAAAAGCGAATTTCCCGGATCGATCACGCCCAATGTGCGGAGGGTTTCGTCGATCTCGGCAAGCAGCTTGCCGGCCGATTTGCCGACGTTGGCGCGCCAGCGGGCGTAGCGTTCCCGCATCAGGTGGGAGGACTGGTGCATGAGCATCGCGAGTTCGCGCATGGCGCCGCGCGACAGGTGTTCGCTGGCGAAGTGGCCCTGCAGGGTCTCGAGATCACGCCAGTGCGGCAGGCTGGTCTGTGCGGCGATTTCGCCGACCCCGTACACCCCGAGGGTCAGGCGGCGATCCCCGCCCTCCCCGTCGCTGACGGTGAGCGTGTCGGCAAGGATCGTGTCCCAGTCGTCGATGAAGCTGGTGGAAATCCGGTGGAACAGGAAGCCGCCGGGCTTGAGCGCGCCGACCTTGTGGTGTCCGGCCTGCTGCTTGGCGGCCTTGCACAGGGCCTCGGCCAGGCCGTAGGCGCTGGCAAAGGGCTGGCTGGCGCCGCAGAAGACGACGCCGGCGCAGGCCGTCAGGCGGTCCGGCAGGCCGGGAACGTCGAGGCCGGCGAGTGCCTGCTGTTTCCATTGGGCGAGCGCGGCGGCGGTTTCTTCCTCGAAGGCTTCGAGGAAGACGCGGGTGAAGTCGAGCGCGAGGTCGGCGCGGACGATGATGTTGAGGTCGTCGCCGGCGAGCACCAACGGCCGCGCCGGGAGGGTCTGCCTGTCGTCGTGGCTGACCAGCACCTGCCCCGTGGCGCGCCGGGCCGCGTTCCGGGTGGCGTCACCGATGGCATCGGAAAAGCCGCGGTAGATGGCGAGGTAACGCCGGCCAACGTCGTCCCGGCCGACAAGGGTTTGCTTGAGGGCGTTAAGGATGAGGCCGAGGCCGTTGCCGTCCGCGTGGACGATGGCGACGTTGCGCTTGGATTCAGGCAGGAAGGGGAAACCATAACGGTCCGAGTCCGATTCGGGAGTGAGTTCGCGCGGAAAAATGTAGCCCTTGTCCCATAGTTCAGGCGGCAGGAATTTCTTGCGCAGGCGCGAATCGGCTTTGCTGGCCGTGTGTTTCAGTCCGGCTGGGCCATCGCGCCATTCGCCGTTCTTGCCGCGGCCGGCAGCGGGCTCCCCGGTGCGCGGTGCCACCCGCATGTAGGGCGTGGCCTCGGGAAGCATGGTGGAAGGCTGGCTGCGCCGCTGGGCGAGCATCGCATACCCCGCGTCGACTGCTTCCGAGAAGGTTTCACCGTCGGCAAGGCTGTCGATCCACTCGAGTCCCGGCGCCACGTTCTGCACGACAAGGGTCCACAAGGCGCGCAACCGCTCTGCCCGGGGCCTGTCGGCGAGAAAGGCAACGAACACGCCACCCTCTCGACGCGAAAACGCGACGTGCGCGCCGTCGAGGCTGGACGGGTCGTCGGTTTCAGCCAGGCCGAGGGTTTCGAGTGCCGCGTCGAGCGTGGTGTCAGTCAGGGCGTCGATGATCTTGCTCGCGCCCACCATCTCGGCCAGGCGGCCCGAAGCGAGAATGTATTGCTGGATCGAGCGAGCCTCGAAAAGATAGGCATGACAGGTCATTGGCGCTTGTCTCGCGGAACGGGGTTCTGTTTCATTGAGATGGGGATGTTATTTACTTTTTTGCTTATTCGGCATTCGATGTGTCTACGGCACCGATTTGAATGTCTTTAGCTTCCAGGTCCAGCAAGCCGAAACGCATATTGAGGCGATCGCCGCTGGACTGGATGAGGTAGGGCCTGGCGGCCCGTTCGCCAAGGGCACGCACCAGTGCATTGTTGGCCTTGGCCTTGATCGGGTCGAAATAGGCCCGGATGCTGGCCGGGCGGCTGGAAGCAGGGGCGTTGGCCCTGCGCATCAGCGCCTGCCGGGCGTTGTCGAGGCGTGACGAGTCGGGGTTGTCGAGCACCTCCGCATAGGCGGACAGGAATTCCTGAATGACATCGGCGTGATCGTAGCGGATGGGAGGCAAACTCGCCTGCGCGCGCCTGGCGAGCCAGTAGTACAGCGCGAAGGGCGCATGTTCGATCCTGAAATCGACGTTGCCGCAGCGGATTCTCCGGCTTGTCGGGTCGATGACCAGGCTCGGCGGCCCCAGCCGCGTTTGGGCCGCCGCGACGACAGCGCTGAAGCTGGCGTTGCCATCGGCAAGTTCGTCGGGCAATCCATGCCGGAGCCGGACGAAGGGAATTTCGGCAAGCATGATGCGGGCGTCGGAAGTGTGGATGGGCTTGTTGTTGCGGTCGAACAGCACCCTGGGAACGGGGGGCGGATAGTAGAAATCGTGGTTCGATTCGAAAGGCCCGGACACCAGAACATGCGATAGGCGGTCCTGCGGCCGTCCGTACAGAGACAGCGCGTAACCGGCGAAAAAGCCCATGGTCTTGCGGCCGCCCGCAATGGAGACATGCAGCGCGGTATTCTCGTCACGCGTGAAACGCCGCACCCACTCCAGGATGGTGTCTGCGGCACTCATGTTGTCTTCGGGTGTCTGGATGTCTGGTGCCGGCCGACCGGAACGGCCGACGATCTCATGGATGAATTCATTGTAAAACTGCACGCGCCCCGCCAGGCCAAAGTCGTGCAGCAGTTCGCTGAATCGCCCCATACCGCTGTCGAGCAGGGTGTGGCGCACGTATTCCGCGCCCTCGGCGGTTGTGATCACGTGCACCTCATCCGGGATGAAGGCCGGAAGAGCTGTCACCGCCAGGGCATAGACCGTTTCGGTCAGGATCTGGGGGGAAAGGCCGATGACGGCGAGCAATATTTTTCTCGGATAGTCGTGTGGGGCGCGTGGCAGGCCCATAACAAGATCCTGAGGTTCGTATGAATAGGCTGGTGGTTGAAGAATGAACGTCGATTCGTTCAGATTCGAGCGGGTGTTCCCGCCTTGCTCATGGGGGCCATGATGGGCGGTTTCCACGCAAAAAGGTAGACCGCAAGCTTGCGATTTTGCGAACGCACCGAACGCATTGTTGCTTTTCGAACACGCCGGAGCAGCACTGCGTCAGCCGGCCACCGGCAGTGATGCCGTATCACTTGCGGTCGGGCCTTTGGCGCCGCTACAATCACCCCGGGCTCACTCATGCCCGGCGTCTTACGCATGGCGCTCTCCGCTGGCTCAATCGTCTTCACTGGCGAATGGGTTCATTTTGCAATTTCAAGGAGAAAACCATGCGTCAAACCCGCACCAAAACCATTCAAGAAGAGCTTGTCGTCTGCGACCGATGCCGTCGCGAGATGGGACCGGACGCCAAGGATTTCGAACTGCAGGAGCGAACCGCGATCCGCTTCCGCGCCGGATACGGAAGCGTCTTCGGCGACGGGAATCTCGTCGAGGCGGACATCTGCCAGCATTGCCTCCAGGAAGTCTTCGGGAAGTATCTGCGCATCACCGAGGATGACGGCTTCGACCCTCAACACAAGTTCAGTGATGAAGCATCCAGGGCCTACCAGGAATATCAGTTGCAGCAAGTCCTGGCGACGGAAAATTTCCTGAGGAATTTCCGCGAGGCGGTCCAGGCCAAACAGCAGAAAGACTAACGTTCCAGCGCCCCGGCAAGTGCCGGGGCACGTTGTCATGGACGCCAGGCGTGGCAATCCCTGTGGCGCAAAGCGGGCAACTCGGGATTGTGGAGGGGCCGGCTGTTACGGCCGGGGATTTGTGCCGGGCACTCGGGCTCGGGCAGCGTAACCTGGCGGAGAGGGTGGCGCCATTACGCCGAAAATCGGTGGCTACATAACGGCGGAAAGTGACACACGGCGAGCGGAGAAGTTGCGCCAGAAACTGGGCTGGCTGCACGATCTTGTTAACCTGGCGCGTGAAAAACCCAAGGGAATGCACTGGCGCACCTATCTGCGTTTGCAAGCCGAGTATGACGGCCTGGTGAATCGTTACCTGACCGGGCTGACGGAGCGGGGCATGAAGGGCTGGTGCGGTATTGCTGTTGAGTTGAGGGGATGAATGCGCGGTTTGAATCGTTGGTCGAGTTATGCCAACAAACGCACGTTCAGCCCTGCCACTTTTTCGAAACCGGCATCGCCAGTAAAAAAGTGGTGGTCGGCACCCAATTGCAGGCAACTTGCCGCCTGCAAGGCGTCTGGGGTGCGCAGGCCATGCTTCACCCGAATAACCGTGGCCAGTTCCATGACATCTTGGTTCAGGTCAATCCAGACCAGATCAGGACGGGCAAAGAATGCCGCGTAAGCGGCTAAAACGGGATGATTGTTTTCTCGCATGGGTTTGACATGGCACTCCAGCCAGGTCAAGCGACTGACAGCGATCTGCACATTTGGGTGGGCTGTAGCGATTTCTTGCAATGCGTCACGTACTCGCCCTGCGAAGGGTTGCGCGCCTTCAATGAGATAGATGAGCGCATTGGCATCCATAAAGACGATCATGCCCCCGCCCAGTCATTACGCTCGGCATTCAGGGTGTGATCAATTTCTTCCTTGGAGCGGCTACCCAGTGTTGGCTGATCCAACAACCACTGCACCGCACTGACGCCATGCTGAGGTGTGGTTTTGCCGTTGGTCAGACGCCGATATTCCGCCTCGGACAAGATGACGGCAGCCGGTTTATTGCGCTTGAGAATATGGACAGGGCCATGTCGCAAACCTTCTTCAATGACCGCCATACCCCGGCGTTTGATTTCGGAGGTTGTAACAGTATTGTTATTGATCATGAACAGTACCTTTAAGCTTGTATCAGTATTGATTTAGTACTGTAGCACGGTGCAGGTGGCGATGATCAATGGCGCATCTTTTTCATGCCCCCGTGCTATCTGCTGTATTTGCTGTGCGGGATTGAAGACGCCGCCCCGAAAAGCGGCACAGACCGGCTCAATGCCGGGCTGGGACGCATCAACAGCAACCACCCCCACACAGTATGCAAAACCACGCCGGAGGGGCTGGCGCGGGACTTGCGCCCTGTGAGGACGCACGGTGGGTGCTATTCCAGCGAGCGCCCGCAGCGGGGCCAGAGCAAGTCCCGTGACAGCGTGGCGCCGTGAGTGACGAAGTTTGAGTGTCGGATATCTTGCAGACTGCCTGCGTAGGCAGACGAGGGGTTTTGCCCAACCCCGATACGCCAAGATTTGATCAACTAACCGATCAAAATATTGATAGTTGATTTGATAGTTGGATCGACCGATTTTTTAAATTATTCTTATAAAACAGCAAGTTACCAGATAATCTGGCGGAGAGGGGGGGATTCGAACCCCCGTCAGGGTATTACCCTGAACACGCTTTCCAGGCGTGCGACTTAAACCACTCATCCACCTCTCCGGGAAGCCGCGCATCATACCGGAAGCGCCACCGGCGGGCAATTCGCGCACGCATCGACCGCGGCAAAAAAGTCGATACGCGCCTCTTGAAAGCCGGGCGGGCGCCCCCACGTGCAACGCAGGAATCACGATGGAGCCCCCATGCAGGACGAACTCAACACCGAACAGACCCCGAATGCTACCCAGGCCGAGAAGGAGATCATGCCCAGCCTGGAGGAGTTGCTGAAGGCCGCAGAACTGCAAGCGGCGGAACATCATGACGCCTGGCTGCGCGCCAAGGCGGAAACCGAGAACATGCGTCGCCGCGCGGCGGAGGACGCCGACAAGGCGCGCAAGTTCGCGGTGGAAAGTTTCGCCGGCGAGCTGCTGGCGGTGAAGGACAGCCTGGAGGCGGCGCTCGCGGCCGAGTCGCCCAGTGTCGAAAACCTGAAGAACGGGGTGGAGCTGACGCTGAAGCAGCTCACCACCGCGTTCGCCAAGTTCAGCCTGGTCGACATCGACCCGATGGGCGAGAAATTCGATCCGCACCTGCACCAGGCGATCCAGATGGTCGACTCCGATCAGCCGGCCAACACGGTGGTGACGGTGCTGCAGAAGGGTTATCGCCTGCACGACCGCACGCTGCGCCCGGCGCTGGTGATGGTCGCCAAGGCCCCCGGCGGTTGAGCCGCGCAAGACCCTGCGGTCGAACTTGAAATAGCCCCACCCTCCCCCATATCGCAATCAATTCAGACTTTCAAAAAAGGAACACATCATGGGACGCATCATTGGCATTGACCTCGGTACCACCAACTCCTGCGTGGCGGTGATGGAAGGCGGTACGCCCAAAGTGATCGAGAACGCCGAAGGCGCGCGCACCACGCCGTCGATCGTCGCCTACGCCGAGGACGGCGAGATCCTGGTCGGCGCGCCGGCCAAGCGCCAGGCCGTCACCAACCCGAAGAACACGCTGTTCGCGGTCAAGCGACTCATTGGTCGGCGGTTCGAAGAGAAGGAAGTGCAGAAGGACATCGGGCTCATGCCCTACAAGATCGTCAAGGCCGACAACGGCGACGCCTGGGTGGAAGTGCGCGACAAGAAGATGGCGCCGCCGCAGGTCTCCGCGGAAGTGCTGCGCAAGATGAAGAAGGCCGCCGAGGACTATCTGGGTGAAGAGGTCACCGAGGCCGTCATCACCGTGCCCGCCTACTTCAACGACAGCCAGCGCCAGGCGACCAAGGACGCCGGCCGCGTCGCGGGCCTGGAAGTGAAGCGCATCATCAACGAGCCGACCGCGGCCGCGCTCGCTTTCGGCATGGACAAGAAGGAAGGCGACCGCAAGATCGCGGTGTACGACCTCGGCGGTGGCACGTTCGACATTTCGATCATCGAAATCGCCGAGCTCGACGGCGAGCACCAGTTCGAGGTGCTCTCGACCAACGGCGACACTTTCCTCGGCGGCGAGGATTTCGACCAGCGCCTGATTGACTACATCGCCGAGGAGTTCAAGAAGGAACAGGGTGTCGACCTGAAGAAGGACGTGCTCGCGCTGCAGCGCCTGAAGGAAGCCGCCGAGAAGGCCAAGATCGAGCTGTCCTCCGGCCAGCAGACCGAAGTCAACCTGCCCTACATCACGGCGGATGCCTCCGGTCCCAAGCACCTCGCGGTGAAGATCACCCGCGCCAAGTTCGAGGCGCTGGTGGAAGACCTGATCAAGCGCACCATCGAGCCGTGCAAGGTCGCGCTGAAGGATGCCGGTCTCACCACCAGCCAGATCGACGACGTCATCCTGGTCGGCGGCCAGACCCGCATGCCCAAGGTGATGGAAGCGGTGAAGGACTTCTTCGGCAAGGAGGCGCGCCGCGACGTCAACCCGGACGAGGCCGTCGCCGTCGGCGCCGCGATCCAGGGCGGCGTGCTCAAGGGCGATGTGAAGGATGTGCTGCTGCTCGACGTGACGCCGCTCTCCCTGGGCATCGAGACCCTGGGCGGCGTCATGACCAAGCTGATCCCGAAGAACACCACCATCCCGACCAAGGCGAGCCAGGTGTTCTCCACCGCCGACGACAACCAGGGCGCGGTGACCGTGCACGTGCTGCAGGGTGAGCGCGAGATGGCGTCCGGCAACAAGAGCCTCGGCCAGTTCAACCTGTCCGACATCCCGCCGGCGCCGCGCGGCATGCCGCAGATCGAGGTCACGTTCGACATCGACGCCAACGGCATCCTGCATGTGTCGGCCAAGGACAAGGCGACCGGCAAGGAAAACACCATCCGCATCCAGGCGAGTTCGGGGCTGAGTGAAGACGAAATCCAGCGCATGGTGAAGGACGCCGAGGCCAACGCCGCCGAGGACCACAAGGCCTTCGAACTGGCGACCGCCCGCAACGCCGCCGACGCGATGATCCACTCGGTGAAGAAATCGCTCGCCGACTACGGCGACAAGGTTTCGGCCGACGAGAAGGCCGCAATCGAGGCGGCGCTGAAGGAATGCGAGGACGCCGTGCGCGAAGGCGACAAGGACACCATCGAGGCCAAGACGAATGCCCTGGCCACTGCCAGCCACAAGCTCGCCGAGCAGATGTACCAGGCCGAGCAGGCGAAGGCGCAGCCGGGCGCTGCGGCCGGCGCGGGTGCGGCCGGTGGCGGCGCGGCGGACGACAACGTGGTCGATGCCGAGTTCGAAGAGGTGAAGGACAAGTAAGGGGTCAGGGGTCAGGATTCAGGAATCAGGAGAAGTCGCGCGAGGCGCGGCTTTTCCTTTTCCGCTGGCCTGCCCCACCCTGACCCCTGACTCCTGACTCCTGACCCCTGACATGTCAAAACGCGACTACTACGAAGTCCTCGGCGTCGCCAAGAACGCCTCGGACGAAGAGATCAAGAAGGCCTACCGCAAGCTGGCCATGAAGCACCATCCCGACCGCAACCCGGACGACAAGGGGGCGGAGGAGAAATTCAAGGAAGCGAAGCTCGCTTACGAGGTGCTGTCCGACGCCGACAAGCGCGCGGCCTACGACCAGTTCGGCCACGCTGGCGTCGATCCGCAGGCGGGGATGGGCGGTGGCGGCTTCGGGGGCGGCGGATTTTCCGATGCTTTTTCGGACATCTTCGGCGATATCTTTGGTGGCGGCGGCGGCCGGCGTGAACGTGTCTACCGTGGTGCCGACCTCCGCTACAACCTGGAAATCGGCCTCGAGGAGGCGGCCCGCGGCACCGAGACCAAGATCCGCATTCCCACCCTCGAAGCCTGCGACACCTGCCACGGCAGCGGCGCCAAGCCCGGCACGACCCCCACGACGTGCAGCACCTGTGGCGGCCACGGGCAGGTGCGCATCCAGCAGGGGTTTTTCTCGGTGCAGCAAACCTGTCCGCGTTGCGGCGGTACCGGAAAAATGGTGTCCGACCCCTGCCCTGCCTGCCGTGGCGAAGGACGGATCAAGAAGCACAAGACGCTGTCGGTGAAGATCCCGGCGGGGGTCGACAACGGCGACCGCATCCGCCTGGCTGGCGAAGGCGAGGCTGGCGTCAACGGCGGTCCGCCGGGGGACCTTTACGTCGTGGTCCATCTCAAGGAGCATCCGGTATTCAAGCGCCACGGCGACGACCTGCATTGCGAAATGCCGATCAGCTTCGCCACTGCCGCACTCGGCGGTGAACTCGAGATTCCGACGCTGGACGGTCACGCCAAGATCAGGATTCCGCCGGAAACCCAGAGCGGCAAGGTGTTCCGCCTGCGCGGCAAAGGCATCAAGGGCGTGCGCAGCCACGCCCCGGGCGATCTGCTGTGCCACATGATGGTCGAAACGCCGGTCAACCTGTCCGAACGCCAGCGCGAACTGCTGCGCGAATTTGAGTCGCTGAGCCCCGGCCGCAACAATCATCCGCGCGCCCAATCGTTCATGGACAAGGTCAAGGCGTTCTTCGGGCAGTAAACTATTCCGTCCCAACCCAGAGAAGGAGAATCATCATGCGCATGATCACCCGCATCGGCCCGCTCTGTGCCGCCCTGGTTGCCTCCCCTGCCCTCGCGGCAGACGCGCCCGTCATCGTGAAGATTCCGCGATTGACCGTGGAGGCCTCGGAAAAGATTGCCCGCGCGACGATGGATGCCTGCCGCAAGGATGGCATCCAGATCGGCGTCACCGTGGTCGACCGCAGCGGCGACCCGATGGTGGTGCTGCGCGACACCCTTGCGCCGCGCATCACGCTCGAAATCAGCCGGCAAAAAGCTGTCACCGCAGTCAATTTCAACGCCACGACATCCAGCATGGCGAACCGCTTCACGCAGCCTTTCTCGGTCGGCAAGGTCGAGGGGCTGGTGTTCTCGGCAGGCGGTGTGCCGATCGAGGCAGCCGGCAACATCGTCGGCGCAGTCGGCGTTTCCGGCGCGGCGACGGGCGAACAGGACGAAGCGTGCGCGAACGCCGGCATTCGCGCCATCCAGTTCGAACTCGAATCCGCCGCACTCTGAAGCCGGGAATTTTTCTGACGGGCTTCGCTGCGCCATGACCGCGCCCGGCGACAGCGAACCCGAACTCGACTTCGAACGCCGCTTCGGCGGCGTGCGCCGCCTGTACGGCGCCGCGGCCGTCGAACGCTTTCGCCGCGCACACGTGTGCGTGATCGGCATCGGCGGGGTCGGCGCCTGGGCTGCCGAGGCGCTGGCGCGCTCGGCCATCGGCCGGCTTACCCTCATCGACCCCGACCATCTGGCCGAATCCAACATCAACCGCCAGCTTCATGCACTGACCGACACCCTTGGCCAGTCCAAGATCGATGCGATGCGTGCACGCATCCACGGCATCAACCCGACCTGCGAGGTGACGGGAGTGGAAACCTTTCTCGAACCCGGCAACGTCGCCGAGCTGCTGGCAGGGCCATTCGCTTACGTGCTCGACGCCATCGACAATGCCCGTGCCAAGGTGGCGCTCATCGCACATTGCCGGCGTTTGCGTGTGCCGCTGGTGTGCATCGGCGCGGCCGGCGGCCAGGCCGACCCCGGGCGTGTGCAGGTGGCGGACCTTTCGCGCACCACCGAGGATCCGCTGCTCGCCAAGGTGCGCGCCACGCTGCGCCGCGAGCACGGCTTTCCGCGCGAAGCGGGCCGCAAATTCGGGGTGGAGTGCGTCTATTCGACCGAGCCGCTGCGTTATCCCGGCGACGAGGGCGGCGCCTGCTTCGAGCGCCCGCCGGATGCCCGTATCCACGGCCTCAACTGTGCGGGCTTCGGCTCATCGGTGTGCGTGACGGCGACCTTCGGCCTGCGCGCGGCGGCACGCGTGCTCGACCGCCTGGCGACGCGGGGCGGTTGACCTACGCGGGAATCCGGAACAGACGGAGGAAATTCGCCGTGGTCGCCTCGCCCACGGCTTCCGGCGTGAGGCCGCGCACCTGCGCGATGGCTTCGGCGACATGCTTCACGTAGCCTGGCTGGTTGATCTTGCCGCGGTGCGGCACCGGCGCCAGATACGGCGCATCGGTTTCGATCAGCATGCGATCGAGCGGCACCGCCGCCGCCACTTCGCGCAGCGCCGCCGCGTTCTTGAAGCTGACGATGCCGGAAAACGAGATATGAAAGCCGAGGTCGAGCGCGGCCTTGGCCACCGCCAGGCTCTCGGTGAAGCAGTGCATGACCCCGCCCGCCTCGCCCGCCTGCTCCTCGCGCATCAGCCGCAGCGTATCGTCCGCCGCCGCACGGGTATGGATCACCAGGGGCTTGCCACAGGCGCGCGCGGCGCGGATGTGGGTACGAAAACGCTCACGCTGCCATTCGAGGTCGCCGGTGAGGCGAAAATAGTCGAGCCCCGTCTCGCCGATCGCCACGACCTTCGGGTGACCAGCCAGCGCGACCAACTCATCGACCGTGGGCTCGGTGCAGTCCTCGTGGTCGGGATGGACGCCGACCGAAGCGTAAACGTTGGAATAGGTTTCCGCGAGCGCGCGAATGTCGGGGAATGTTTCCAGCTCGACACCGATGCACAGCGCGTGGCTCACGCCATTCTGTGCCATGAGGTCGAACACCTCGGGCAGTTTGTCGGCGAGATCGGGAAAGTTGATGTGGCAGTGGGAGTCGACGTACATGGGCAAGATAAAGTTACAAGCAGCAAGTTCGGCGCGTCCCGCCTTCAAGACTCCTGCAGCTTGAATCTTGATCCCTGCACTTGTCACATGGTGTGTGTGGGGCGGGTCGATTTTAGCGAACCGCCGAGCAAACCTTCAATCTTGTTGTGCGCAGCCTTGCCGCTCTCGTTGTGGGCGAACTGCACGCCCACGCCCTGGGTGCGTCCGCCGTGAGCCCCACTCGGTGTCACCCAAACCACCTTGCCGGAAACCGGCAGTTTCGCGGGGTCGTCCATCAGGGTCAGAAGCATGAACACCTCTTCGCCCATCTTGTACTGCTTGCTGGTGGGAATGAACAGTCCGCCGCCCTTGATGAAGGGCATGTAGGCCGCGAACAGCGCGGATTTTTCCTTGATCGACAGCGACAGCACGCCAGGGCGTACCTGTCCCGAAGCATCGTTGACGGCAGCATTCATATGGGCACTTTCATCCAAAAATATGTCGGTATTCCACCAGCCATGCCTGCAGCTGCAGCGCCCGGTTGAGCGGGTGCGTCAGCGTGCGCCCCTCGTCCGCCTGCGTACGGGCCAGCGCCAGGAGTCTCGGCAGGTCCGCCCGCAGCCCGAGCCGCGCCAGCGTGTCGGCGAAATCCCGGTTGAACTGCGCACGTCCCTGCAGGCGCACGGCGAGCAGGTCACCCAGCCACTTGTACGCCAGGTTGTGCCAGGCACGCGGGCTGAGTCCCTTCCAACGCTCGCCCAACGTCACCGGATCGAGCCTGTCGGGTTGTGCCAGGCTTTCCAGCACGCCACGACGCTCGTCCAGTTCACCGCCTTCTGCCCAGCGCCGGGCATCGAGTGGCATACCGCCACACAGTGCCAGCAGGTTCCCGGCATCGGCCACGCCCTGCGTCGTTAGCCAGCGGGTGGCCGCGTCGGGCGGTGGCAGACCGATGTCGATGCGACCACAGCGACTGCGGATCGTCGGCAGCAAGCGCCGCGGCTGGTCCGAAACCAGCACGAACACCGTATTTAACGGCGGTTCCTCCAGTACCTTTAACAAGGCATTGGCTGCCGCCAGATTGAGGTTGTCTGCGGGATCGACCAGCACCACGCGGAAACCTGCCCGGTAGGTCGACAACTGCACGAAATCGACCGCCTCGCGTGCCTGGTCGACCTCGATTGCCGTTGCCATGCGGATTTCACCTTCCTTGGTGGTTTTTTCCAGCAGGGTGACGCGCAGAAAGTCCGGGTGAGCCCCGGTGGCAAACCAATGGCACGCGGGGCATACGCCACACGCTGCGCCATCCGGCTGCGGCGCCTCGCACAGCAGCGCCTGCGCCCAAGCCTGGGCCAGCGCGCCCTTGCCGACACCGCGCGGCCCCGCCAGCAACAGCGCCTGCGCTGGCCGCCCACGGGTGGCCAGCAAGCGCACCCAGGCAGGTTCCAGCCATGGATACGGGGCACTCAACAGAGACCCTCCAACAATGCGCTGATCTGCACCTGCAGCGCGGCGATGTCCTGGCGCGCGTCCAGCACCCGGATGCGCGCGGGCGACGCACGCGCCCGGTCGAGGTAGGCGTTGCGCACGCGGGAAAAGAAGCTGTCCGCCTCGCGCTCGAAACGGTCGGCGGTACGGGCCGCCGAGCGACGCGCCTCGGCGATATCGGGCGGCACGTCGAACAGCAGGGTGAGGTCGGGCGCAAACCCGCGCTGCACCCAGGTTTCCAGCACGGCGATACGCTCGGCGGGGATTCCGCGCCCACCACACTGGTAGGCATAACTGGCGTCGGTAAAGCGGTCGGACACGACCCAGGCACCACGCGCCAACGCCGGCAGGATCACTTCGGCCAGATGCTGCTGGCGTGCGGCGAACATCAGCAGTAGCTCGGTGTCGGCGTCCATCTCACGATGCAACAGCAGCTCGCGCAAGGTTTCGCCCAGCGGCGTACCCCCCGGCTCGCGGGTGACCACGACCTCGCGACCTTGCCCGCGCAACCGATCGGCGATGAATCCCAAGTGGGTGCTCTTGCCGGCGCCATCGACACCTTCAAGGCTGATGAATTTTCCTGCAATCATCGTTTTTTCTGATAGCGGTTCACGGCGCGATTGTGCGCCTCCAGCGTGCTCGAAAACACGTGCGTGCCATCGCCACGGGCGACGAAATACAGCGCATCGGTTTTCTCCGGGTTGAGCGCGGCACGAATCGCCGCTTCCCCGGGCATCGCGATCGGCGTCGGCGGCAGGCCGCCGCGCGTATAGGTATTGTAGGGCGTGTCGGTCTGCAGATCGATCTTGCGCAGGTTGCCGTCGAAGCGCTCGCCCAGGCCGTAGATCACCGTAGGGTCGGTCTGCAGGCGCATGCCCTTTCTCAGGCGGTTGATGAACACGCCGGCGATGAGCGGGCGTTCGAACGCGGCACCGGTCTCCTTCTCGACAATGGATGCCATGATCAGCGCCTCATAGGGCGTGCGGTACGGCAGCCCGGGCAGGCGCGTCTCCCACGCCGCCATCAGCCTGTCACGCTGCAGCCGGTAGGCGCGACGCAGCACCTCCAGGTCTGACGCGTGCGGTGCGTAATGATAGGTGTCGGGCGACAGCAAACCCTCGGGATGCGTCTCATCGGCGCCGATTGCCTGGAGCACTTCGGTCTCGCTCATGTTCGCGCTGTCGTGCCTGAGAAACGCTTGCGCAGCCAGCGCGGCGCGTACCTCGCGCCAGTTCCAGCCCTCGATGAACTGCATGATCGCCTGCGTCACCTCGCCGCGTTCGATCTTCCCGTAAAGTTCCAGCGGGGTGAGCGGTCGATCCAGCGTATAGACCCCGACCTTGAGCTTGCCGCCTTTGCCAGTCACCCGGCCGAGCAACCAGAAGGCCTGGGCGTTGCCGATCACCCCCTCGCGCGCAAGCATCGCGCTCAGGCTCCTGAGATGCATGCCGGGCGTGACGCTGACCGACTTCGGCAACCCCTCGATGGCGAGGGGCTGGCGCGCGTACCACGCCAGTCCGCCCCCCAGCGCAAGCGCCGCGGCCAGCGCGAGCAGCAGCATTCGCTTAAGCAGTTTCTTCATGCAGTGCCGTATTCAAACGCGCCGTCCACCCCGCAGCAGGCCAGCGTGCGTCATCCAGGCTTGCGACGCGGCGCACGCCCAGGACGCTGTTGCAGATCATGACTTCCTCGGCAGCGAGTATAACTGCTGGCGGGAAGCGGCCGATACGCATCGCAAGCCCCAGACGCGCGGCCGCGCGCAGCAGCCGTGCCCGTGCCACGCCGGCGACGCCGCATGTGCTGACGTCGGGGGTATGCAGGACACTGTCGGCGACCCAGAACAGATTGCTCATCACGCCGCCGACGAGCATGCCCTCGGCATCGCACAGGATGCCTTCGAGTATCGCCGGGTCGTCCCATTCGGCGCGCGCGAGCACGTTTTCCAGGCGGTTCAGATGCTTGATACCGGCGAGCCGTGGCTGGCACGCCAGGCGCAGGCTGCACCAGCGCGCCGTGACGGCTTCCGGCGCGTCGGCCCGTGCATGCAGCGGCAGGGGCGCTGCCATGACGATGCGCCTCACGGCCTGCCCGCGCGGCGGCGCATAGCCGCGCGCGCCGGTGCCGCGGGTGAGGATGATCTTGACCACGCCCTCGCCCTGCCCCGCCACGCGGCAGATCTCGTCGTGGAGCAGGTGCGCGTCGGGACAATCGAGACCCAGGGCCGCACAGTCGGCCGCGAGCTTGGCATGGTGGTCGGCCCACCACAACGGCCGCCCGCCCGCCGTGCGCAGGGTGCGAAACACGCCATCGCCGTAGGCGAGCCCCCGGTCGGTGGCGCCAATGCAGCCGTCCGCGATGCCGTTGACGAGGATCATGCCCCCTCCAGTGCCGCCAGGAGGCCGCGTGCCTTGGCGCGGGTCTCGTCGAGTTCGCGCGTGGCGACGGAGTCGGCGACGATACCGGCGCCGGCGCGAAATTCCAGCGCGGCGCCGCGCAGCAGGAAGCTGCGGATGAGGATGTTGAAATCGAAGCTGCCATCGCGGTTGATGTAGCCGACGCTGCCGGTGTAGCTGCGGCGCGGCGTGCCTTCGAGTTCGCGGATGATCTGCATGGTGCGCACCTTGGGACAGCCGGTGATGGTGCCGCCGGGAAACACGGCACGCAAGGCGTCGATCACCTGCAACCCTTCGCGCAATCGGCCACGCACCGTCGATTCAATGTGGTGCACGTGGCGGTAGCTGGCGATGTCCATCAGCGCCGCCACCTCGACGCTGCCCGGCGTGCACACGCGCCCGAGATCGTTGCGTTCGAGGTCGACCAGCATGACATGCTCGGCACGCTCCTTGGGGTGCGCAGCGAGGTGGGCACGCAGCGCCGCATCCTCCGCGGCGTCCTCGCTGCGTGGATGCGTGCCGGCGATCGGCCGCGTCTCCACCACACCGTCGCGCCCCAGCCGCACCAGGCGTTCGGGCGAGGAACTGACGATGGCCCACTCGCCCATCTGCAGCAATGCTGAAAACGGTGCCGGATTCTTGCGCATGAGCCGGCCAAACAGCGCAGCCGGCGCCGGCGGCTCACCGAATTCGCCGCGCCAGCCGCGCGACAGGTTGACCTGGAATACATCGCCGGCGCAGATATAGCGCTGCACGCGCGCGACGCCCTCGAGAAAGCGCGCCGGGTCGTCCTCGTCGAGCCAAGGCAGCGCCGGCAGCGTCGGCAGGTCCGACGATGTGGCCACGAGATCCGCCTCCATGCGGTCGAGCAGCCCGGGAACATCCGCCTCGGCCATCAGGACGCAGCGCTGCCGGGCCCGGTCAAAGAGAATGGCCGCCGGAATGCGTGCCAGCCAGGCGACGGGAAACGCGGCAGGATCCTCGGCACGGCCGGCACTCGGCTCGAACCACGCACCGAGTTCATAGGACAAGGCGCACAGCCAGCCGCCGCTGAACGGCAAACCCTGCGGGTCGGGCGTCGGCTGCGGCTGGCGTTGCATGGCGGGATGCGCCTGCAGGGCGGCCGGTTCATCGGCCGGACCAAAGGATGCCGTTTCCCGAGGAAACGCGAACAGCACGTCCCAGCCGCTGTCGCCGCTGCCGGCAAACAGGCCGGGATAGCGCTCGGGATGCGCCGCCTGCAACCCGATCAGGTCAGGCGCCGGTCGTCCGGGCGGCAGGTGCCATTCCCGGATCACGGGCAGGGGGGTATCGGTCAAACGCGCTTGAAGACCAGCGAGCCGTTGGTGCCGCCAAATCCGAAGTTGTTCTTGAGGGCAGCGTCGATCTTCATCTCGCGCGCGGTGTTCGCGCAGTAATCGAGATCGCACTCCGGATCGGGGGTGGCGAGGTTGATGGTCGGCGGCGAAATCTGGTGATGCACCGCGAGCACGGTGAAGATCGACTCGACGCCGCCGGCGCCGCCCAGCAAGTGGCCGGTCATCGACTTGGTCGAGTTGACGACCGCCTTGTAGGCGGCATCGCCCATCGCGAGCTTGATCGCGTCGGTCTCATTCTTGTCGCCGAGCGGCGTCGAAGTACCGTGGGCATTGATGTACTGGATCTGGTCGGGGTTGAGGCCGGCATCGCGGATGGCGTTCTGCATGGAACGCCGCGGACCGTCGGTGGAGGGTGCGGTCATGTGGTAGGCGTCGCCACTCATGCCGAAGCCGGCGACCTCGGCATAGATGCGCGCGCCGCGAGCCCTCGCATGCTCATACTCTTCGAGCACCATCACGCCGGCGCCTTCGCCCAGGACGAAGCCGTCGCGGTCCTTGTCCCACGGCCGGCTGGCGCCAGCCGGATCGTCGTTGCGCGTCGACAGCGCGCGCGCCGCGGCAAAACCGCCGACGCCCAGCGGCGACACGGCCCCCTCGGAACCGCCCGCGACCATCACGTCGACGTCGCCATGCATGATCATGCGCGCGGACTGGCCGATCGCATGCAGGCCGGTGGCGCACGCGGTGACCACGGCAAGGTTAGGCCCCTTGATCCCGAACTGGATCGACAGGTTCCCGGAAATCATGTTGATGATCGAGCCCGGAATGAAGAAGGGCGAGATCTTGCGCGGCCCGGATTCCGCGACCACCTGGTGCGTCTCCTCGATCAGCGGCAGGCCGCCGATGCCGGAGCCGATATTGATGCCGATACGCTCGGCATTGGCCTCGGTGACCTCGCTGCCCGAATCGCGGATGGCCTGGATGCCGGCGGCCATGCCGTACTGGATGAACAGGTCCATCCGTCGCGCTTCCTTGGGGTTGAGGTACTGCCCGACATCGAAGTTCCGGACCTCACCCGCCATGTGCGAGGCAAAAGGTTCGGGATCGAAACGGGTGATGCGGGCAATGCCTGAACGGCCGGCGATCAGGTTGTCCCATGCTTCCGGGATGGTGTTGCCGACCGGGGAAACGATCCCCAGGCCGGTGACGACAACGCGACGAATGGACAAAGGTCTGACCTTTTTTGCTGGTGGACGATCAGCTCGAGTGGCTGTTGACGTAGTCGATGGCCTGCTGGACGGTGGTGATCTTCTCGGCTTCCTCGTCGGGGATCTCGCAGCCGAATTCCTCTTCCAGCGCCATCACCAGCTCGACCGTGTCGAGCGAGTCGGCACCGAGGTCGCCGACAAAGGAGGACTCCACCTTGACATCCGCCTCGTTGACGCCCAGTTGCTCGGCGACGACCTTGATTACACGCTGCACGTTATCCATTACTGCTCCTCTCTAGAAAAAAGGCTTCAATCGAATTGAAGCCCGGAAAAATGAAACCCCGGGATTTTACCAAACTTTCCCTGACGGTCACGCCATGTACATGCCGCCATTGACATGCAGCGTCGTGCCCGAAACGTAGCCCGCCGCGGGCGACGCCAGGAACAGCACCGCCTGCGCGATGTCGTCCGCGGAACCGAGCCGGCCAAGCGGAATGTGCGCCAGCAGCGCCTGCCGCTGCGCGTCCGGCAGCGCACGCGTCATGTCGGTGTCGATGAAACCGGGCGCGACGCAGTTGACGGTGATGTTGCGGCTGCCGACCTCGCGTGCGAGCGACTTGGTGAAGCCCATGATGCCGGCCTTGGCGGCACTGTAGTTGGTCTGCCCGGCGTTGCCCATGGACCCCACCACGGAAGCGATGGAGATGATGCGGCCCTGCCGCGCCTTCATCATCGCGCGCAGCACGGCGCGTGACAGACGGAACACCGAGGTGAGGTTGGTCGCCATGATGTCGTCCCACTCCTCGTCTTTCATGCGCATCAACAGGTTGTCGCGCGTGATGCCGGCATTGTTGACCAGAATACCGATGGTGCCGAATTCCTTTTCGATCGCCGCGATCACGCCGTCGACCTCGGCGGCGTTGCAGACGTCGAGCTTCATGCCGGCGCCCTTGATGTTCGCGGTGGCGAGATAGTCGCCGATCGCCTGCGCCCCCTTGTCGCTGGTCGCGGTGCCGATGACGGTGGCGCCGGCCTTGCCGAGCGCAAGCGCGATGGCCTGGCCGATGCCGCGGCTGGCACCTGTCACGAGCGCAATGTTTCCTTCCAGCATCCTCTTCTCCTTATGGGTTGAGCGCAGCCGCGAGGCTGGCTTCGTCGACCAGCGCCACCGCAGGCAGGCTGTCGTCGATGCGCTTGTTGAGGCCCGCCAACACCTTGCCGGGCCCGCATTCGATGACGCGTTCGATGCCGGCCGCCTTCAGTGCCTGCACGGTCTCGACCCAGCGCACCGGGGTGTGCAGTTGTTTCGCCAGCGCGTCGCGGATGGCGTCCGGCGCCGCATGGCTCTGCACGTCGGTGTTGTGCAGCACGCGCATCGTCGGCACCTTGATCTCGACGCCCTGCAGGTGCGCACGCAGTTCTTCCGCCGCGGGCCGCATCAACGACGAGTGCGAGGGCACGGACACCGGGAGCGGCAGGGCACGCTTGGCGCCCCGTTCCTTCGCCAGTGCCATGGCGCGCTCGACCGCCGCCTTGTTACCGGCAATCACCACCTGCCCGGGGGAATTGAGGTTGACCGCCTCGACAACTTCCCCGGCTGCCGCGTCGGCGCACACCGCACGGACGGCGGCGTCGTCCAGGCCGAGGATTGCCGCCATCGCGCCGACGCCTTCGGGTACCGCTGCCTGCATCGCCTCGGCGCGGAAACGCACCAGCCGGATGGCATCGGTGAAATCCAACGCGCCCGCTGCAACCAGCGCCGCATATTCGCCGAGGCTGTGCCCGGCGAGCAGTTCCGGCTGCGGCCCGCCCGTCGCCTGCCACACACGCCAGATGGCGATGTCGGCTGCCAGCATGGCGGGTTGCGTGTTGACGGTCTGGTTGAGCGCATCGGCCGGACCTTCGCTCACCAGCGCCCACAGATCCTGCCCAAGCGCGTCGGACGCTTCGGAAAAGGTGAAGCGCACTTCAGGGCGATCGACCAATCCCTGCATCATGCCGACCGATTGCGAACCCTGCCCCGGGAAGATGAAAGCGAGCTTCATGTTGTGCTGTTCCTAGTACTTGAGGAGCGCGGAGCCCCAGGTGAAGCCGCCACCAAAGGCTTCCATCAACACCGTCTGCCCCCGGCGGATGCGCCCGTCGCGCACCGCAACGTCGAACGCCAGCGGCACGGAGGCGGCCGAGGTGTTGCCGTGGCCGGCCACCGTGGTCACCACGTTGTCCATGCTCATGCCGAGCTTTTTCGCGGTGGCAGCGATGATGCGGATATTGGCCTGGTGCGGCACCAGCCAGTCGATGTCGGACTTCGAAAGGCCGTTGGCCTCCAGCGTCTCGTCGACGATGCGGTCGAGTGTGTTGACCGCCATCTTGAACACCGCATTGCCCTCCATGCGCATGTAGGCCGGCTCGTGCAGGCCGGTCGATGCGCCGGTTGTGGTGCGCAGCAGTTCCTTGTGGCGGCCGTCGGCGTGAATGTGGGTGGCGAGAATGCCGGGTTCGTCGGAGGCCCCCAGGACCACCGCGCCGGCGCCATCGCCCCACAGGATACAGTTGCCGCGGTCGTTCCAGTCGGTGATGCGCGACAGCGTCTCGGCGCCGATCACCAGCGCGCGCTTGGCCGCGCCGGTCTTGATGAACTGGTCGGCCACCGACAGCGCATAGACGAAACCGCTGCACACCGCCTGCAGGTCGAAGGCCGGGCGCCCGTTGGTCATGCCGAGCTTGGATTGCACGATGCACGCGGTGCTGGGAAACACAAGATCGGGGGTGGTGGTGGCGACCAACAGCAGGTCGAGGTCGTCCGGGCCGATTCCGGCGGCATCCAGCGCCGCGCGCGCCGCCTGCGTGGCGAGATCGCTGGTAAGTTCTCCCTCCGCGGCGATGTGGCGTTCGCGGATGCCGGTACGGTCGACGATCCACTGGTCGGTCGTGTCGACGAGTCGTTCGAGATCCGCGTTGGTGAGGATGCGCCCCGGCAGATAGCTGCCGGTGCCCAGAATGCGGGAATAGGTCAAGCGGCCACCCGTTGGATGAGTTGGATCTGGTCGGTGATGCGTTTGAGCACGTTGTTGCGGACTTCCTCACAGGCGGTTTCGATCGCATGTTCGAAGGCGAAGCGGTCGGCCGAGCCGTGGCTCTTCACCACCACGCCCTTGAGGCCAAGCAGCGTGGCACCGTTGTACCGGCGCGGATCCATGCGCCGCTTGAACGCATTCAGCACGGGCAACGCAGCAAGGCCGGCGATGCGGGTCAGCCAGTTGCGCTTGAATTCGGCGCGCAGAACGGTCGAGATCATCTTGGCGAGCCCTTCGGAGGCCTTCAGGGTGACATTGCCGACGAAGCCGTCGCACACCACCACGTCGGTGGTGCCCTTGAAGATGTCGTCGCCCTCGACGTTGCCGCGGAAATTCAAGTGGCTTTCACGCAGCAGTTCCGCCGTCTGCTTCACCATTTCGTTGCCCTTGATGTCTTCTTCACCGATGTTCAGCAGCCCCACGCTGGGGTTCTGCTTGTGCTCGACCGCCGACACCAGCATCGCGCCCATGATGCCGAACTGCAGCAGGTGCTCGGCGGTGCAGTCAACGTTCGCGCCCATGTCCAGCACCAGCACATGCCCGCTAACGGTCGGCAGCACAGCGGCGATGGCCGGACGGTCGATGCCGGGCAGGGTCTTCAACACGAAACGCGCAGTCGCCATCAGCGCACCGGTGTTGCCGGCCGACACGCAGGCATCGGCCTCGCCCGACTTGACGAGATCGATGGCGATGCGCATCGAGGAATCCTTCTTGCCGCGCAGCGCCTGCGCAGGTGGCTCGTCCATCGCCACGACCTGGCTGGCGTGGCGCACGATGAGGCGCGGCCCCGGCTTGGCATGCCGCGCCTTCAATTCAGCCGCGACGATATCCTGCGGCCCCACCAGGATGACGTTGAGGTCGGGATTGCGCGCCAGGCAGCGGATCGCTGCCGGGACCGTGACGTGGGGACCGTGGTCGCCCCCCATGACATCAATGGCGACCGTTATGTTTTTCATGCAACCGGGAAGGTGGCCGGACAAGGGGCGCCGGTTCCCCGGCGCCTGAGAGAATTATTCGCCCTTGGCCTTGACGACCTTGCGCCCGCGGTAAAAACCGCTCGGGCTGATGTGGTGACGCAGATGCGTCTCACCGGTAGTCGGCTCGACCGCCAGCGGCGGATTGGTCAGGAAGTCGTGCGCGCGGTGCATGCCACGCTTGGACGGGGACTTCTTGTTCTGTTGGACTGCCATTTCGTGCTCCTAAAAAAATCGTGTGCCCTCAGGTGGGGCATTCACCTTCTGCGTGCATCGCTGCCATCGGCAGACTCAACAACACTTCGTCTTCAACCAGTGCGACCAGGTCCAGCTTCGCCGGCGCGAGGATCGTCTCGCAGTCCGGTTCGGCATCCAGTCGTTCGAGTTCGGTCTCGTCCCGCGCCAGTTGCAGCATGCGGTGGATACCCACCGTGAACGGCAGCTCGCCCAGGCAACGCTGACACGTCAGCGTCACGTCGCCGCGAATCTCGATCCCGAACGACAGCGCGCCGGAAGCATCCGCCACGCCGATGACTCGACAGAACAGCTCGCCTTGCGTAAATTCATGGGCCAGCCGCGGAAAAGCCGCCACGTCGTCGCGAACTTCCCACGACTGCCCGCCTTTGCAGAAGCGCCGCGGATCGATTTCGACAGCTTGCATCATGGCCGCTCGACAAGGGTGGCCGGGATACCCCCCAGGCCGCGATACGCCGCACCCGAATAAACAATAGCCCGCAATAATATGATTTGCCGCAATTTTTGTCAAAGAAACGCAGCCCATGATTAGGAAGATCCTGGTCGCCAACCGCGGCGAGATCGCCGTCCGCATCGTGCGCGCCTGCGCCGAGCTCGGCATCAAGTCGGTGGCCATCTACACCGACGCCGACCGCCACGCGCTGCACGTGAAGAAGGCTGACGAGGCCTATCACATCGGCAAGGACCCGATTCTGGGCTATCTGAATGCCCATACGCTGGTGAACCTCGCCGCCGCCTCGGGCTGCGACGCGCTGCATCCGGGCTACGGCTTTCTCTCCGAGAACCCCGATCTAGCCGCCATCTGCGCGCGCCGCGGCATCCGCTTCATCGGCCCCTCGCCCGAGGTCATCCGCCGCATGGGCGACAAGATCCAGGCGCGCAACGCGATGATCGCCGCCGGCATCCCGGTGGTGCCTGGCTCCGACCACAATCTGGAAAGCGTCGAGGAAGCGCGCACGCTCGCCAACAAGATCGGCTATCCCGTGATGCTGAAGGCGACCAATGGCGGCGGCGGCCGCGGCATCCGGCGCTGCGACAGCGAGGAAGAACTGCTCAGGAACTACGAGCGCGTGGTGTCGGAAGCCAGCAAGGCTTTCGGCAAGCCGGAGGTGTTCGTCGAGAAGTGCGTGGTCAATCCCAAGCATATCGAGGTGCAGATTCTCGGCGACACCCAGGGCAACATCGTCCACCTGTTCGAGCGCGACTGTTCGATCCAGCGGCGCAACCAGAAACTCATCGAGATCGCGCCCAGCCCACAGCTCACCGAATCACAGCGCCAGTACATCGGCAAGCTGGCGGTGCGCGCGGCGAAGGCGGTGGGCTACGTCAACGCCGGCACGGTGGAATTTCTGCTCGACCAGGACAACCAGTTCTATTTCATGGAAATGAACACGCGGCTACAGGTCGAGCACCCCATCACCGAGACCATCACCGGCGTCGATATCGTGCAGGAGCAGATTCGCATCGCCGACGGCCAGCCGCTGCAATACCGGCAGGAAGACATCCGGCACCGCGGCTTTGCCATCGAATTCCGAGTGAATGCCGAAGACCCCAAGAACGAGTTCCTGCCGAGCCTGGGCCGCATCACACGCTACTACGCGCCGGGCGGCCCAGGTGTGCGCGTGGATGCAGCAATCTACACGGACTACGTCATCCCGCCCTACTTCGATTCGATGTGCGCCAAGCTCACGGTGTGGAATCTGACCTGGCAATCGGCGGTCGAGCGCGGGCGCCGCGCACTGTCCGACATGCTGGTGTACGGGGTGAAAACGACCATCCCGTATTACCAGCAGATTCTGCAGCATCCGGAGTTTCGCAGTGGCCAGTTCAACACGGGCTTCGTGGAAGCTCACCCGGAACTCACCCAATACACCGAGAAGAAGCCGCCGGAAGTGATGGCGGCCGCTATCGCCGCGGCCATCGCCGCTCATCAAGGACTTTAGAGATGCCCAAGGTTCACGTCACCGATCTCGTGCTGCGCGACGGCCACCAGTCGCTCATCGCCACCCGCATGCGCACGGAAGACATGCTGCCGATCTGCGGCAAGCTCGATGCCGTAGGTTTCTGGTCGCTGGAAGCCTGGGGCGGTGCCACCTTCGACGCCTGTGTGCGCTTCCTGCGCGAAGACCCGTGGGAGCGTCTGCGCCACCTGAGGAAAGCCCTACCCAACACCCGCATCCAGATGCTGCTGCGCGGGCAGAATCTTTTGGGCTACCGCAACTATTCCGACGACGTGGTGCGGGCCTTCGTCAAGAAGTCCGCCGACAACGGCGTCGACGTGTTCCGCGTGTTCGACGCAATGAACGACCTGCGCAACCTGCGGGTCTCGATCGAGGCGGTGAAGGCCGCCGGCAAGCACGCCGAAGGCGCGCTCTGCTACACGACGAGCCCGGTGCACAACATTCCCCACTTCGTCGAACTGGCGAAGGGCATGGCGGAGATGGGCTGCGACACGATCGCGATCAAGGACATGGCGGGACTCCTGACACCCTACACGGCCTACGATCTGGTGTGCGCGATCCGCGAGGCGACGCACCTGCCGATCCACACCCACAGCCACGCCACCTCGGGTCTCGCGCACATGACCCACATGAAGGCGGTTGAAGCCGGCGCGACCATCATCGACACCTGTGTCGGTGCCTTCGCCGAGGGTGCGAGCCACCCCACGACGCAGAGCCTGGTCGCCGCGCTCGCCGGCACCGCCTACGACACCGGGCTGTCGCTGCCGCTGATCGAGGAAATCTCGGCCTACTTCAAGGACGTGCGCAGGAAATACTGGCAGTTCGAGTCCGAGTTCACGGGCACCGACACCCGCGTGCTGATCAACCAGGTGCCGGGCGGCATGATCTCCAACCTCGCCAACCAGTTGAAGGAGCAGGGCGCGCTCGACAGGATGGATGCCGTGCTGGAGGAAATTCCGCGCGTGCGCGAGGACCTCGGCTACCCGCCGCTGGTCACGCCAACGTCACAGATCGTCGGCACCCAGGCTGCGCTCAACGTGCTTACCGGCGCGCGCTACAAGTCAGTCACCAACGAGGTGAAGCTCTATCTGCAAGGCCGCTACGGCCGCGCGCCGGGACACGTCAACGAAGAAGTGCGCAAGCTCGCAGTCGGCGATCTCGAAGTCACCACCTGCCGTCCTGCGGATCTCCTCGCAGACGAACTCGACAAGCTGCGCAACGAGATTGAAAGCCACGCAAAGGCCGACGAGGACGTGCTGACCTACGCGATGTTTCCCGATCTCGCCAAGACCTGGCTGCAGGAGCGCGCCGCCGGCAGTCTCAAGCCAGAACCGCTGCTGCCGAAGCCGTCGGCGCAACAGGAAACGGCGCAGCGCTACGCCGCCGACGAATTCCACATCACCCTGCACGGCGAGACCTACCACATCAAGCTGTCCGGAAGCGGCCGCTCGGAATCGGGGCAGCACCCCTACTTCGTCTCGGTCGACGGTGTTTCGGAAGAAGTGCTGGTCGAGCCACTCAACGAAGTCGCCGTTGCGGCCGGCGGTGGCAGCGCGCCGCGCAAGGCCGCCACAGCCGCCGCCCCTGGCCAGAAACCGCGCCCCACGCACCCCGGCCACGTCACCGCGGCGATGCCCGGCACCGTCGTCGACGTGCTGGTGAGCATCGGGCAGAAGGTCAGGGCTGGCGACGGCATCCTGGTCATCGAGGCAATGAAGATGGAGAACGAAGTGCAGGCGCCGATCGCCGGCGTCGTCATCAGCATCTTCGCCAGGAAGGGCGACGCGGTGACGCCCGACATGGCGCTCGTGGAGATTCAACCGGAATGAAGCCCGGCCGCGATCATGCCGGACACGCGAAGCTTGTCCTGGCCTCCACCTCGCGCTACCGGCGCGAACTGCTTGGTCGGCTGCATCTGCCTTTCGAGGTGTTGTCGCCCAATGTCGATGAAACGCCGCTGCCTGGCGAATCGCCCTCGGCGACCGCGCTGCGCCTGTCGGTGCTGAAGGCACAGGCGGCTGCCGCGACGCACCCCGACGCGCTCATCATCGGCTCGGATCAGGTGCTGATGCTGGGGGAAGCGCAACTCGGCAAGCCCGGCAATTACGAAAACGCCTTCGCCCAGCTGAGGGCCATGCAGGGGCGCGAAATGGTGTTCCACACCGCATTGACGCTCCTCAACAGCCGGACCGGCCACGCGCAGACGCGCGACGTGCCGACCGTGGTGCACATCCGCCCGCTCACCGACGCACAGATCGAGGCCTACCTCAGGAAGGAACAGCCCTACGACTGCGCCGGTTCGGCGAAGAGCGAGTCGCTCGGCATCGCGCTCATGGAACGCATGGAGAGCCCCGACCCCACCGCGCTCATCGGCCTGCCGCTGATGACGCTCACCGCGATGCTGATGGACGAAGGCGTCGACGTGCTCACCTGGCGCCCGGCCTGAGTCCGTGACGGGAACGCTCTACCTGATCCCGGTGCCGCTGGGGCCGGTCAGCCCCGATGCATGCCTGCCGCCCGACACGCTGGCCGTCGCGCGCCGCCTCGGCCATTTTGTCGTCGAACGTGCGAAGACCGCGCGCGCCCATCTCAAAGCCATGGGTCACCCGCAGCCGCTGCAGGCGCTGCACATCGAGGAACTCAACGAACACACCCTGGCCGCGGCGGTTCCCGCGCTGCTCGCGCCACTGAAAGCCGGCCACGACCTCGGCCTGCTGTCGGAGGCCGGCTGCCCAGCGGTGGCCGACCCCGGCGCCGCACTCGTACTGGCCGCACACCGCGAAGCCATCCCGGTCGTGCCGCTCATCGGCCCCTCCTCGATCCTGCTAGCACTGATGGCCTCGGGCCTCGGTGGCCAGCACTTCGCCTTCCACGGCTACCTACCCGCCAAGGAACCCGAACGGAGCAAAAAAATCCGCGAGATCGAAAAGACCGCGCGCCGCGAACGCGCCACGCAACTTTTCATCGAAACGCCCTACCGCAGCGCCGCCCTGCTCGACGCGCTGGCCGCGACCCTGTCGCCCGACACGCTGGTCAGCGTCGGCGCCGACCTCAGCCTGCCCAGCCAGTTGATCCATACGCGCAGCGCGAAGAACTGGCGCGGACAAGCGGACACGGTGAAAGACCGGCTGGTGGTGTTCGGCATCGGCGCGTAGGACACGCCTGCTAAGAACGCTACGAATCCCGGGATTCCCGAAACCCACCACCGATCCCCGCCCGCAGGCAACTGCGCGCGTCGCGCATTGAACGACGGTCCCACTATTGATACCATTGCATCATGGCTGATTCCCGAAAAATGCTCGAGCAGATGCGGCGCGAGCCGGCGAACATCCGATTCGCCGATCTCAAGAAAGTATGTGAAGCGTATTTTGGGAAAGCACGCCAGACCGGAACCAGCCATGCAATCTTCAAGACGCCCTGGATCGGCGATCCCCGGATCAATATCCAGGACGACAAAGGCAAGGCCAAGGCGTATCAGGTTCGGCAGGTTATTTTGGCAATCGACAAACTGGAGGGCATGCGCAATGAGCGTTGACCACTATACATTCCGCGTCACCTGGTCGCCCGAGGACGGGGAGCATGTCGGCCTGTGCGCCGAATTCCCCTCCCTGTCATGGCTGGCCGGCACTCCCGAGTCTGCGTTAAAGGGCATTCGGCGGCTTGTAGCCGAGGCGGTCGCCGACATGCAGGCCTCCGGCGAGACGGTTCCGGTGCCATTCGCCGAAAAACGCTACAGTGGGGAATTCCGGGTGCGCATTCCGCCCGAAGTGCATCGTGCCCTGGCCATTCAGGCCGCCGAACAAGGCGTAAGTCTGAATCGCCTCGCTAGCGCGAAGCTCGCTGCCTGATTAGCTTGAACCCAAAAACCGCAGTTGACCGCCCTCTACCCTCGCGAACGCCGCATGACCACTGAATCTTCTGCCTTCGCTCACCTTCACCTGTTGGGTGAGACCGCTACACCCCCGCTGGTGCGCCTGCCTTTGCACCCGCAAGGGGCAGGCGGGATTCGTAAAGCCGCTAAAGCGGCAACGACTCCGCTCTCGCGCCTCCTTGCAGGCCCCGGCCTGCGGCGTCGTTGCTTCACGGCAGCCACGCGATCAGACGCACCATCGGGCGCGTCCAACTGCGGTTTCTAGGTTGAAACATCGCGAAGCGATTCCGTGTCCCTCTCTCCCGCTTGCGGGCTTAGTCGATCGCTTCATCAGAGGGATGGGGAGACGGAAACGGACGCGATGAAAGACCGGCTGGTGGTGTTCGGCATCGGCATCTGAGCCGGGCACAGGCAATTCCGCCGTTACCCGGCTCGCCGCCACGTAGCCCGGATGAAGCCAAGCGCAATCCGGGGCATCCTACTCCTCCGCCTCGACCCGGCGCTTCGACTCCTTGATGATCCAGGTCACGGCGAGGCCGGCCGACACGGCATCCGTGCGCCGCACCAGCGGACTGTCCTCGATGACCGCGCCAGCCAGCGATTCGTAGCACACGAAGCCGCCCAGCCATGCGCGGGCAAACCGCCTCGTCAGGGTGACGGTCGCCTGCGAGCCGGCATACCCGCCGGCCGCATCGTAGGCGGGTCGCAACACCGTCGCCTCGGCTGGACGGACGCCATGGAAATGGCGGTTATAGTCACGGTCGCCGAAGTACGGCCCGCCCTGCACGCTGAAATTCCAGCCCGGCCGCCCCATGGGGTCGCGAATTTCCAGCAGCAGATTCGGGGAGAACAGCCAGCCGATCTGTTCGGGCGACGAGGACACGGTGATCGCCGTGCGAACTGGGGCGCGCGCCTCGATGCGCTTCCGGCGGTCGGATGATTGCCACAGGCGCACGTTGACCGTCGGCCCGAGTTCGACGGTGGGATCGAGATCGCTCATGCCCTGCCGCAGCGGGTCGTCGTCGCTGTTGACCGGGAGCGAGCCATTGAGGCTGACGTTCACTTCGACGCGCTCGCTGTCGAAGAGCAAGCCGCGCAGGCCGTCGCGATCCATTTTCAGCACCTCGCCGCGATAGACCAGGTAGGGCATGGGCAGCACATAGGCCTGCCGCGCGTTCGAACCGCGATAATTGGGCAGGCTCACCCCACCAGCCCGGCGCCGACTTCCCACAGGGGCCGCTCGGCGGCATGGGCGGATGGCGGCATCCCGCACGCCGAAAGCAGAATGGCAGCAGCCACGCGGCGCATCCGGCGGCCCTCTGCGAAGAGCGGTGTCATGGCCCGGATCATACGATCACGTCCGTCCCACCGGAAGCCCGCATGGGTTATCGTTGAGGTTCCGCATCGACGAAGACACGCCCGACCATGACGAAGCCGATTCTCTATCACAGTCCCGTCTGCCCGTTCTGCCAGCGCATCGACATCCTCCTGGCCCTGAAGGGCCGTCAGCAGGATGTCGACGTGCACACCCTCGACCTCGCGGTGCCGCGGCCCGACTGGCTGCTGCAGAAGACGCGCGGCACCCCGGCGCTGCCGGTGCTGGAGACGGCGGACGGCCACATCGTGAAGGAAAGCCTGGTCATTCTGCAGTACCTGGAGGATATCTTTCCCGACCGCCCGGTGGCGCGGCGCGACCCGTGGCAGCGCGCCGTGGAGAACATGCTCACGCGCATGGACGTCGACTTTTTCAGCCAGGGTTACGCCTGGCTGATGAACCAGGATCCCGCACGCCGCGACACGATGCGTGAAGGCATGCTGAAGCAGTACGCGCAGTTGAACGACTTCCTGCTCGCGCACGCGCCCGGCGGACCGTTCCTGTTCGAGGAATTCGGCTGGGCGGAAACGGTGTTCACGCCTTTCTTCCAGCGTTTCTGGTTCCTCGAATACTACGAGGATTTCCGCCTGCCGGACGACGCGCGTTACGACCGCGTGCGCCAGTGGGTGGAGGCTTGCGTGACGCATCCCGCGGCACAGCAGGTCAGCCGAGAGCTGGTGATCAAGTTCTATTACGACTACGCCAAAGGCTGCGGCAACGGCGTCCTGCCGCCCGGACGCCGCAAGTCATCGCTGGCCCTGGAGCCGGACTGGCGCGCGCGCCCGATGCCGCCGCAGGACAAGTATTGCCACAGCGCGACCGACGCCGACCTCGGGCTCTGAACGCGGGGCGCACGCATGACGAACCGACGCACGCTCGTACGGCGGATCGGCGCCGGCCTCGCATTCCTGTCGCTGGCCGCAACGCTCGCACGACTGGCCCCCAACACCGACATCCTCGTGGTACTGCTGCTTCTATCGCTGACGATCGCGCTGTTCGTCTTCGAAGTCGTCGAGATCGACGTCGCTGCAATCGGCATTCTGGTGCTGATCGGACTGCTGAGTGCGTTCAGCGATAGCGTCGGTCTGACGAGGCCGCTGGTTGAGGCAAACGACCTCTTCAGCGGATTCGCCAGCAATGCGGTGATCTCCATCATCGCCGTGATGATGATCGGCGCCGGCCTCGACCGCACAGGCATCATGCATCGCGTGGCCGAGGCGATCCTGCGGTTCGCCGGTCACACCGAAACGCGCATCGTGCCGGCCGTAGCCGGGACGGCAGGCGTCATTTCGGGGTTCATGCAGAACGTGGGTGCGGCCGCACTGTTTCTTCCGGTGATAGGCCGCATCGCGTCACGGACCGATCTGCCCTTGTCGCGCCTGCTCATGCCCATGGGATTCTGCGCCATCCTCGGTGGCACACTGACGATGGTCGGTTCAAGCCCCCTGATCCTGCTCAACGACCTGCTGGAGGCCTCCAATCAGGCACTGCCGCCGGACCGGCAGATCGCCACCTGGTCGATGTTCTCGGTCACACCCATCGGACTGGCACTGCTCGCGGCGGGCATCACCTACTTCATCCTGGCCGGACGGTTCGTGCTCCCCGCGCGCGCGTCCGAACAGACCAAACACGCGCGGGGCGCCAACACCACGCGCTATTTCCAGGAACTTTACGGCCTGTTCAACAGCATCTACGAAGTCGAAGTGCCGAAGGGCAGCCCTCTGGTGGGGCGCATTCTGGACGAACTGGAACGCGACGCCGGCGTGCGTGTCGTGGCGGTGCAGCGCCCGGGCGAGGTGCCAACCGTCGGACGCGGCACACTGAACCGCGACATGCGTATCAAATCCGGGACCGTGCTCGGCCTGCTGGCCTCGCCCGAACGCGTGCAGGCGCTGGTGGAAAGTGTCGGATTGCAGCAATCGGAATACCTCAAGGCATTCGCCGACATTCTCTCGCCGACCAAGTCCGGCATTGCCGAAGTGGTGATTCCCCCGGGTTCCTCACTGGTCGGCAAGAGCGCGCGCGACGTATGGATGCGCAAGACCTACGGCCTCGCCTTGCTGGCGCTGCATCGTGGCGGCAAGACCCTGCACGAGGGCGACAGCATCCGCGACCTGCCCCTGCAGGCAGGGGATGCGCTGGTCGTCCACACCGCCTGGACCGATCTCGCCCGACTGGAGCACGACAACAACTTCCTCGTCGTGACCAGCGACTACCCGCACGAAGACCTGCGGCCGCACAAGGAAAAGTCCGCCCTCTTCTGCTTTGGCCTGGCGCTCGCTCTGCTGCTGCTCACGGATGTGCGCCTGTCGGTGGCGCTGATGACGGGGGCAATCGGCATGGTGCTGTCCGGCGTGCTGCGCATCGAGGAAGCCTACCAGGCCGTGAGCTGGAAAACCGTGTTCCTGCTGGCGGGCCTCATTCCCCTCGGCCTCGCGGTGGAAACCAGCGGCACGGCGTCCTGGATTGCCGCCAACCTTCTGGCGGTACTCGGCGAATGGCCCGCATGGGTGCTTCAACTCGCGCTTGCCGTGCTCGCGACCGTTTTCTCGCTGGTGATGTCCAACGTCGGCGCCACCGTACTGCTGGTGCCGCTCGCCGTGAATATCGCCCTGGGTGCCGGCGCGAACCCCGCCGTGTTCGCCCTTACCGTCGCACTCGCCACGTCCAACGCCTTCGTCCTGCCCACGCACCAGGTGAATGCTCTCATCATGGGACCGGGCGGATACCGTGTCGCCGACTTCATCCGTGCTGGCGGCATCATGAGCGTGCTGTTCATTGCCGTGACACTCGCCATGCTCAACCTGTTCTATGTCTGATTACAGGTCCTACCCGAAATGAACGACTCCGTCATCGGCCGCGTCGCCGATCTGGTCGCCGCATCCTGGCTGCCGCAGGTGCTGGCAGTGATCCTGGGCATCGTCGCAATCAACCTGGGTGCGTGGTATCTCCTGCGCCGCCTCGAACGCCTCGCGGCACGCAGCGCGGCACTGTGGGACGATGCGCTCATCAAGGCGGCACGCCGGCCGCTCACGCTCATCCTGTGGATCGCCGCCACCGCTTTTGTCGCCCAGATCATCGCCGACCATCGCGGGCGTGCACTGCCGGACTTCGTCGCGCCAGCTCGCAATGCGGTCGTCATCCTGGCCTTCGCCTGGTTCCTGCTTCGCCTGATCGGCAACGCCTCGCGCGGTTTCCTCCAGCGCGCCGCCGCGGCCGGCGAAGACATCGACCGCACCACCGTCGATGCCCTGACAAAACTCGCACGCGTCAGCGTCGTCGCGGTGGCTGTGCTCGTCATCGCACAGAATCTCGGATTCAGCATTGCAGGCCTGCTCGCTTTCGGCGGTCTCGGCGGCATCGCCATCGGCTTCGCGGCCAAGGACATGCTCGCCAATTTCTTCGGCGGCCTCACCATCTACCTCGACCGTCCCTTCGTTGTCGGAGAATGGATTCGTTCCCCGGACAAGGACATCGAGGGGACGGTCGAATACATCGGCTGGCGCCACACCCGGGTACGCGCGTTCAACAAGAATCCGATCTATGTGCCAAACGCGCTGTTCACCACCATCGTCGTGGAGAACCCCACGCGCATGACCCATCGCCGCATCAAGGAAACCATCGGCGTCCGCTACACCGACCTCGACCGGCTGCCGATGATCGTCGCCGACGTGAAAGCGATGCTGCAGGCCCACCCCGAGATCGACAGTGACGCGACCCTGATCGTCAACTTCAACCAGTTCGGGCCGTCCTCGCTGGACATATTCGTGTACGCATTCACCCGCACGATCGACTGGGTTCATTACCACGCGGCCAAACAGGACGTCCTGCTCCGGATCGCAGACATCATCCGCTGTCATGGCGCGGAAATCGCGTTCCCCACGCGCACGCTGCACATCGAAAACCCGATCGACGCCCTGCCCGGGGAAAAATGAATGCATGGACCGACCGCCCGACATCACGCGCTTGCGTGATCCAAGCGCCTGTCTAACATGGAAATATGGTTTGTGAGGGAGAACAGCATGAGCAGCATAATCGTCGAACGCGCCCCCGACGCGGCGCGCCTGGCCAGCCTGGGGGTCGACCAGTGGCCGGAGTGGACATCCGCAAACGCGGAATTCCCGTGGGAATACTTCGAACAGGAAATCAGCTACATCGTCGAAGGGCGCGCGATCATCACGCCCGAGGGTGGGGTCCCGGTGGAGATCACCACGGGGAACCTGGTCACCTTTCCCTCGGAACTGCTGTGCCGGTGGAAGGTCGTCGAGCCGCTCCGCAAGCGATACCGGATCGGGTGACCCGCCCCTACGACCAGTATTTCGCCTTGTCGGGAAGAATCCAGCGCACGCCGCCGCGCGGGTCTTCCTTGTCGCCGCGATAGCGCGGGATGAGGTGGATGTGCAGGTGCGGCACCGACTGCCCGCCCGCCTGGCCGTGGTTGATGCCGATGTTGTAGCCGTCGGGCTGGTGTTGCGTGTCGAGTTTCTCCTTGGCACGCGCGAGCATCCGCAGCAGTGCGCCCTGTTCCGCCTCGGTGGCGTCGAACAGTGTGGCGAAGTGGCGGCGCGGGATGATGACGGTATGCCCCAGCGAGACCGGGAAGCCGTCACGGTAGGCGACGGCCAGTTCGTCCTCAGCAACGATGCGGTGGGGTTCGAGCACGCAGAAGGGGCAGGGTTTTACGGCGGGGGAACTCATTGCAGGGGCTCGTATCGTAATATGCGGCCGGGGTGGACAGCCCGCGCGAATTTGCGGGCGGCGCCGGCTAAAATCCGCCATTGTCTGCTTTTTGCCGCCCGGATGTCACGCATCGGGTTAAGAAGCGCTTAAGCCGCGTCGGGAATACTGTTGAAGTGTTCCGCCGTTTGAACGAACTTTTTTCGAGGAAACGCAATGTTCGCAACACTACAAAAAGCCGGTTTCACGACATTCATCGCAGCGGGGCTGCTGGCGCTCGCGGCGCCGGCTTTCGCCGCCGAACACACGCATCAGCACGCGCCTGACGCGCATACCGCGGCCCCTGCGCTGAAGCCCGGCCAGAAATGGGCGACCGACGACACCCTGCGCCGCGGAATGGATGCGATCCTGCACACCATGCACAGCCGCAAGGAAGCCATCGAGAAGGGGCGCCTGGGCAGCAAGGATTATCAGCAGATGGGGGCAGCCGTGCACAAGTCGATCGTCGAGGTCGTCAGCCAGTGCAAGCTGCCGAAGGACGCCGACACCGCCCTGCATTCGATCGTGCTTGGCGACGTCGTCCAGGGCGCGGAGCTGATGCAGAAATCTCCCAAGCTCGAAGCGCAGCGCGCCGCCGCTCTCGGTGTGCTGCAGGCGCTTCGCAACTACGGCACGTATTTCCAGCACCCCGGCTGGCCCGCCAGCACGGCCCAGCACTGATTCCCAGGGGCGGGCACGTGCCTTCCCCGTCAAGCGTCGCGGAACAGTCCGATCGCGTCGCCGAGACGCTGCACCGCATGGACCGTCATGCCGGCAATTTTCTGTTTGGGCTGGTTCGCCGCCGGAACGATTGCCTGGGTGAACCCCAGCTTGGCCGCTTCCTTGAGACGTTCCTGGCCGCGCTGCACCGGGCGGATTTCGCCCGCCAGCCCCACCTCGCCGAACATCACCAGCTTGTCTGGGAGCGGCTGGCTCCTCAGCGAGGACACGATGGCGGCGAGCACCGCCAGGTCGGCCGCTGGCTCGCTGATTTTCACCCCTCCTACCGCGTTGACGAACACGTCCTGATCGAAACAGGCGATGCCGGCGTGTCGGTGCAGGACGGCGAGCAGCATCGCCAGCCGGTTCTGTTCGAGTCCGACCGAGAGGCGGCGCGGGCTCGGCGCATGACTCGTATCGACCAGCGCCTGGATCTCCACCAGCAAGGGGCGCGTGCCCTCCTGCGTCACCAGCACGCACGATCCGGGCACCGGTTCACCGTGACGCGAGAGAAAGATCGCCGAGGGGTTGGACACGCCCTTCAGCCCCTTCTCCGTCATCGCGAACACGCCGATCTCGTTGACCGCACCGAAGCGGTTCTTGAACGCACGCACCAGCCGGAACGACGAGCCGGTATCGCCCTCGAAGTAGAGCACCGTGTCGACGATGTGCTCGAGCACGCGCGGGCCGGCAATCGCTCCCTCCTTGGTAACGTGGCCGACCAGGATGATCGCGCAGCCACTCTGCTTGGCGTGTCGGGTGAGTTGCGCGGCGCACTCGCGCACCTGCGCCACCGAGCCGGGTGCCGAGGTCAGCGCCTCGGAATACAGCGTCTGGATGGAATCGATCACCGCGACATCGGGTGCAAGATCCGCCAGCTGCGCGAGAATCGCTTCCAGGCGAATCTCCGGCAACACGGGAAGATTGGCCTCCGGCAAGCTTAATCGCCGTGCGCGCAGCGCCACCTGGCGCGCCGATTCCTCACCGCTGACGTAGAGCGTTTTCTGTCGCCCCGAGAGTCCCGCCAGCGTCTGCAAAAGCAGCGTCGACTTGCCGATCCCCGGGTCACCGCCGATCAGCGTCACCCCGCCCGGCACCAGACCGCCGCCCAGCACGCGGTCGAGCTCGCCAATGTCGGTGGGAATGCGGCTTTCCTCCGATGCGTCGACGTCGCGCAGCATCTGCACCCGGCTCGTCGCGGCCAGCGACTGAAAGCGCGGTTTCGCCGTCTCGGCGACCGTTTCCACCAGCGTGTTCCAGGCGCCGCATGCCGGGCATTGCCCCTGCCATTTGGGCGATTGCCCGCCGCACTCGGTGCAGGTGTAGATCGTCTTGGTCTTGGCCATGAGTGGGGATGCCTGTTCAGGGTTCTTTACGCGCCAGCCGCGCGCTGGTGGCGGATTGCCAATACGCGGATGGCATCACGGACCTCGTCATCGCGGTACAGCGCGATGTAGCCGGTCTTGCCGCTCGAGATAACCCGCTCGCGCACCTGCTTTCCACAGCGCCTGCCGATATTCGGATGCAGGCAAAGCATATCCAGTGCGGATACGATCAGCGGAATGGTCTTGACGGCCGTGCGCGAGTCGGTTTCATACCGAAAACGTGCAGGGCGCGCCAGATCGCGTGCTGCACTCGCCGCGTAGCGTGGCCTCGTCACGCTCAGCGTCTTGCCGGCTTGGGAAACTCAGGCATTTCGCCAGCAAGAACCGCCGTCAGGTAAGCAAGCACCTCGTCTGCATCGTAGCCCTCACCCACCTCGGTCATTCGGCGGTCGGCATCCAGTGCCTCCGTCATGAACGCGGCGTGGGCCTCGGATTGCGCGACACGTTCTTCCAGCGCCTCGATCATCCAGGTGTAGGACGATTTGCCTACCGCCTCCGCCAGTGGCACGAACCGTACCTTGAGCAGTTCGGGCAGTCTGAGTATGGTAGTCGCGACCATACCGATCTCCAGTCGAAGAGGTGACACCAAAGTAGCGGCGTCATGAACCACCGTCAATTCAAGCCGGGAACACGCCGGTCGACAGATAACGGTCGCCGCGGTCGCAGACGATGGATACGATGACCGCGTGCTCCACTTCCTTCGACAGCTGGAGCGCAGCCCACAGCGCACCGCCGGACGAAATGCCGGCGAAGATGCCCTCCTCGCGCGCGAGCCGGCGCGTGGTTTCCTCGGCGTCCTGCTGGCTGACGTAGATCATGCGATCGACCCGGCTGGCGTCGCAGATCTTCGGCACGTATTCCTCCGGCCACTTGCGGATGCCGGGAATCTGCGCGCCTTCGGTGGGCTGCACGCCGACGATCTGGATCGCGGGATTCTGTTCCTTGAGGTAGCGCGAACACCCCATGATGGTGCCGGTGGTGCCCATGCTGGAAACGAAGTGCGTGATCTTGCCCTGGGTGTCGCGCCAGATCTCCGGCCCGGTGGTGCGATAGTGCGCCTCGGGGTTGTCGGGGTTGGCGAACTGGTCCAGCACCCGGCCGATGCCCTGTTTTTCCATCGATACCGCGAGGTCTCGGGCGCCCTCCATGCCGGCTTCTCGGCTGACCAGCTGCAGTTCGGCACCGAAGGCGCGCATGGTCTGCTGGCGTTCGACCGAAGCGTTCTCAGGCATGATGAGAATCAGGCGGTAGCCACGCATCGCCGCCGCCATCGCCAGCGCGATGCCGGTATTGCCGCTGGTCGCCTCGATCAGGGTGTCGCCTGGTTTGATCTCGCCGCGCGCCTCCGCCTGCTCGATCATCGACAGGGCGGGGCGGTCCTTCACCGAGCCCGCGGGGTTGTTGCCTTCGAGTTTCACCAGCACGACGTTACTGGTGTTGCCCGGCATGCGTTTGAGTCGAACCAAGGGGGTATTCCCAACGCAGTCTTCGATGATCTTGTACATGGATTATGGACGCCCAATCGGAAAATACTCGTAGCCCATCTCGCGCATCGCCCGCGGTTCGTAGAGATTGCGGCCATCAAACACCAGCGGCGATTTCAGCAGCGATTTCATGGTGTCGAAGTTGGGGCTGCGGAACACTTTCCACTCGGTGACGATCAGCAGCGCATCGGCGCCCTTCAACGCATCCATCGGGCTGTCGACCAGCAGCAGGTCGGCGCGCTCGCCGTAGATGCGGCGGGTCTCCTCCATCGCAGCCGGGTCGTAGGCCGACACCGTCGCCCCCATCTTCCACAAGGCGTCCAGCATGGCGCGGCTGGGCGCTTCGCGCATGTCGTCGGTGTTGGGCTTGAACGCCAGCCCCCACATCGCGAAGCGCCTGCCCGTCAGATCCTTGCCGAAGCGCGCGGTGAGCTTGTCGATGAGAACGTGCTTCTGCGCGTCGTTGGCTTCTTCCACCGCGTCGAGCACGCGCAGCGGGATGCCGTTCTCCTGCCCGGTGCGGCGCAGCGCCTGCACGTCCTTGGGGAAGCACGAGCCGCCGTAGCCACAGCCGGCGTAGAGGAAGTGGTAGCCGATACGCGGGTCGGAGCCGATGCCGTGACGCACCTGTTCGATGTCGGCGCCGAGTTTCTCGGCCAGTACCGCGAGTTCGTTCATGAAGGAAATACGCGTCGCCAGCATGGCGTTGGCGGCATACTTGGTCAGTTCCGCGCTTTTCACGTCCATCACGGTCAAACGGTCGTGGTTGCGCTGGAACGGCGCATACAGCTGGCGCAGCAGTTGCGTCGCGCGCTCGCTGTCGGTGCCGATGACGATGCGATCGGGCTTCATGAAATCGTCGACCGCTGCGCCCTCCTTGAGAAACTCAGGATTGGAGGCGACATCGAAGTCGATCGCCACGCCACGTCGGGCGAGCTCCTCGGTGAGCGCGACCTTGACCTTGTCGGCGGTGCCGACCGGCACGGTGGACTTGTCGACGACAAGCTTGTGCTCGGCCATGTGACGGCCGATGTTGCGCGCCGCAGCCACCACGTACTGCAGGTCGGCCGAGCCGTCCTCGTCCGGCGGGGTGCCGACGGCGATGAACTGGATCTGGCCGAACGCGACCGACTCCTCGATGTCGGTCGTGAAATTCAACCGGCCGGCGGCGACGTTGCGCCTGACCATGTCCTCCAGCCCCGGCTCGTAGATGGGAATGCCGCCGGACTTGAGAATCTCGATCTTGTTGGGATCGACGTCGAGGCACAACACTTCGTTGCCGACTTCGGCCAGGCAGGTTCCAGTTACCAGGCCGACATAGCCGGTACCAATCACGGTAATTTTCACAACGTTTCCCCTACAGGTCTTGAATCTCGGATTGAATCTGTTTGAGCGCTGCCAGTGGGTCCGCCGCGCCGGTAATCGGCCGGCCGATCACCAGGTCCGTCGCGCCAGCACGCAGCGCCTCGGCCGGTGTCATCACGCGGCGCTGGTCGCCCGCCTCGGCACCGGCCGGACGAATACCGGGCGTGACCAGGCGGAAGTCCTGGCCAAGATCGGCACGCAACCGCGCGGCTTCCTGCGCCGAACAGACTACGCCATCAAGTTTGCATTGTTGCGTCAGGCGCGCGAGGCGCAGCACCTGGTCGGCTGGCGTGCCGGCAACTCCGACTTCGTTCAGGTCATCCGCGCTCATGCTGGTCAGCACCGTTACCGCAATCAGCAGCGGCCGCCGCGGCACACCCGCCAGCGCCTCCTGCGCCGCCGTCATCATGCGCTGCCCACCCGACGCATGCACATTCAGCATCCACACACCCAGCCCCGACGCTGCACGGCACGCCGCCGCCACGGTGTTGGGGATGTCATGGAATTTCAGGTCGAGAAAGACCTCGAATCCACGCGCCACCAGCGCCCGCACGAAATCCGGCCCGGCAGCCGTGAACAGTTCCTTGCCCACCTTCACCCGGCACAGGGCCGAGTCGAGCCGTTCCACCAGCGCCAACGCCGAGCCGGCATCTGCATAATCCAGCGCCACGATGATCTTGTGCGTCATCCCTATTCCCTAACCCCTAGCCTATTCCCTAACCCCTAGTCCCTAGATCCTAATCCCTAGCCGTCGCCTTCCCGCCGCTCCGGATCGAAGCTATCCCAGCGCCCGCACGCCGGACAGCGCCAGAAAAACTGCTTCGCCTTGAAACCGCAGCTGCCGCACTGGTAACGCATCATGCGCTGGCTGTAGGCTGCGACGAGGCCCTTTTCCACCTGCAGCAACTCGCGCTCAGCGGCAGGCGCATCCATGAGATCCGCCTCCAGCAGGCGATCCAGCGTGCGCAGACTCGGGTTGCGCCGTAATTCCGCGCGGGCGAGCTCACGTGCCGCGGCAGCACCTTCCGTCTCCGAAACTACGAGATAGAGCGCATTGAAGAGATCCGGCGACGGCTGGCGCGCATACAGCGCACGCAACCACTGCACGCCTTCGGCAAGCCGTCCGAGTTGGCGGTAACTGCCAAGCACGCGGTCGACCCCCAGGGCCATGTGTGCGGTGCTCTGGGTCTCTACCAGACGCCAATCGGCAATAGCCGCCTCGTGGCGCCCGGCAGCCGCATCAAGATCACCCGCCATCAGGTTGGCACGCACCGATTGCCGATTGACCGCCAGGGCCTGCCGCAACTGCGCAGCTGCGGCATCGGGATTGCCTCTTGCCGCTTCGAGCAGAGCAAGCTCGCAATGGAAGTGGGCAATCTCGGCATTCAGGGGCTTGCTGGTGTCCTTCTCCAGAACCCGCGCGGCGTCGATCGCCTTTTGCCAGTCCTTTTCCTGCACGTAGATTTCCAGCAGGAAGGTGCGCGCCTGACCATGCTGCGGCGTTTCAAGCAGGCGGGTGAACACCTGTTCGGCGCGATCAAGCAGGCCAGCCTTGAGGTAGTCCTGGCCCAGCTCGCTCATCGCGCGCAGGCGCTGTTCCTCCGCCAACCCCTCACGCTCCAGCAGGTTCTCGTGCATGCGGATGGCGCGGTCGAGTTCGCCACGGCGGCGAAACAGGCCACCGAGCGCAAAGTGCAAATCGATCGTCTCGGGCTCGAGCTTGACAACTTCGAGAAAGGCTTCGATCGCCTTGTCCGGCTGCTCGTTGAGCAGGAAATTGAGGCCGCGAAAGTACGAGTTGGGCAGCGCGCGCGACTCGGTGACCACCTGCCGGATGTCGACACGCGCCGCCAGCCAGCCGAGCGCAAAGAACAGGGGAATCGCCAGCAGCCACCAGACCTCGAATTCCATGATGGCGAGCCTTCAGACGGGCCGGAGGTCGGTGACGGTTTCCGTGTCGGGTGGCGCGGGCACTTTGGACACTTCGCGCCGCAGCCGGAACAGGGTCGGCAACAGCGCCAGCACGCCCGTCAGCACGCCGAGCACGAATGCAAGCCCCAGCATCACGATCAGCGGCGCCTGCCACACATAGCCTAGATAGGAATTAAATTCCACCGACTGACTGTTCTTGAGCGCAAAGCCGAGCACCAGCAGGAACACCAGCAGTTTGGCAATGAGGCCCAGATAGCGCATGAGGTTTTTCATGTTCGTGCCGCGCGGAAAATCGCCCCATTTTACTCGCGTCGCGTCAATCGCCCAAGAACACGGCGCTCGCGGCCCTCAGTCAAAAAAAACGGCGCCGTATGGCGCCGTTTTCAGAAACGTCCGCACTGCCCGCGTCTCAACCAGGAAAGTCCACCCGGTCGCGCAGTTCCTTGCCCGCCTTGAAGTGCGGCACGTATTTCGCTGGCACCTGCACGCGCTCGCCCGACTTCGGATTGCGTCCGATGCGGGCCGGGCGGTAGCTCAGGCTGAAGCTGCCGAAACCGCGGATTTCGATGCGCTCGCCGCGCGACAGGTTGCGTGCCAGCGCGTCGAGGATCGTCTTGACCGCCAGTTCGATATCGGCGACCGAGAACTGCCCATGCCGGGCCGCCAGATGCGCGATCAGCTCGGACTTGGTCATGACTTATTCGGCGTTCTTGTTGTCAAGCTTCGCCTTCAGCAGTGCGCCCAGGTTGGTCGAACCGCTGGAGGCTGCCGACTCGGCCGCCATTTTCTTCATCGCGGCATCCTGCTCGGTCATGTCCTTGGCCTTGATCGACAGGTTGATCACGCGGTTCTTGCGATCGACGTTGATCACCATGGCTTCGATCTCGTCGCCTTCCTTGAAGTGGCTGCGCATGTCCTCGACACGGTCGCGCGAGACTTCTGAGGCGCGCAGGTAGCCTTCCATGTCGCTATCGAGCTGAACCGTCGCACCCTTGGCTTCGACCGACTTGATCTTGCCCTTGACGACGCTGCCCTTCTCGTGCCCCGAAGCGAAACTGGTGAGCGGATCGCCCTCGAGCTGCTTGATGCCGAGCGAGATGCGCTCGCGCTCGAGATCGATTCCGAGCACCACGGCTTCCACATCCTGGCCCTTGCGGAAGTTGCGCACGGCTTCCTCGCCAGGCACGCTCCACGACAGGTCGGACAGGTGAACCAAGCCGTCGATGCCGCCGGGCAGGCCGATGAACACGCCGAAGTCGGTGATCGACTTGATCGCGCCGGAAACCTTGTCGCCCTTCTTGTGGTTCATCGAGAAATCTTCCCACGGGTTGGACTTGCACTGCTTCATCCCCAGCGAGATGCGGCGTTTGTCCTCGTCGATGTCGAGCACCATGACCTCGACCTCGTCGCCCAGCTGGACGATCTTGGAGGGGCTGACGTTCTTGTTGGTCCAGTCCATTTCGGAGACGTGCACCAAGCCTTCGATCCCTTCCTCGATCTCGACGAACGCACCGTAATCCGTCAGGTTGGCGACCTTGCCGAACATGCGGGTACCCGTCGGATAGCGTCGGGCGATACCGACCCATGGGTCGTCGCCCAGTTGCTTGATGCCGAGCGACACCCGGTTCTTCTCGGTGTCGTAGCGCAGGATCTTGGCTTCCAGCTCCTGGCCGACATGCACCACTTCGGACGGATGCTTGACGCGGCGCCAGGCCATGTCGGTGATGTGCAGCAGGCCATCGATGCCACCCAGATCGACGAACGCGCCGTAGTCGGTGATGTTCTTCACCACGCCCTTAACGATGGCGCCTTCCTTCAGGCTGTCCATCAGGGCCTCGCGGTCGGCACCCATGGTCTCTTCCAGCACGGCACGGCGCGACACGACGACGTTGTTGCGCTTGCGGTCGAGCTTGATGACCTTGAACTCCATTTCCTTGTATTCGTAGGGCGTGGTGTCCTTGACCGGTCGCATGTCGACCAGCGACCCCGGCAGGAAGGCGCGCAGCCCGCTCACCATCACGGTCAGACCGCCCTTGACCTTGCCCTGCACCATGCCGGTGACGATGCGGCCTTCGTTCATCGCGGCTTCCAGATCCAGCCACGCGGCCAGTTTCTTCGCGCGCTCGCGCGACAGCTTGGTAGCACCGAAGCCGTCCTCGATCGACTCGATGGCGACCGCCACGAAATCGCCGACCCTGGCTTCGATTTCGCCCTGGTCGTTCTTGAATTCCTCGAGGGGAATCAGGCTCTCGGACTTGAGGCCGGCGTTCACCGTCACGAAGTTGTTGTCGATGCCGACGATTTCGGCGGTGATGACTTCACCCTGGCGCATTTCCTGGTGGGAGAGCGACTCCTCGAACAGGGCGGCGAAGCTTTCCATGGAAGCGGGAGTGGAAGTAGCGGTAGCAGTAGACATTAAGAAAACCTTCAGTCCGTCGGTGAGGACGGGGTTGATTGCACATTGCCAGCCTGCGGGCGCAGGGCTGACCCGATTCAAGACCTGCTGCGGAAATGCGCCAGCACCGCCTGCACGGCCGACTCGACATCCATACGGGTGGTATCGAGCAGCAGTGCATCCGGCGCGGGTTTCAGCGGGGCGACGGCGCGCGTGGTGTCGCGCGCATCGCGGGCCTGCATGTCCGCAACGAGGTCGGGTAGACTAGCAGAGTTCCCCTTTTCGATCAACTGCTTATATCTTCTTTCCGCGCGCGCCTCGGCGCTCGCGGTGAGGAAGACCTTAACCTGCGCATCGGGGAACACCACCGTGCCCATGTCGCGCCCATCGGCGACCAGTCCCGGCGCCTGGCGATAGGCGTGTTGACGGTCGAGCAGCGCCGCGCGCACCGCGGGCAGCGCCGCCACCTTGGATGCGCCCGCGCCCACCGCCTCGGCGCGGATGGCATCGGTAACGTCTTCGTTTGCCAGCCAGATGGCGCCATCGTGGAAGCCTGCCGGCAGCGCCGCTGCCAGGCGCGCGACACCGGCCTCGTCGTCGAGTGCGACCCCGGACTTCATCGCGGCCAGGGCGGTGAGCCGGTACAGTGCACCGCTATCGAGGAAATGGAAACCGAGCACGCGCGCGACGCGCTCGGCGACCGTGCCCTTGCCGGAGGCCGACGGACCATCGATGGCGATGACCGGAGAGCGGGGAGCGGAGAGCTGAGAGTCGAGAGCAGGGGATGCGGCGTTCATTGGGCAATCCCCGCAAACGTATTGAAGTACTCCGGAAAGGTCTTGTTCACGCACGCCGGATCGTTGATGCGCACCGGCACGCCACCGAGGGATGCGAGCGACAGGCACATCGCCATGCGGTGGTCGTCGTAGGTGTCGATCACGGCGTTGGGCGTCAGTTTTTCCGGCGGGGTAATGCGGATGAAATCTGCGCCCTCTTCCACCGTCGCGCCCACCTTGCGCAGTTCCGTCGCCATCGCGGCGATGCGGTCGGTTTCCTTGACGCGCCAGCTGGCGATGTTGGAGAGCGTGGTCGTGCCCTTGGCGAACAGCGCGGCCACCGCCAGCGTCATCGCGGCATCGGGAATGTGATTGCAGTCGAGGTCGATCGCGGTCAGACGACCCTGCTCCGGCCCGCGCGCCTCGATCCAGTTCGGTCCCATCTCGATGCGCGCACCCATCAGCGCCAGCCCGTCGGCGAAGCGCACATCGCCCTGCACGCTGTCGCGGCCCACGCCTTCGACGCGCACCGGACCGCCGCCAATGGCGCCGGCGGCAAGAAAGTACGACGCCGACGAGGCATCGCCTTCGACCCAGATCTCGCCCGGACTGCGGTAGCGCGCATCCGCCGCCACGGTGAAGCTCGCCCAGCCCTCCTGCGCCACCTCGACGCCAAAGCGCCGCAGCATCGCCAGTGTGATGCCGATGTAGGGCTTGGAGATCAGCTCGCCGACCACCTCAACCCTCGTCGTCCCACGCCGCAGCGGCAGCGCCATCAGCAGGCCGGTGAGGAACTGGCTCGACACGTTGCCGCGCACCTGGGCGCGGTCGCCCGCCACCGTCGCCGGATGGATGTGCAGCGGCGGAAAACCGGGATTGCCGAGATAGTCGATCCGCGCGCCGAGCTGTTTCAGGGCATCGACCAGATCGCCGATGGGCCGCTCGTGCATGCGCGCCACGCCTTTCAGCACGTAGTCGCCCGCGGAAAGCGCGAGCGCGGCGGTAAGCGGGCGGAATGCGGTGCCGGCGTTCCCCAGGAAGAGTTCGGCCTGTTTCACAGGAAAATCGCCGCCGACGCCGGTGATGCGCCAGCGGTTGCCGCCGCGATCCTCAATGCCGACGCCCAGCGTCGCGAGTGCCGCGAGCATATGGCGGGTGTCGTCGGAATCGAGCAGGTCATGCACCTCGGTCGTGCCCGCGGCCAGCGCGGCGAGCAGCAGCACGCGATTGGAAATGCTCTTGGAGCCGGGCAGGCGCACGGTGCCGCGCGCCGCGGTGCAGGCAGGCAGGTCGAGATAGTCCATCAGGAATCCATGGTCCAGTTTTCGCGTGCCGCGCGCGCGCGCGCGAAGATCGTCAGCAAGGCCTCGGCATCGCGCGCGTCCACCGCCTCGCGCAGTGACCGCAGCGCGGCAAGATAGGCATCAAGTTCGGCCAGCAGCGCCTCGCGGTTCGCCAGCGCAATGTCGCGCCACATCTCGGGCGACGAACCGGCAATGCGGGTGAAGTCACGAAAGCCGCTGGCGGCGAAGCGGAAGAACTCCTCGCGGTCGGCGCGCCCCGCCAGGTCGTCGACCAGCGCGAAGGCGGCCAGGTGCGGCAGATGGCTCACTGCGGCGAAGATGCGGTCGTGCTGGGCAGCGCCCAGGGTTTCCACCTGCGCGCCGGCCGCTTCCCACAGCGCGCGCACAGTGACCACCGCATCGGCCCGGGTGTCTGGCTCGGGCGTGAGCACCACGCGCCGGCCCTGGAAAAGGTCGGCACGTGCGGCACCCGGGCCGCTCCGCTCGGACCCGGCGATGGGGTGGCCCGGCACGAAGTCGGCAAAGCGCGCGCCGAGCGCGGCGCGTGCCGCCGTGACGACGTTGGCCTTGGTGCTGCCGGTATCGGTGACGATGGTGCCAGCCTTGAGGTGCGGCGCGAGCTGCCGCAGGATTGTCCCGGTCTCGCCCACCGGCAGCGCCAGCAGGACGCAATCGGCCTGGCCCGCTTGCGCCCAGTCCACGGCGCGGTCGATGAGGCCGAGTTCGCGCGCGACGGTGAGCCGCACCGGGTCGCGTCCGACGCCGAGCACCTGGCGCACCGCGCCGGCCTGTTTCAGCGCCAGGGAAAACGAGCCGCCGATGAGACCGGCGCCGACGACAGCGAGCGTATCGACGATCACAGGCAGGCCTTCCGACCGCCAGGGTCAGGCCGTGGTTCTGAAGCCGCTAAAGCGGCAAGAACCACGCTCAGCGCTTCAAGGAAGCGTGCGTTCTGTCCCGCCAGCCCCACCGACACGCGCAGGAACTCGTGCAGGCCGTAGTTGGCGACCGGTCGCACGATCACGCCGCGCTTCAGAAGCTCGGCGTTGATGCGCGCAGCATCGCCGACGCGGGCAAGCAGGAAATTGCCCTTTGACGGCACGGTCTCGACCTTCAGTTCGGCAAGGCCGGCAACCAGTTGCGCCATGCCCGCGGCATTCAGGGCGTAGCTGCGTTCGAGGAATTCACGGTCATCGAGCGCGGCCGCGGCAGCGGCAAGCGCTGGCGCGTTGACGTTGAACGGCTGGCGCACGCGGTTCAGCAGATCAATGACATCGGCATGACCAACGCCATAGCCGACACGCAGGCCGGCAAGGCCGTAGGCCTTGGAAAAGGTGCGGGTAATCAGCAGATTGGGGAAGCGCGCCAACCACCGGGTCGTGTCGCAGCGTTCGGCTGGCGGCAGGTACTCGCCATACGCCTCGTCGAGCACCACGAGCACGGACGGCGGCACGCGTTCGAGCAACGCCTCGATCTCCACCCACGGCAGGAACGTGCCGGTCGGATTGTTGGGGTTGGCGATCCACAGCACGCGGGTGTCGTCGCGGATCGCCACGCGCATCGCCGCGAGATCGTGCCCCCAGGCCCGCGCCGGCACCACAATGCCCTGCGCGCCAACGGTCTGCGTGGCAATGGGATAGACCGCGAAGGCATGCTGCGAAAACACCGCCGAGGTGCCCGGCGCAAGAAAGGCGCGCGCCGCCATGTCGAGCACGTCGTTGGAGCCGTTGCCGAGCACGAGCTGCGCAGGGTCGACATCGAGCTTCGCTGACAGTTTCGCCTTCAGCGCGAAGCCGGCACCGTCGGGATAAAGCGCCATCCCGGCGATCGTCGCCTGCGCCGCGTGCAGCGCGCGCGGGCTCGGGCCGAGGGGGTTCTCGTTCGACGCCAGCTTGACGATACCGACCTCGTCGAGGCCCAGTTCGCGTGCCAGTTCGGAAATCGGCTTGCCCGGCTGGTACGGCGCAATGGCGCGCACGTAGCGCGGCGCGAGGTCGCAACAGCTCATGATGCGGCGGCAGCGGGATAGGAGCCGAGCACCTTGAGGAAGGCGGCGCGCGCCTCGATCTCCGCCAGCGCTGCTGCCAGCGCGGCGTCCTGGCGATGGCCTTCGCACACGACGAAGAACACATACTCCCAGGTGCCGGAACGCGCCGGGCGCGATTCGAGCCGGCTCATCGAAATACCCGCATCGGCGAGCGGCTGCAGCAGGCGCACGACCGCGCCCGGCTGGTTCTTTGCACCCATCACCAGCGAGGTCTTGTCGCGTCCGGACGGCGCAGCATCGCTACGCCCCAGCACAAGAAAGCGCGTGGTGTTGCTGGCCTCGTCCTCGACGCGCCGCTCGACCACCGCAAGGCCGTAGAGCGCGGCGGCGGCCTCCGAGCCCAGCGTGGCCGCATCGGGCTCCGCAGCGGCGAGGCGCGCGCCTTCGCTGTTGCTGACGACGGCGACGCGTTCGGCACCGGGCAGATGGCGCGTGAGCCACTGCTGGCACTGGGCAAGGGATTGCGCGTGACCATAGACCCGCCTGATCGGCGTGGGCCAGGCGTTCACCCCCGCGTCCCCGCTCGCCGCATCGGCCGGCTTGCGCATCAGGGTCTGGTGAATCGGCAGCATCACCTCGCCGCAGATCCTGAGCGGGCTGCCGACGATGAGATCGAGCGTGCGGCCGATCGCGCCTTCGGTGGAATTCTCCACCGGGACCATCGCGTACTTGGCACGGCCGGTTTCGACGGCCTGAAAACAGGCGTCGATATCGGCCTCGGCCAGCGCATCGACCACATGGCCGAAATGCTTCAGCACGGCCTGCTGGCTGAAGGTGCCGGCGGGTCCCAGGTAGGCGACGCGGGTGGTTTCTTCGAGTGCGCGGCAGGCCGACATGATCTCGCGGATCAGTCGCTCGATGCTGTCCCCTGACAGGGGGCCGGGGTTGGCGTCACGCAGGCGCCGGATGATCTGCGCCTCGCGCTCCGGCCGATAGATCGACTCGCCCTGCTTGGCACGTCCCACCGCCTGCGCGAGTGCCGCGCGCTCCGACAGCAGCTTCAGCAGCGCATCGTCGATGGCGTCGATGCGCGTGCGCAGCGCGCCAAGCTCGCCAGGCGCGCCCGATGCGCTGTGCCCCGCATCCGTCATGCCGGCAGATAGCGCACCGCGAGCACGCCCTCGATGGCCGACAGCTGGCGCATGACATCGGACGACACGCCGCTGTCGACGTCGGCCAGGGTGTACGCCATGTCGCCCTTCGACTTGTTGACCATGTTGTGGATGTTGAGCCCCGCTGCGGCAAGCACCGACGAGATCTGTCCCACCATGTTGGGCACGTTGGCGTTGGCGATGGCAAGGCGATAGCCGGACTCGCGCGCCATGCTGACGTTGGGGAAGTTGACCGAGTTGAGGATGTTGCCGTGCTCGAGATAGTCGGCGAGCTGCTCCGCCACCATCACCGCGCAGTTCTCTTCCGCCTCCTCGGTCGAGGCCCCCAGGTGCGGCAGCGCGACCACGCGGGCATGGCCCTTCAGGGCATTGGCGGGGAAGTCGCAGATATAGGCGTGCAGCTTGCCGGCGTCGAGCGCCTCGATCACCGCGGCGTTATCGACCACGCCCTCACGCGCGAAGTTGAGCAGCACCGCACCCGGGCGCATCGCGCCGATACGTTGCGCGTTGATGAGGTTACGGGTGGCGTCGACCAGCGGCACGTGCAGCGTGACGAAGTCGGCGACACGCAGCACGTCCTCGACGTTCTCCGCGCGCTTCACCTGCGACGGCAGGCGCCAGGCGGCGTCCACGGTGATCGCCGGGTCGAAGCCGACCACGTTCATGCCGAGGCGGATCGCCGCTTCGGCGACGTGCGAGCCGATTGCGCCAAGGCCGATCACGCCGAGCGTGCGGCCGGGCAGCTCGAAGCCGGCGAACTGCTTCTTGCCGGCCTCGGTGGCCTTGTGCATCGCCTCGTCGGTGCCGGAAAGGCCCTCGACGAACTTCAGCGCCGGCACCAGGTTGCGCGCGCCCATCAGCATGCCGGCGATGACCAGCTCCTTCACTGCGTTGGCGTTGGCGCCCGGCGCGTTGAACACCGGCACGCCGCGTTCCGACAGCTTCTTCACCGGGATGTTGTTGGTGCCCGCGCCGGCACGGCCGATCGCCTGCACCGTCGCCGGGATGTCCATGTCGTGCATGTTGGCGGAGCGCACCAGGATCGCGTCGGGATCGGCAACGTCGCCACCGACGACATAGTGCTGCGGCAGGCGCGCCAGCCCCTTGGCGGAGATGGCGTTGAGGGTGAGGACCTTGCGCGCGTCAGCCATGGCTCTTCTCGAAGTCGCGCATGGTGTCCACCAGTGCACGCACGCCCTCGACCGGCATGGCGTTGTAGATCGACGCGCGCATGCCGCCGACCGAGCGGTGACCCTTCAGCTGCAAGAGGCCGCGTTCCTTGGCGAGCTTGAGGAAGGCCTCGTCGAGCGCGGCGTCCTTCAGGGTGAAGGGCACGTTCATCAGCGAACGGTTCTCCTTCGCCACCGGCGACGCGTAGAAATCGGTCGCATCGAGGTAGTCATAGATCAGGCCGGCCTTCTCGCGGTTGGTCTTCTCCATCGCGGCAAGTCCGCCCCGTGCCTTCAGCCACTTGAACACCAGACCGGCCGTATACATGGCGAAGGTCGGCGGCGTGTTGTACATCGACTCGTTATCGGCGTGGGTCTTGTAGTCGAACATGGTGGGCGTGCCGGCCACCGTCTGGCCGATGAGATCGTCGCGCACGATAACGATGGTGAGACCCGCCGGGCCGATGTTCTTCTGCGCGCCGGCGTAGATGAGGCCGTACTTCGACACGTCCATCGGACGCGACAGGATGGTCGAGGACATGTCGGCCACCAGCGGCACGCTGCCGGTGTCGGGCGTCCAGAACATTTCCACGCCGCCAATGGTTTCGTTCGGCGTGTAGTGCAAGTACGCCGCATTGGGATCGAGCTTCCACTGGTCCTGCGCCGGCGCGTAGCTGAAGTTCCTGTCCTCGCTGGAGGCGACGACGTTCACTGCGCCGTATTTCTTGGCTTCCTTGATCGCCTTCTTCGACCACTCGCCGGTATTCAGGTAATCGGCCGAGGTTTTGCCGCGCAACAGGTTCATCGGCACCATGGCGAACTGGCTGGACGCGCCGCCCTGCAGGAACAGCACCTTGTAATTGGCGGGAATGCCCATCACCTCGCGCAGGTCGGCCTCGGCCTCGGCGGCGATGCCCATGAACTCCTTGCCGCGGTGGCTCATTTCCATCACCGACATGCCCGAGCCATGCCAGTCGACCATCTCGGCCTGCACCTGCTGCAACACGTCCTTGGGAAGCACGGCGGGGCCGGCGCTGAAGTTGTAGATCGTCATGATTGCCTTCCTTAGTCCTCTTCGTTGTCGGTTTCTGCCACTTTCTCCAGGCTGGTCAGGGTCTCGCCCTTGTCCAGATTGATCAGCGTCACGCCCTGCGTCGCACGGCTCATGGCGCGAATTTCCTTCACCCGCGTGCGGATCAGCACCCCGCCGGTGGTGATCAGCATGATCTCGTCCTCGTCCTTCACCAGCGTGGCGGCGACCACTTTTCCATTCCGCTCGCTGGTCTGGATCGCGATCATGCCCTGCGTCGCGCGGGCATGTCGGGTGTACTCCGCGATCGGCGTGCGCTTGCCGTAGCCGTTCTCGGTCGCGGTCAGCACGAAGTCGTTCTCGTCCTCGGCCACCAGCAGCGAAATGAGCCGGCCGCCCTTGGCGAGTTTCATGCCGATGACGCCGCGCGCGGTGCGGCCCATCGGACGCACGTCGTTCTCGTCGAAGCGCACCGCCTTGCCCGTGTCGGAGAACAGCATGACGTCGTGGCGCCCATCGGTGATCGACGCGCCGATGAGGTAATCGCCGTCGTCCAGCGCGACCGCGATGATGCCTGCGGTGCGCGGGCGCGAGAATTCCGACAGCGGGGTTTTCTTGACGACACCGTTGGCCGTCGCCATGAACACGTAGTGGTCGTCGTCGAAGGTCTTCACCGGCAGGAGCGCGTTGAGCTTCTCGCCCTCCTCCAGCGGCAGCAGGTTGACGATGGGCTTGCCGCGCGCGTTGCGACCGCCCTGCGGCACGTTGTAGACCTTGAGCCAGTACATCCGGCCACGGCTGGAGAAGCAGAGGATGTAGTCGTGCGTATTGGCGACGAACATCTTCTCGATGAAGTCCTCGTCCTTGGTACCCGCCGCCTGTTTGCCACGACCGCCGCGTTTCTGCGCCCGATAGTCATCGAGCGGCTGCGCCTTCATGTAGCCGCCGTGCGACAGCGTGACGACCATTTCTTCCGGCTTGATCAGATCCTCCATCGACATGTCCTGCGCGTTCTCGACGATGGTCGAGCGACGCTTGTCGCCGAACTGCTCGCTCACCTGCGCCAGTTCCTCGCGGATGATCTGGGTGATGCGCGCCGGATTGGCGAGAATGTCCAGGAGGTCGGCGATCTTCGCCATGATCTCCTTGTACTCACCGATGATCTTGTCGGATTCAAGGTTGGTCAGGCGCTGCAACTGCATTTCGAGAATGCGCTGCGCCTGGATCTCGGACAGGCGATAGCCGTCGGCATGCAGGCCGAATTCGGCGCCGACATTCACGGGCCGCGAATACTCCGAATCGATACGCGCCAGCATCTCCTCCACCATGGCCGATTTCCAGGCGCGACCGAGCAGGCGTTCCTTGGCGATCGCCGGCGTTTCCGACGACTTGATCAGCTCGACGATCTCGTCGACGTTGGCCAGCGCCACCGCCAGGCCTTCCAGGATGTGACCACGCTCGCGCGCCTTCCTGAGATCGAACACGGTGCGGCGGGTGACGACTTCGCGGCGATGACGCAGGAAGGCGTCGAGCATCTCCTTGAGATTCAGCAGCCGCGGCTGGCCGTCGATCAGCGCCACCATGTTCATGCCGAAGGTGTCCTGCATCTGCGTCTGCTTGTACAGATTGTTCAGGACCACGTCGGCGTTCTCGCCGCGCTTCAGCTCGATGTAGACGCGCATGCCCGACTTGTCGGACTCGTCGCGCAGATCCGCAATGCCGTCGATCTGCTTTTCGCGCACCAGCTCGCCGATCTTGATCAGCAAATTGGCCTTGTTCACCTGGTACGGCAGCTCGTCGATGATGATCGCCTGCTTGCCGCCGCTCTTGTCGAGGTCCTCGACGTGGCAGGTGGCGCGCATCACCACGCGGCCGCGTCCGGTGCGGTAGCCGTCGCGCACTCCCGAGAGACCGTAGATGATGCCGGCGGTCGGGAAGTCGGGCGCCTTGACGATATTGATCAGCGACTCGATGTCGGTCTCGGGATCGTCGAGCAGCGTGTGCAGCGCGGTGCAGATGTCGGTGAGGTTGTGCGGCGGGATGTTGGTCGCCATGCCCACCGCGATGCCGGACGAGCCATTGATCAGCAGGTTGGGGATCTTGGTCGGCAGCACCAGCGGTTCCTGCTCGGAACCGTCGTAGTTGGGGCCGAAGTCGACCGTTTCCTTGTCGAGGTCGGCCAGCAGTTCGTGCGCGATCTTCGCCATGCGCACTTCGGTGTAACGCATCGCCGCGGCATTGTCGCCGTCGACCGAGCCGAAGTTGCCCTGGCCGTCGATCAGCGGATAGCGCAGGGAAAAGTCCTGCGCCATGCGCACCATGGTGTCGTACACCGCGGTGTCGCCGTGCGGGTGGTACTTACCGATGACGTCGCCGACCACGCGGGCCGACTTCTTGTAGGCCTTGTTCCAGTCGTTGCCCAGCTCGTTCATCGCGTACAGCACGCGACGGTGCACCGGCTTCAGGCCATCCCGGACATCCGGCAGGGCGCGGCCGACGATCACGCTCATCGCGTAATCGAGGTACGAACGCCGCATCTCCTCCTCGAGGCTGACCGGAAGGGTTTCCTTGGCAAACTGTTCCATAGACCGGCTTATATTTATGCAGACACAGAAGTCGGCGATTTTAGCATGGCCGTCCGCCCCGCCCGCCTTTACCAAACCGCCCCCGCCTTTGCCAATATGATCGCAAACGGTGAGAATGCAGGCCAGCATGAAAACCCCAGCCGATCTCGTTCTCCTGCCGCAATGGGTGGTGCCCGTCGAACCGGCGGGGGTACTTTCCGAACACGCCGTCGTGGTGCGCGACGGCGCCATTCTCGACGTCCTGCCCGCCGAGGCCGCCGCGGACCGCTACGATGGCCGCGAAACCGCCGCCCTGCCGGGCCACGCGCTGATCCCCGGCCTCGTCAACCTGCACGGCCACGCCGCGATGTCGCTGCTGCGCGGCTTTGCCGACGACCTGCCGCTGATGACCTGGCTCAACGAGCACATCTGGCCAGCCGAGAAGCGCCACGTCTCCGAAGCCTTCGTGCGCGACGGCACGCTGCTGGCGGCGGCCGAGATGCTCGCTGGCGGCATCACCGCGTGCAACGACATGTATTTTTTCCCGCAGGCGGCAGGCGAAGCTTTCCTACAGGCCGGCCTGCGCGCCACACTGGGCATGATCGCGCTGGAATTCCCCAGCGCCTACGCCGTCGATGCCGACGGCTACCTGGCGCGCGGACTGGCGGTGCGCGACGCGCTCAAGGGCGAGCCGCTGCTGAACTTCGCCTTCGCCCCGCATGCGCCCTACACCGTCTCCGACGCCACCTTCAGCCGCATCAACACCCTGGCCGAGCAACTCGGCGTGCCGGTGCACTGCCACATCCACGAGACCACCGACGAGATCGCCGACAGCCTCCGCCAGCACGGCGTGCGCCCGGTGGAGCGCCTGGCGCGGCTGGGTCTGCTGGGGCCGAACTTCATCGGCGTGCATGCGGTGCACCTCGACGACGCCGAAATCGACGCGCTCGCCGCGTACGGCTGCCATATCGCGCACTGCCCCAGCGCCAACCTCAAGCTCGCCTCCGGCATCGCCCCGGTCGCCGCCATGCTGAAAGCCGGTATCAACCTCGGCCTCGGCAGCGACGGCGCCGCCAGCAACAACCGCCTCGATCTCTTCGCCGAAATGCGCCTGGCGGCGCTGCTCGCCAAGGGTGCGAGCGGCAACGCCGCCGAACTGCCTGCCGCCGCAGCCCTGCGCATGGCCACGCTCGACGCCGCCCGCGCGCTCAACCTCGACGACCGCATCGGCAGCATCGTCCCCGGCAAGCGCGCCGACCTCGTCGCGGTCGATCTGTCCGCGCCCGCCTGCCAGCCCGTGTTTGACCCCGTGTCGCACCTGGTTTACGTTGCGGGACGCGAACAGGTCACCCACGTGTGGGTCGACGGCCGGCCGAAACTTCACCAGCGCCGCCTGGTCGATCTCGACACCGAGGACCTCACCGCACGCGCCGCCTACTGGCGCGGCAAACTGACAGCCTGAGACCCATCATGAGCAACGTCGACACCGCCGAAATCGCCAAGTTCTCCGAACTCGCCCACCGCTGGTGGGATCCGAATTCCGAGTTCCGTCCACTGCACGAAATCAACCCGCTACGCCTCAGGTGGATCGACGCGCACGTCCCGCTCGCCGGCAAGAAAGTGCTCGACGTCGGCTGCGGCGGCGGCATCCTCACCGAAGCGATGGCCGGTGCCGGCGCCCAGGTTTCCGGCATCGACCTGTCGGACAAGGCGCTCAAGGTGGCGAAGCTGCACCTCCACGAATCCGGGCACAGCGTCGACTATCAGTTGATCTCCGCCGAGGACTACGCTGCGCAGCACGCCGGCGAATTCGACGTCGTCACCTGCATGGAAATGCTCGAACACGTCCCCTCGCCCGCCTCCGTGGTCGCCGCCTGCGCGCGCCTCGTCAAGCCGGGCGGCCGCGTGTTCTTCTCGACGCTCAACCGCAACCCGAAAAGCTATCTCTTCGCCATCGTCGGCGCCGAATACGTGCTCAAGCTGCTGCCGCGCGGCACCCACGACTACGCCAAGTTCATCACCCCGGCGGAACTCGCCCGCATGGCGCGCGAAGCCGGCCTCGACATCGACGAACTCATCGGCATGACCTACAACCCGCTGACGAAGCTCTACAAGCTCGAGGCCGACACCAGCGTCAATTACCTCCTGGCGGCACGCCGTGGCAACGAGTGACCCGCCCCTCTCCCCGCCCTCTCCCCGAGTGGGAGAGGGTGACAACGTGCCGCTGCGCGGCAATGGCTCGATTCGCGCCGTCCTGTTCGACCTCGACGGCACCCTGGTCGACACCGCGCCCGACCTCGGCCACGCGCTCAACCTGCTGCGCGCGCGCTACGGCCTGCCGCCACTCGCCGACACCCTCATCCGGCCGCAGGCTTCGCACGGGGCGCGCGGGCTCATCGAACTCGGCTTCGACCTGCATCCCGACAGTCCGCGTTTCGCCGCCCTGCGCGAGGAATTCCTGCAAGTCTACGCCGACCACCTGTGCGTGCATTCGCGGCCCTTCCCCGGCATTCCGGAACTGCTCGACGCGCTCGAAGCCCGGCGCATTCCGTGGGGCGTCGTCACCAACAAGCCGGCGCGCTTCACCGAACCGCTGATGTCGCTGCTCGACCTCGCCGAACGCGCCGCCTGCATCGTCTCCGGCGACACCTGTCCGCAGCCCAAGCCGCATCCCGCGCCGATGCTCGCCGCGGCCGAACTATGCGGTGCCGCGCCCGGGCAATGCCTGTACCTGGGCGATGCCGAGCGCGACATCCAGGCCGCGCGCGCCGCCGCCATGCCCGCGCTGGTCGCCGCGTGGGGTTATCTCGGGACCGACGACGCCCCGCACACCTGGGGCGCCCGCGCAGAAATCCGCCACCCTCTGGAAACGCTCGACCACCTCGGCTGACATGGCCTCCTACGCTGCCCTCAAGTCGCTGCACCTCGCCACCCTCGTCATCACCCTCACCCTGTTCGTCCTGCGCGGGCTGTGGATGATGACCGATTCGCCGCGCCTCCACGCACGCTGGGCGCGCATCGTGCCGCACGTCAACGACACCGTCCTGCTCACCAGCGGCCTCGGGCTCGCCATCATGCTGCAGCAATACCCCTTGGTGCACGGCTGGCTCACCGCCAAGTTCTTCGCCCTCATCGCCTACATCGTGCTCGGTACCGTCGCCCTCAAGCGCGGCAGAACACGCGGCCAGCGCGTTGCGGCCTGGGTCGCCGCGCTGCTCGTCTTCGGCTACATGGTCGCCGTCGCCCGCACCCACGCCCCCTGGCCGTTCTGAAAGAATTTACCGTCCGGCGGAACTTTGCCGCCATCTGCCGTTCTATGCGTTACACTTGCTGTAGCAACGCATGGGGGCCGACCTGGCTTCGACGTGGGTCGCAAAGCAGATAAGGGCATACCGAGGGTCGGATGACCTCGTAAATCCAACCGAAAAAGTAATAGTCGCCAACGACGAAACTTACGCTCTGGCCGCTTAATTGCGCCAGACTCTGCACCAGTCAGCCTGCGGGCTGGGCCGGGTAAAACCGGCAGCAGAGTCACTTCAGCAGGATCGCGCTGTCCCGGGTGGCTTGGGCCAGCGTTAAATCAAGGCCACTCGCCTGGGGCGAGCCTGTTCGGCGGGCGCGCACCGGGTTAAAACCCAAATCACCGGACTAAGTATGTAGAACTTACTGTAGAGGGCTTACGGACGCGGGTTCGATTCCCGCCGGCTCCACCA
>JANJWS010000009.1 GCA_024709425.1 Thiobacillus sp.
AGCACGATCAGCGGTTTGGCGTTCTCGTCCTCGAAGATGAGCGTCTTGACCACGGCGTGCTCATCGACGTTCAGTTCGCGGGCCGACACCTTGGTGCCGCCGTGTTCCTCGTAAGCGTAGAGATGGCTGGAGAAGGGCACCCGGTTGGCCTTGAGGAACTTGGTGGCAGGTGTTTCGGGGGCGTGTTCGGCTTTACTCATGGTGTTCGGTCGGACTTGGCAAGCCACTGGAGCAAGGTGGCATAGAGGTGCTCGGGAGCGAAGGGTTTGGTGACGAAATCATTCATGCCGGCTTCCAGACAGCGCTGGCGATCCTCGGCGAAGGCGTTGGCGGTCATCGCCACGATGGGCACGTTGGCGCCGCTCGGCAACAGGCGGATGCGGCGCGTTGCTTCCAGGCCGTCCATGGTCGGCATCTGCATGTCCATCAGGATCAGGGCGTAATCCGCGCTCGACGCCCGGGCCAGTGCCTCGGCGCCGTCAGCCGCCGAATCCACCTGCAGGCCGACGTCGTCGAGCAGCATTTCGGTGATTTCCCGATTGACCGGCTCATCGTCGGCGAGCAGGATGCGTGCCCCGGCAAAGCGCTGCCGGAGCAGGCTCTCGGCCGATTCGCCGGGGGCCGTGGCGATGGTGGAGGGGTGGGCGTCATCCTTGGCCAGGCGGGCGGTCAGCCAGAAGGTGCTGCCGACGCCCGGGGTGCTGCTCAGGCCGACCTCGCCGCCCATCAGTTCGGCCAGTTTTCGATTGATGTCCAGGCCGAGTCCGGTGCCGCCGTACTTGCGGGTCGTGCTGCTGTCGGCCTGGGCAAAGGCGCTGAACAGCTTGCCCTGAACCGCGGGCGGAATGCCGATGCCGGTATCGCTGACTTCCAGGCGGAGCACGACCTCGTCGCCGGACTCCTCCGCGATGTTGGCACGCAGGGTGATCGTGCCGCGCTCGGTAAATTTGATGGCGTTGGTGGCGTAGTTGAGCAGGGCCTGCTGCAGCCGTGTGGGGTCGCCGCGCAGGCGGGGCGGCAACTCGCCGTGCTCGATGCATAGCTTCAGATTCTTGGCGGCAGCGCGGTCGTGCAGCATGGCGGCGACGTTGTCGAGCAGGGTCGCGACGCACACCGGCGCCTCTTCCAGCGTCAGGCGGCCTGCTTCGATCTTCGATAGGTCGAGGATGGCGTTGATGACGTCGAGCAAGTGGTAACTGGCTGCCTCCAGCTTGGCGAGCTGCTCTTGCTGGGCCGGGGAAAGTTCGCCGCGGCGGATCAGGTGGGCCAGGCTGGTGATGGCGGTGAGCGGGGTGCGAATCTCGTGGCTCATATTGGCCAGGAAGCTTCCCTTGGCCAGGCTGGCACTTTCGGCGCTTGCCTTGGCTTGCGCCAGGTCGGCCGTGCGTTCGGCCACCAGGTCTTCGAGATGCTTGCGGTGGCGCTGCAGCTCGTTCTCGAACAGCATGCGCTCGGTTACATCGCGGGAAATGCCGAAGGTGCCGATGATGCGGCCCTCGCCATCGCGGAGCGGCCCCTTGGTGACATGAAAGGTCTTGCGGCCGGCCGGCGTGTCGAGTTGTTCAAAAAGGGTTTCGATGATGCCCTTGGCGATGACCCGGCGATTGGTGGCGAGCAGTTCTTCCGCCTGCTCCCTGGGGAAAATCGCCAAGTCGTCGCGGCCGATCACCGCCTTCGCGGGTTTGCCGACGAAGTTGCTGGCGGCCTGGTTGAACACCAGATAGCGCCCGTCCATATCCTTGGCAAAGATGGCGTCGGACGAACTGTCGGCCACCGTTTCAATCAGCTTCAGGGCGTTGATCTGTTCGGTGAGCGCGGCGGTATAGCGGCCCCAGTAGCGGTTGAGCAGGAAATAGAGCAGCAAGGAGGTCACTGCCACGAAGGCCCAGCCCTTGAACATGCTGATCCGGACCATCTCGTCCGGGTCGGCGGTGACGAGCAGCACCGCCTTGTCGGAGAGCAGGATCCAGGCAGATGCAAAGGCGGCGTAGATCAGTACGATCTTGATGACGCTATGCCATCGGTCCTGAAGTGGGGCTTGGCTGGGCATTGAGAGGGCTTTGCTGGAATCTGTATGAATGATGAAGGTTGCGCAGGAGATTATGCGTGGCCGGTGCGCTGCCGGTCAGGGGCGCCCGGACGGTGCGGTGAGCACCAGCAGCAGGCAGAAGCAACCGAGCACCATGCCGCCGATACCGATCTGCAACAGGGTGACGATCTCGAAACCCATCAGCCAATGTATTCCGGTCAGTCGGGCAAGACCTGCGAACAGGCAAGTCAACAGACCGACGACTCCGGCCAGGGTTCCCAGCGTGCGCAAGGTGTTGGGCATGACGATCTCCTTCGACGACGTTTCTTGTCTGCATGATAGGCGCAAGCCTTGGTCGACGAAACCTGCGCGATAAAATTGCGCCTTGCCCATCCAGGAACCCAGCCATGCCCCGTATTTTCGTCGAACAACTGAGCATCGGTGCCGACTCCATCGACCTGAACGGCCACGTCAACAACCAGGAATACGTGCGCTGGATGCAGGATGTCGCTACTGCCCACTCCAGCGCGCAGGGCTGGAACATGGCACGCTATCTGGCGGCCGGGGTGACCTGGGTCATTCGTTCGCATTTCATCGAGTACCTGCGGCCGGCCTTCCAGGGCGACGAGTTGCTGGTGGCAACCTGGGTGGCCGGCATGGAGGCGCAGTCCTCGCCGCGCCGCTATCGCTTCGTGCGGGCGCGCGACGGCAAGACCCTGGTCGAGGCGGAAACCCGCTGGGTGTTCTGCGATGTGCAGAGTGGTCGCCCGCGCGACATTCCGCCTGAAGTGGCCGGCGCTTTTCCGCTCGTCACCGACGCCGCAGAAATCCAGGCAGCGATGAATGCGGCGCGTGGACTGCAGGCTGACGATCAGCCACGCGGATGATGCTCCGCATGCAGCGACTTGAGCCGCTCGCGGGCGACATGGGTGTAGATCTGCGTGGTTGAAATATCGGCGTGGCCGAGCAGCAGTTGCACCACGCGCAGGTCGGCGCCATGGTTGAGCAGGTGGGTGGCGAAGGCGTGGCGCAGAGTGTGCGGCGACAGCGGACGCTCAATGCCGGCGGCGCGCGCGCGTCGCTTGATGAGGTGCCAGAAAGCCTGGCGCGTCATGCCGCCGCCGCGCGCGGTGACGAACACGGCGTCGGACAGCTGCCCGCCCAGCAGTGCGGCGCGGGCGGTCGCGAGATAGGCTCGCACCCAGGCCACCGCTTCCTCGCCCAGCGGCACCAGCCGGTCCTTGCTGCCCTTGCCGGTGACGCGCAGCACGCCGTCGTCGAGGTTGAGTGCGGCGAGTTTCAGCCCCACCAGTTCGGACACGCGCAGGCCGGTGGCGTAAAGCGTCTCCAGCATGGCGCGGTCGCGCAGGCCGGCATCGTCCTCGTCCGTACAGGCGGCGAGCAGGCGCTCGACGTCGGCCTCGGTCAGGGTCTTGGGCAGTGCGCGCGGCAGCTTGGGGCTGTCGAGGTTGAGCGTGGGATCGGCGGCGATCAGGTTTTCGCGCAGCAGAAAACGATAGAAGCGCTTGAGCGTCGACGTGTAGCGCGCCGCGCTGCGCGGGCGGGCCTGTTGTGCGAAGCGGTGCGCGAGCCAGGCCTCGACGTCGCCGGCCACGGCGGCGGCGAGCGTCCGGCCGTGCGCGTGGCCGAGCCAGGCGGCGAAACTCCGGAGGTCACGGCGGTACGCGGCGAGGGTGAGCTCGGCGAGGCCGTCCTCCAGCCACAGGTGGTCGCAGAAGCGGTCAATCAGTGCGTCGTCGACTGTCGCGGGCATCGGATTGGCCCCCGCTTGCGGGGGAAGTTTGCAGAGGTGCGGCTTGCGGCTGCTCGTGCGCCAGCAACCAGGTCTTGACTTCGAGCGGTGCGCCGCTCGACGCATGCATGAAGCCACCCAGTGCGCCGTTTGCCGCGAGCACGCGGTGGCAGGGAATGAGGATCGGCAGCGGGTTGGCGCCGCAGGCCTGGCCGACCGCGCGCGGCGCGGTCGACAGCGCCCGCGCGAGGGTGCCATAGGTGGTGGGTTGTCCGGGCGGGATCTGTAGCAGCGCCCACCACACGCGCAGCTGGAACGGCGTGCCGCTGGGCACGTACAAGAGATCGAAGACATGCGCGGGATCCTGCCAGTAGGCCTCGAGCTCACGGGCGAGCGCACGCGCCCGGCCGTCGAGGCGGGGCGACACGGCCGTGTCCGCAGGCAGGAAATCGAGCCGCGTCAGTGCCGCGCCGGTGAAGCAGGCGCCGAGGCGGCAGGGCGGTGCCGCGAGGATGGCGTCATAGTGCGGCACCGCCCGCCTTCAGCCTACCTTGGGCAGCCGCTCCAGCGCTGCGCGGATGGCTTCCTCGGGGTAGACGAAGTCCTCCAGCTTGCCGCTGAAATAGCTGTCGTAGGCGGCCATGTCGAAGTGGCCGTGGCCGGACAGGTTGAAGAACAGCGTCTTCGCCTCGCCCGTTTCCTTGCAGCGTAGCGCCTCGTCGATACACGCGGCGATGGCGTGGTTGGACTCCGGCGCCGGCACGATGCCCTCGGCGCGGGCGAAGGTGACGCCGGCCTTGAACGTGGCGAGCTGCGGCACCGCCACCGCCTCGATCAGCTTCTCGTGGTAGAGCTGCGACACCAGCGCGGAGTCGCCGTGGTAGCGCAGGCCGCCGGCGTGGATGCTCGGCGGCATGAAGTCGTGGCCGAGGGTGTACATCAGCATCATCGGCGTCAACTTGGCGGTGTCGCCGAAGTCGTAGGCGTAGTGGCCGCGGGTCAGCGTCGGGCACGATGCCGGTTCGACCGCGACCAGGCGCACGTTCCGGCCGGCCGCCTTGTCGGCAAAGAAGGGGAAGGCAGCGCCACCGAAATTCGAGCCGCCGCCGCAGGGGGCGAAGATCATGTCGGGGTAGGCGCCCGCCTTCTCGAACTGCTTCTTCGCTTCCAGGCCGATGACGGTCTGGTGCAGCAGCACGTGGTTCAATACCGAGCCGAGCGCGTAGTTGGTGTCGGCGTGGGTCGCGGCGTCTTCCACCGCTTCGGAAATCGCCAGGCCCAGCGAACCGGGATTGTTGGGGTCGGCTTCGAGGGCCGCACGGCCGGCGTTGGTCTCCATGGAGGGACTGGCGAACACCTCGGCGCCCCAGGTCTGCATCATCGAGCGGCGGTAGGGCTTCTGGCCGTAGCTCACCTTGACCATGTAGACGCGCACCTCGAGGCCGAACATCTGCCCCGCCAGCGCCATCGAGCAGCCCCACTGGCCGGCGCCGGTCTCGGTGGCGATGCGCTTGATGCCGGCTTCGGCGTTGTAATACGCCTGAGCGACCGAGGTATTGACCTTGTGCGAGCCGGCCGGCGAGACGCCCTCGTACTTGTAGTAGATCTTCGCCGGCGTGCCGAGCGCGGCTTCCAGGCGGTGCGCGCGGAACAGCGGCGAGGGGCGCCACAGCTGATAGATTTCACGCACCTTGTCGGGAATCGGAACCCAGCGCTCGGCCGACATTTCCTGCTCGATCAGGCTCATCGGGAAGATTGCCGTCAGCGCCTCGGGGCCGACCGGCTTGCCGTCCGGCCCCAGCGGCGGCGCCGGCGGGTTGGGCATGTCGGCGACGATGTTGTACCAGTGGGTCGGAATCTCGGATTCGTCGAGCAGGATCTTGGTTTGCATGCAGGTCTTCCTCCTTGGAGTCGTGAATGCGTCACGTGGGGTGCGCCCGGCAATGATTGACGAGTGGCGCGCTGGCGTCAAATGCGGGCGGCGCCCAAAACAAAACGCCCGCATGTGCGGGCGTTTTGTCGCGCGGCAGGAAGCGGCCTATTCGGCAGCCGTCGGCGCGGCTTTGCGCGCGGGCAGCTTTTCCTTGATGCGCGCGGACTTGCCGGAGCGGTCGCGCAGATAGTAGAGCTTGGCGCGGCGCACGTCGCCGCGGCGCTTGACCTCGATGCTGGCGACCAGCGGCGAGTAGGTCTGGAAGGTGCGCTCGACGCCTTCGCCGGCGGAGATCTTGCGCACCGTGAAGCCGGAGTTGAGGCCGCGGTTGCGCTTGGCGATCACCACGCCTTCGTAGGCCTGCAGACGCTCGCGGTTGCCTTCCTTCACCTTCACCTGGACGACGACGGTGTCGCCGGGGGCGAAGTCGGGGACGGTCTTGCCCAGACGGGCGATTTCTTCCTTCTCGAGTTGCTCGATGATGTTCATGACGATGTTTCCTTGCATCTGGCGGGAGAGGTGCGCCCCATTCAGGGCGGACGTCACGCCGTTTCACATTGACCCCGAGGGGTCCCGTTTTCCGGCCCGCCGAAGCGTGCCGGTCAATCCTGTTTCTGCGCCTTGTCCAGCAAATCCGGCCGCAGCACAGCGGTCAGCCGCAAACTTTCTTCGCGCCGCCACTGGGCGATCGCCGCGTGGTTGCCGCTTTTCAGCACCTCGGGCACCGCCATCCCCTGCCACACTTCCGGCCGCGTGTAGTGCGGGCAGTCGAGCAGGCCGTCGCTGAACGAATCCTGCACTGCCGACTCGGCGTCGTTCAGCGCCCCCGGCAGTTGCCGGATGATCGCGTCCATCAGTGCCAGCGCGGGCAGTTCGCCGCCCGACAGCACGAAGTCGCCGAGCGAGATTTCCTCGTCCACGCGCCGCTGCAGCAGCCGCTCGTCGATGCCTTCGTAGCGCCCGCACAGCAGCACCAGTGCGCGCTTTTGGTTGAGCGCGGCTTCCTTCAGTTCCATCACCCGCCCCTGCGTTAGCGGGCGGCCGCGCGGTGAAAAATGCACCACCCACGGCGTCAAATTCTCTGCGGCCAGATCCTGCTGTACCGCGTTCAGCGTCCGCTCCAGCGGCTCCGCCAGCATCAGCATCCCGGGTCCGCCGCCGTAGGGCCGGTCGTCCACCGTGCGATGCGGGTCGCTGGTGAAATCGCGCGGATTCCATGCGCGGAACCGGTACAGCCCGCGGTCCAGTGCCCGCCGCGTGATGCCGTAATCCAGTACGGCATCGAACATCTCGGGGAAGAGCGTGACGGCGTCGAAGCGCATCACCAGTCTTCGCCCCAGTCGACCTCGATCGTGCCGCCCGCCAGGTCGACCTTGCCGACGACGGCCGCGACGAAGGGGATCAGGTGTTCCCGCTTGCCCTGCACCACCAGCACGTCGTTCGCACCGGTTTCCAGCACGTCCGTCACCTTGCCCAGCTCGATCCCGTCGCGGTTGACCGCGGTCAGTCCGATCAGGTCGGACCAGTAGAACTCGTTTTCCTCCGGCGGCGGCAGGTCGCGCTTCGCCACCGACACTTCCTGGCCGCGCAGCGCGTATGCGGCGTCGCGGTCGTCAACGCCTTCCAGCTTGGCGACCAAGGCATGGCCGTGGCCCTGGACGGCTTCGACGGTGTGCTGCGTCTGCTGTGCGCCGCGCCCGACGCGCCAGGACTCGAAATCCATCAGCGCATCCGGGTCCTCGCTGTAGGGCTGGACCTTGACCCAGCCCTTGACGCCGAACGGGGCGGCGATGCGCCCCATGACGACCCAGTCGGCGGTATCAGCCAAATCAGGCCGTGGCAGCCTTGTTCTGCTTCATCAGGCGCGCGACGGTGTCGGACAGCTGCGCGCCGTTTCCGGTCCAGTAGCTGATGCGGTCCTGGTCCAGACGCATGCCTTCGGCGCCTTCGGTCGCGACCGGATTGTAGAAACCGACGCGCTCGATGAAGCGGCCATCACGGCGGCAGCGGGAATCCGCCACCACCACGTTGTAGAACGGGCGCTTCTTGGAGCCGCCGCGGGAAAGACGAATAACGACCATGGCAATACCTACCGGGAAACGGAGAAAACCGGAGATTATACTCAAAAATATTCCGGGTGCCAGTGCTGTCTGCGCGCCCCTACAGTTGTGCTGCCTCGAAGGTGTCGCACTGGCTCGGGTCGCCGGTCCGCATGCCGCGCTGAAACCAGCGTATTCTTTGTTCCGACGAGCCGTGCGTGAAAGACTCGGGCACCACCACCCCGCGTGTCTGCCGCTGCAGGCGGTCGTCGCCTACTCCGGCCGCTGCGGTGAGCGCTTCCTCGGTGTCGCCCGGTTCCAGCACCTGGCGCGCCCGATGCGCGTGGTGTGCCCACACCCCGGCGAAGCAGTCGGCCTGCAGTTCCATGCGGACCTGCAGCGCGTTGCCTTCCTTCGTGTCCGCCCGCTGGCGCGCCGCGTGGACCTGTTCCGAGGTGCCCAGCAGCGTCTGCACATGATGGCCTACCTCGTGCGCGACCACGTAGGCCTGCGCGAAGTCCCCCGGCGCCTCGTGGCGCTGCGCCAAGTCGTTGAAAAAGCGCATGTCCAGATACAGCTTGTGGTCGGCCGGGCAATAGAACGGCCCCATCGCGGCCTGTGCGAAACCGCACGCCGACTCCACCGCGCCCGAGAACAGCACCAGCTTGGGCGCCTCGTAGCGCCGGCCCGAACGCTCGAACAAGGCGCCCCATACGTCCTCCGTGTCGGCCAGCACCACCGACATGAAGTCTTTCAGACGCTCCTCCTCCGGGTTCAACGGTGCCGGGCGCCGTTCCTCCTGTGCCGGCGCTAGGCCACCCGCCTGGTTCAGCACCACCGAGGGGTCCACCCCGAAATACATTGCCACCAGCGCCAGGATGATCGCCCCGATGCCGCCACCGGCCAGGCCGCGCCCGGTCACACGCATGCCGCGCCGGTCCTCGATGTTGTCACTGCGTCGTCCGCGTTCCCAGCGCATGGGGATCTCCTTGCGATTCAGGTCGATGAGCGCCTCATTGTAAGACCTCCATACATCGTCGGAGATTGCGGGCGCCCGTGCGGACGCCTGTCGCCATCCCGTTGTCGGTGGCCCACCGCGACCCGGCTCGGCTGGCATGCGGCGGGTGTGACTCCCGCGCAAGATCGGACTCACCGTTAACTTTGGGGCGGGGTGCTGGGGAGCTGTTGCGCATGTGCAACAAAACAACAGTTGCAGTTGATTGTTTAGAAAAAAACAACATGGTTCGCTTGCTCCCTAAACTTGAGTCTGGATAATCGGAGCTGTCCCTCAAGCATGTTTGCATGTAGGACAGCTCTGCAGAGCTCCGAATCCTCACTGGCTTTAAAGAATTTACTCACTTTACTTTCTTAGGAGAAAGCAATGAAAAAATCCCTGATCGCTATGGCTGTCGCCGGCGTTGTGTCGGCCCCCGCATTCGCGGCCACTTCCAATGTTGACGTTTATGGCGTCCTCGGTATCTCCCTCGAGGACACCAACGGCCAGAATGTGAGCATGCAGGTCACCGACCGCCAGTCGCGCATCGGCTTCAAGGGCAGCGAAGATCTGGGCGGTGGTCTGAAGGCCATCTGGCAGATGGAACAAGCGATTTCCGCGAGCGCAGGCGGCCAGGACGGCGTTGGCGGCGCATCCTTCGCCAACCGCAACAGCTATGTCGGTCTGTCCGGCGGCTTCGGTACCGTGATGATGGGGCGTCATGACACCCCGTACAAGCTCACCACCGCCGGCAAGCTGGACCTGTTCGCCGACACCATGGGTGACGTGAACGCCGCGGGCAACCTGGCAAGCGCTGGTTGCGGCGGCACCACCGGCAAGAGCTGCGCCACCCAGCTGATCAGCACCGTGCACGACATCCGCCCGAGCAACGCCTTGGCCTACATGTCGCCTGACTTCAGCGGCCTGAAGGTCGCTGCTGCAATCGTCGCGGGCCAGGACAGCGATGCCGACAACGTCGATGGCACTTCCTTGGGCGTCACCTATGAGAATGGTCCCCTGTATGTCGCGGGCGGCTGGCAGGATGTCACCGACACCAGTGAAGCCTGGAAGATCGGCGCTGGCTATGCGTTCGGCAACTTCAAGCTCGGCGCCGTCTATGAAGACGTCGATGCTGACGGCGGCAGCACTGGCGATCGTGATTCCTGGTACCTGAATGGTGCCTACAACATGGGCGCGATCACGCTGAAGGGCCAGTACGGCCAGCTGGACAACGCCGGCTCTGCCGCGGATGGCAAGAAGTACACCCTGGGTGCCGACTATGCGCTGTCCAAGCGCACCAACGCCTATGTGCTGTACGACAGCAACAAGAGCGATGGCAGCTCCCGCCTGAACGGCTGGGCGCTGGGCATGCGTCACAGCTTCTAATCCGACCCAGGTCGATTAGCGCTGAAAACGGGTCCCTTCGGGGGCCCGTTTTTTTATGGGCGTTCGCAATCGGGGATGGAGCTACCCGATCGTCCTGGACACGCTGGCCAGCTGCCGGGATCCGCGTGAAAGCGCGATGAGCGACGAGGGTTCGTCCTCCCGTGCGCGTTTTGTCCGGCAGGGCAGTACGAGGTGTCTGGCACGCCGCTTCGGGCGTCTGCGTTTGTGGCCGGGCCGAACTCGCTTCGAAGCAGGGCTTGCGCGGGCTTTCTTCGCATGTCGTCGCGGGCCTGCGGCCTGCAACGACAAATGTCGCGGCCGACGCCCGGTCGCCGCGCACTGCCGGGTGCGCCCAACGACGGTTTCCAGGATAATTCCTCGCATGCACAAGCGAACATGCCAGCCCTGCACGGCGTGCTGCGATGGTTGGGTCCAAATGGTCATCGACGGCGTCCCGGTGTACCCGGGGCATCCCTGCCCTCACAGCACCGGCAAGGGCTGCGACGACTATCTGAACCGACCTGTTGACCCTTGCCACAATTTCAACTGCGGCTGGGTTGCCGAGGGTAGCCCGCTGCCCGAGTGGATGAAACCGAATAACGGGAAGGTCATCGTCATTTTCGGAAAAATGCAGTGGAACGGGCGACCGGTCGATCTTGCCGTGCCGGTGGGTCGGCGGATTCCTCCGCGTTCGTTGAATTGGTTGCGTGAGTTCGCCACGAGAAACCTGCGTCCCTTGATCTATACCGAGCAGATTCTGGAAGCCGGCGAGTTCCAAAAAGAACAAATTGTTCGGGGATATGGGCCGCCGGCGTTCCAGGACGACTTGCGGGGCTGGGAAAGGGAAGGCCGAAAGTTGTGGTGAGCGGCTCCGGCGCGGGAGGAAAAGCCGGGAGCAGGGGAGCATGCGAATCGGGCAGAAGCTCGCGTGTCAACTGCCCTTGTTTCCCTCCGTCCATTACGCAGCCCGCCCGCCATGAGTACGGAAGCGCCGCACTGCGCCGAGCAGGTTGAGCCATAGGATGACGGTCGACAGCGCGAGGACGCCCCCGGCAGCGGGTGCGACGATGGGCCAGAATACCGCGACGACGAACAGTGCGCAGGTGGCGAGGTGCAGGCGCCACTGCAACCGTTGGCGCTGCGGCGCGATCATGTCTTTCATGGTGGGAATGCTGCCGGCGCGCGCCTGCAGTTGCGCCTGCAGGTGAAACCAGGCGAGGAAGGACACGATCTTGTAGAGCATGCCGCATACGACGCTAACGGCGAAACCGCCGAGAAACAGGGTGCCGACAAGGAGTGGATAGGCGCGATTTGCCGCCCATGCAGGCCACAATTGTGCGACGAGCCATACCGCCACGCAGGCGATGAGATTGGCCATGCCAAGGCGCCAGAAGTCGAGGGTGACGTCCGCGACCTTGCGCCGCCTCCGGGCCTGCAGTTGCAGTGTGGCGACGGCAAAGGAGAGCACGACGGCGGCGAGTCCCGTCTTGACGAGAAACGCGGCTGGCGCGGGCAGTATGGGCGCGGCGGCGTGCAGCGCCAGCAGGAGGGCAAGCATGAAGGCAAGCCAGCGGCTGACGCGGGGCGGGTAGGGCGGGGTGAGCTGGAACATGGGTACGACCTGATAGGCGATACCCATTACCAGCAGCAATACCCATCCGAGCAGGCCGAAGGCGGCGTGTGTGTCGACACGGGACCACGCGGGCGGCAGGTCGATCCAGCCCGCGCGCGGCAGGGCCAGTGCGACGCCGAGGCACGCGGTCAGCACGAGCCCGAGGAGCGCGAGTCGCATGCCGTTGACGGTGTCGGTCCGGCCGGCGCGCGCAAGGCTGGCAGCGGCAGCGGCGACGAATACGGCAAGCCCGCCCCCCAGCAGCACAAGTGCGGTCGTGAAGGTGGCCGGATCTGTGCCAAGAAATCCCAAGACCAGCGCGGCGCTGCCGAGCGCGAAGGGCACGTGGGTGAGCCACGCCACGAGGCGCGGGGTATGAAGCGGTACACCCGCCACCACAGGAAGCATTTGCGTCAGTGCGCCCAGCATGGTCATGCCGAGGAAGCCGAGGGTGATCAGGTGGGTGAGGGCGAGCGCCTGCGGTGTCCAGCGGGACGCGAGTGCTTCGGGGATCAGCGCGACCAGCATGCCCGCCGCGAACAGGAACAGCGGCGCGGTGAGGAAGAACCGCAGCGGCAGCGAGAAGGGGGGCGCCTGTTCGAACGAGAGGCCGGCCTGCATGCGCATGGCGAAACTCAGTCCGCGGCGCCCGGGGCGGCCCGGCGGATGCGGATCACGTAGCTGCCGTCTGCCTGCGCCTGGGTGTCGTGGCGCCAGCCGCGCTCGGCCAGCAGGGGATAGAGCGGGAAAGGCTCGCGCGGCAGCAGCAGCCGCACCGTCTGGCCCGGACCGGCAGCATCGAGCGCCGCCAGCACGCGTTCCAGCGGCTCGGGCGGTTCCAGCCCGCGACCATCGACAAGGATTTCGTTAATCGGTTTGGGCATCACGTTTGCCCCCTCTCCCCTTGGGGGAGAGGGTTGGGGTGAGGGCAAGCGAAGCGCACGGTTTGGGCATCACGTTTGCCCCCTCTCCCGAAGCCCTCTCCCCGCCCTCTCCCGCAAGCGGGCGAGGGGGACAAGGCTGGGGTGGGTGGAATGGAGAGGGTTGGGGTGAGGGCAAGCGAAGCGCTCGGTTTGGGCATTACGTTTGCTCTCTCTCCCGAAGCCCTCTCCCCGCCCTCTCCCGCAAGCGGGCGAGGGGGACAAGGCTGGGGTGGGGGCGGCCCCATGCCCGTTAGTCCGGCAGCGCCTGCATGGCCAGGAGCAGAGCGTCACGCTCGGCGGCAAGTGCCTGGTCCGCCATCGGGTAGAGGACGTTTTCCTCTTTCATGTTGTGCTGCTGCATCAGCATGTTGAGGGTTTCCGAATAACCGAGGTAGGCATCACCGTTGCCGGCGCGGGCGGCATCGGCCATCTGCTGCATCAGGTCGCGCATCTGCACGTGTTCGCCGCGCATGACTTCGGTCGGGCCCATGCGCATGCCGGTGCGGTTTTCGAAGGCGGGGAACAGGGCTTCTTCTTCCATTTTGAAGTGGTGCAGGGTGGCGGCGTGGAAGCGGCCGAACTGGTCGCGCGCGCGATCCCAGTCGTTTTTGGCTGCGGCGTCTTCGGCCGCGGCGAACAGTTCGTCGCAGGCGCGATGGTCGTTGCCCATGTATTCCTTGATGCTGTTCATGGCGATTCTCCGTAAGCCTCGGAAATATAAATTAATTCAGTTTATCAGGGTATCCTGATCTTAAATTCATCTTGACTTCGCCACAAGATGTCGTAGTCTTCATCCTCATTGGGCACAAAATGTTGTTGAGAGGAGAGAGACCAGCCATGAATGCAGTCGTAGCCGTTTTGCCCCGTGAAGTCCTCAAGCGTGATGGCCGCCGGGCGCCGTTCGACGCCAACAAGATCCGTTCCGCCATTCTACGCGCCGGCCAGGCCACGGGCGAATTCGGTGAGGCCGAGGCCGACCTGCTGACCGCCCAGACGGCCAAGGTGCTGATCCACAAATACCACGGCACCCCGCCCGGTATCGAAGGCATTCAGGACGTCGTCGAGCAGACCCTGATCGCCGCCAACCACCTCGAGACGGCGCGGGCCTACATCGTCTATCGCGAAAGCCACAAGAAGCTGCGCGAGGACCGCAAGACCGTGGTCGACGTCGAATCGTCGATCAACGAATACCTGTCGCGCCAGGACTGGCGCGTCAACGCCAACGCCAACCAGGGCTACAGCCTGGGCGGCCTGATTCTCAACGTGTCGGGCAAGGTGGTGGCCAACTACTGGCTCAACCACGTCTATCCGCCGGAACTCGGCGAAGCCCACCGCGACGGCTCGATCCACATCCACGACCTCGACATGCTGGCAGGCTACTGTGCCGGCTGGTCGCTGCGCACCCTGCTGCACGAGGGCCTGAACGGCGTGCCGGGCAAGGTCGAGGCGGGCCCGCCCAAGCACATGTCTTCGGCGGTCGGGCAGATCGTCAACTTCCTCGGCACCCTGCAGAATGAATGGGCCGGCGCGCAGGCGTTCAGCTCGTTCGACACCTACATGGCGCCGTTCATCCGCAAGGACAATCTGCCGTATTCGCAGGTCAAGCAGTACATCCAGGAACTGATCTACAACCTCAACGTGCCGTCGCGCTGGGGCACGCAGACGCCGTTCACCAACCTGACTTTCGACTGGGTGTGTCCGGAAGACCTGCGCGAGCAGGTGCCGGTGGTCGGCGGCAAGGAAATGCCGTTCACCTACGGCGAGCTGCAGGCCGAGATGGACATGATCAACCGTGCGTACATCGAGGTGATGACCACGGGCGACGCCAAGGGCCGCGTGTTCACCTTCCCAATCCCGACCTACAACATGACGCCGGATTTCCCGTGGGAATCCGAGAACGCCACGCTGCTGTTCGAGATGACCGCCAAATACGGCCTGCCCTACTTCCAGAATTTCATCAATTCGGAGATGAAGCCGAACCACATCCGCTCGATGTGCTGCCGCCTGCAGCTCGATCTGCGCGAACTCCTGAAGCGCGGTAACGGCCTGTTCGGTTCGGCCGAGCAGACCGGTTCGGTCGGCGTGGTGACGGTCAACTGCGCGCGTCTCGGTCACGAATACAAGGGTGACGAGGCAGGCCTGCTGCGCCGCCTGGATGCGCTGCTGGACATGGCGCGCAACGGCCTGGAAATCAAGCGCAAGGAAATCCAGCGCCTGATGGACAGCGGCCTGTTCCCCTACACCAAGCGCTATCTCGGCACGCTGCGCAATCACTTCTCGACCATTGGCGTCAACGGCGTCAACGAGATGATCCGCAACTTCACCGCCGACGAGCACGACATCACCACGGTGTGGGGCCACGATTTCGCGGTGCGGCTGCTTGACCACATCCGTGCCCGCATCGGCGAATACCAGGAAGAAACCGGCCACATGTACAACCTGGAAGCGACGCCGGCCGAAGGCACCACGTATCGCTTCGCGCGGGAAGATGCCAAGCGCTACCCCGGTATCCTGCAGGCGGGCACCCCCGACGCGCCGTACTACACCAACTCGACGCAGTTGCCGGTGGGCTACACCGATGACGCCTTCGAGGCGCTGGAGCGGCAGGACGACCTGCAGCGCAAGTACACCGGCGGCACCGTGCTGCACCTGTACATGTCGGAGCACATCTCGTCGGCGGAGGCCTGCCGCAACCTGGTGCGCCGTTCGCTGGAACGCTTCCGCCTTCCGTACATCACGATCACCCCGACTTTCTCGATTTGTCCCAAACATGGCTACCTCGCCGGCGAGCATGAGTTCTGCCCGAAGTGCGACGAGGAAGCCCTGTCCCGCAAACGCGCTGTTGCAGCTTGACCCCCAAAGGAGACCCGCATGAACGACATGACCATTCCGACCGCTTTCCTCGACGCCGCCACCGTGCTCAAGGACGAGGAGCGCACCCGTTGCGAAGTGTGGACCCGCGTGATGGGCTATCACCGTCCGGTGACCAGCTTCAACAAGGGCAAGCAGAGCGAACACCGCGAGCGCCAGTTCTTCGTCGAGTGCCGCTGCGCGGCCTGACCGCCTCAACCCCGCCGCTCTTGCAGGGCGGCGCTTCGGGCCCCGCCGCGCGCGGGGCCGTTTTGTCAGCAGGATTCTCCATGTTGCGCGTCGGCGGCCTGACACCGCTTTCCTCTACCGACTGGCCCGGCCAACTCGCGGCCGTGGTGTTCTGCCAGGGCTGCCCCTGGCGCTGTGGCTACTGCCACAATCCTGACCTCATTCCCGCGCAGGCCGAAACCGAACTCGCCTGGGATGATGTGATGGCCCTGCTGCGCCGCCGCCAGGGCCTGCTCGATGCGGTGGTGTTCTCCGGCGGCGAACCGACGCTGCAGGCCGATCTCGCTGAAGCCATGCGCGACGTGCGCGCGCTGGGCTTCAAGATTGGCTTGCACACCGGCGGCATGTATCCGAAGCGGCTTGACGCCGTGCTGCCGCTCGTCGACTGGGTGGGGCTGGATGTGAAGGCTCCGTTCGCCAACTACGCGGCCATCACCGGTGTCGAAGGGAGCGGCGCGCGCGCACGGGAAGGGCTGGAACGGGTACTGGCTTCGGGCACCGATTACGAAGTGCGCACCACCGTGCATCCTGCCATGCTGAACGATGACGCGCTTGCCGGCCTGGCGCGCGATCTGGCCGAGCGTGGCGTCAAGCGCTACGTTTTGCAGGCCTTTCGGCCGCAGGGCTGCCGGGACGCCGACTTATGCGGCAAGGCCGCGCGCGGGCGCCCGTTACAGGAAGCGGCCCGCGACCTTGCCGGGCTGTTCCAGGATTTCACCGTCCGAGCGTGAAGCCACCGTTGACCGCTTCACCCACGATATCGGATGGTGGTAACCCCACGGCATCGGGCCGAGGGTGGGCCGCGCACCGCCGTCTCAGGGACGGCCCTGCGCCACGGTACCCCCGCGCCCAACAAAAAAGCGGCCGAAGCCGCTTTTTTGTTGGGTCGAATCCAGATTTAAGTTTGTTGGGTCGAATCCAGATTTAAGCGGAGAATGACGAGCCGCAGCCGCAGGTGGTCGTGGCATTGGGGTTCTTGATGACGAACTGGGCGCCTTCCAGGCCTTCCGAATAGTCGATCTCGGCGCCGACCAGGTACTGGAAGCTCATCGAGTCGATCAGCAGGGTCACGCCGTTCTTCACCATGACGGTGTCGTCCTCGTTCTGCGTCTCGTCGAAGGTGAAGCCGTACTGGAAGCCGGAACAGCCCCCGCCCGAGACGAACACGCGCAGTTTCAGGTCGGCGTTGCCCTCTTCGTCGATCAGGCTCTTGACCTTGGCCGCCGCGTTGTCGGTGAAGATCAGCGGGGATTCCATCTCGGTTACTGCATTCATGGTAATGCTCCTAAATAAGGTGTGGGGTGATTATCCGCATCACCCGGCTTGCGTCAAGCAAAGACCCTGCCGAGCCAACGGAGTTCCTGCGCGCCGGGTCACGGCAACATGCCGACATCGGCAAGCGCGGTGTCCTCGGGTAGATCGAACAGGATGTTCATGTTCTGCACCGCCTGGCCGGCGGCGCCCTTGACGAGGTTGTCGATGACCGACAGCACGACCACGCTGTCGCTGCCCTTGGGCCGATGCACGGCGATGCGGCAGACGTTGGCGCCGCGCACCGAGCGGGTTTCGGGGTGGGCGCCGGCGGGCAGCACGTCGACGAAAGCTTCGCCGGCGTAGCGTTTTTCGAACAGGGCCTGCAAGTCGATGTCGGCGCTCACTTTCGCGTAGAGAGTCGCGTGGATACCTCGGATCAGCGGGGTGAGATGCGGGACGAAGGTGAAGCCGACCGGCTTGCCGGCAAAGATCTCCAGGCCCTGCTTGATCTCGGGCCAGTGACGGTGGCCGGCGACGGCGTACGCCTTGAAATTGTCGGCCGCCTCGGCGAACAGGATGTGCGTCTCGGCCTTGCGCCCGGCGCCCGACACGCCCGATTTGGCGTCCGCCACGAGAAACCCCGTCTCGACCACACCGGCCTCCAGCAGCGGCAGGAAACCGAGCTGCACCGCGGTCGGGTAGCAGCCTGGGTTGGCGATCAGGCGCGCCCCCTTGATCTTGGCCCGGTTGATTTCCGGCAGGCCATACACCGCCTCGGCGACGAGATCGGGGCAGGCGTGCTGCATCTTGTACCACTGCTCCCACACCGCGATGTCCTTGATGCGGAAGTCCGCCGCCAGGTCGATGACCTTCACGCCGGCGTCGAGCAGGGCGCGGGTCTGCTGCATCGCCACGCCGTTGGGGGTGGCAAAGAACACCACGTCGCAGGCTTCCAGCCCCGCCTCTTCGGGCGTGGAGAAAGCGAGTTTCACGCGGCCGCGCAGGTTGGGGAACATGTCGGCGACCGGCATGCCGGCTTCCTTGCGCGAGGTGATCGCTTTCAACTCAACCTGCGGATGGCGCGCGAGCAGGCGCAGCAGTTCGACCCCGGTGTAGCCCGTGCCGCCGACGATACCGACTTTGATCATGACTGGATTCCTTGCTGAGAAAGGCCGCCATTTTAAGGCAGCCGGATGACGCGCACAAAAAAGCCGCCCGCATGCGGACGGCTTCTTGTGCGGGCCGGCGCTTAACGCTTGGAGAACTGCTTGCGGCGGCGAGCCTTGTGGAAGCCGACCTTCTTACGTTCGACTTCGCGGGCATCGCGGGTGACGAGGCCGGCGGCCTTCAGCACCGGCTTCATCTCGGCCGAGAAGTCGATCAGCGCGCGGGTGATGCCGTGGCGCACCGCGCCGGCCTGGCCGGTTTCGCCGCCGCCGGAGACGTTCACCATGATGTCGAACTTGTTTACGCTGTCGGTCAGCACCAGCGGCTGACGCACGACCATGCGGCCGGTTTCGCGGGAAAAGTATTCGTCGACCGGCTTGTCGTTGACGACGATCTTGCCGCTGCCGGCCTTGATGAAGACGCGCGCGACCGATTCCTTGCGACGACCGGTACCGTAGTTGTAGTTGCCAATCATGGGGTGACCTTAATTAAGCCTGGGTTTGAATTAAGCCTGGACTTCCAGGGGCTTGGGCTGCTGTGCCTCGTGCGGATGTTCCGCGCCCGGGTAGACCTTCATCTTCTTGATCATGGCGTAGCCGAGGGGGCCTTTCGGCAGCATGCCCTTGACCGCCTTTTCCAGCGCGCGGCCGGGGAAACGCTCCTGCATCTTGCCGAAGGTCGTTTCGTAGATGCCGCCCGGATAGCCGGTATGGCGATAGTATTTCTTGTCGAGTTCCTTGGTGCCGGTCACGCGCAGCTTGCTCGCATTGACCACGACGATGTAATCGCCGGTGTCGACGTGGGGCGTGAACTCGGGCTTGTGCTTGCCACGCAGACGGCGGGCGATCTCGGCAGCCAGACGGCCCAGCACCTTGTTGTCGGCGTCAACCACGAACCAGTCGCGTTTGACTTCATGCGATTTAGCGGAAAAGGTTTTCATGACCCAGCCTCTGCACGGAGGATATTCTCGGAAAGCCGGGCATTTTAACCGCCTCTTTGCGGCAAAGTCAAACCCTGCGGACGTCTTCCCCGCGACGCCCGCACAGCGGTGCAGCCGTCCGCCCCGGACTACAATGGCCGCATGATCGTCTGGACGCTCGCCAACCTCGTCGTCGCCGCCCTGCTTCCGCCGCTGGCGCTGGTACTGCTGCTGGCGGGCGGGCTCCTTCTCCGTCGTCGCTGCACGCGCCTCGCCATGTCCCTGATCCTCTTCGCCACGCTTGCGCTGTATGCCCTGTCCACGCCCTGGGTCGGCGGGCTGCTGCAGAAAAGCCTTGAAATCGGCGCGCCGATCCAGCCCGCCAACCTTGCGGGCGTCGACGCCATCGCCGTCCTTTCCGGCGGCAGTTACCACGACGCGCCCGAATACGGCGGCGACACGCTCAACGGCATCAGCCTCGAGCGCCTGCGCTACGCCGTGCGCCTGCACCGCACCAGCGGCCTGCCACTCCTCGTCACCGGCGGCGTGCCCAGGGGCGGCAGCGTCGCCGAAGGGCACCTGTTCGAACAGGTGCTGCGCGAGGAATACGGCATCGCGCCGCGCTGGGTCGAAAACGCCGCGCGCACCACCTGGGACAACGCCGCGCTGTCGGCGCCGCTACTGCAGCGCGACGGCGTGCGCCGCATCGCGCTCGTCAGCCACGCCTGGCACCTGCGCCGCGCCGTGCCGCTGTTCGAGGCGCAGGGGCTGGTCGTCGTGCCCGCCGGCATACGGTTTTCCAGCATCCGCCTCGACTCGGTGTTCGATCTCGTGCCCACCCCCAACGGCCTGCGCGACAGCACCTACGCGCTGCACGAGTGGCTGGGGATTTTGTGGTACAAACTGCGCTCTTTGCGTACCCAAGGACAGCCATGAAAGCCCGCGTCAAACTCATCGAAGGCGTCAGCTTCGCCGGCCAGAGCGAATCCGGCCACACCGTCGTCATGGACGGACCGCCCGACGGCGGCGGCAAGAACCTCGGCGTGCGGCCGATGGAATTGCTGCTGCTGGGCCTGGGCGGCTGTTCGTCCTACGACGTCGTGCACATCCTGCGCAAGAGCCGCCAGCCGATCACCGACTGCGTCGCCGACATCGATGCCGAACGCGCGCCGACCGATCCCAAGGTCTTCACGCGCATCCACATCCACTTCACCGTCACCGGCAAGGGGCTCGATCCGAAGCGCGTCGAGCAGGCCGTGAAGCTGTCGGCGGAGAAATATTGCTCGGCGTCGATCATGCTCGCCAAGACCGCCGAGATCACGCACGAATTCGAGGTGGTGGAAGGCTGAAACGTCGGGCGCGGCCATCCTGTTCGTGCAGCGTGCGACAAAGCCTGGCCCCCCGGACCTGCGCGCCCGTTACGGTCGGGCGATGCCACAAGTCAGACTTCCCCCCAGATCTCGACCCGAGCAAGATCCGGGGCCATCAAGCCTTTCGCTTGATCCGTTCGACTTCGGCGTGGAAGATTGGAGTCAGTTCAGTGACAAGCGTTTCGATATCGCGCACTTGATGTTGAATCGTCAGCACGACGACGCCCTGCGGCACGAGATCGTAGATCATGAAATGTCGCCGCACCGGAATCATCAGGAAAGGGGTCGAGCGGCATTGTCGGAGACGGCCCTTTTCCGGGTCGGCCGCGGCATCGCCAATTGCCGCGTACAAGTCGGCGAGGTACCGGTCGGCAATGTCCTCGCCCCACTCGCGACGGGACCGCGCGTGGATGCGGCGCAGATCCCGTGCCGCATTGCGGGTCAGGAGGAACGGCGCGGGCGACGAACCGCCATTACCAACCATCGGCGTCTTTGCGGTCGAGGGTCGCCATATCGGTCTTGAAGTTGCCGCTGGATACAAAGACGCGGCCCGCAGCCATGTCACGGTAGCCGCTCAGGATAGCGTCTTGCACAATCTGCCCTTCGCGCCGCTCCATGTCGCGGCGGATCAAGTCGCGCACGTACTCGCTAGGCGTTTCGTAGAGCCCCGCCTCGCCGACCATTCGCTCCACGAACTCGGCCAAGGGTTGGGACAGGCGGGCGTTGATGCGTTCGGACATGGATAGAGGCCCCACAGATCGACCGGACATGAAGCCAACTATACGACATGGACGGCCTTGTCGCAATTATTGCCCCTGTCGTCGCCAAAACAACACCAGAGATCTGCGATTTCGCTCATGCCGCCGCACTGCGCATTCCCACGAAACGATTCGGCCGTACCGCCGCGATCGACACCCCGCCCGCGGCGGTCAGTCCAGCCCGTCCCGCGCAACAGCCTTCTAGTCGCCGTGCAGAACAACGTGCAGAACAATGGGGGGGGAATGGGGTCAGACACGATTATTCCCGCACTACGCACTACGCACTTCCGCGGCCGTCCCACCCCCTTCGACGCCGCCGGCCTCTGTCCCAGCGCTTCGATCGCACGCCGGAACCGCTCCCCGCCCAATGCCCAGCCCTTGTGCGTGCAATCGCGGATTTCCGATAGATCCGCCGGATCTATGGCCGCAGCAAAGAGTGCGCGATAACCCTCCCGCCTGGCCAGATCGTTCAGCCCCAAGCGCGTGTATTCCCCGTGTGGCGTCAGCCAGTCCGCATTCGGCCCGCTCTCACCGAGCGCATTGCGCCGGTAACTTGACCACGGATAATCCTGCGGCGCCGCCACCATGCCCGCCCGTACCGGATTCAGCTCAATGTAACGCATCAGGGTCAGCAGATAGCGCTCGCTGTCCACCACCGTGGCGCGGTAGCGTCCCTCCCACAGCGTCCCGCTGCGCTGGTGGATGAAATTGAAATACTGCACGTATTTGCGCCCAACTGACTGGAAAACCTTGCTGATGCTGTCGTCGAATTCCGGCGTGGCCAGCAGGTGAATATGGTTCGTCATCCACACATACGCGTGGATCGCGAGGCCGTGCTTGCGTGAAGCCTCGACCAGCGCATCACGAAAAAACTGATAATCCGCCTCGGCCGCAAAGATCGGCTGCCGGTTATTGCCGCGCTGGATGAGGTGCTGCGGCTGGCCGGGGATCACGTAGCGGGGTAGGCGTGCCATGCTTGCTCACCGAAAGGAAAGGGAAACCAACTCAATATAGGACAAATATCGTGTCTGACCCCATTTGTCCGACCCCATTTGTCTTACCCCATTTGTCCTTCCCGTCGATGGTGGTTTTTCTACCGCTTGAACACCCAACTCACCGAGAAATCATCCATTTCTTTACCATACAGGTCTCGAGCGGCCTGCCGGAATTCATCTATCGGCGCCTGTTCGAGCAATTTCTTGTCTCGCCCCATGGTCCAGGCGCCCGTAGGTTTATGTACCAGGAGGGCAACTCGCGGGAAATGGGGGCTCTTGTTTTTACGCAAGAAAGCGAGCATCCAATCCTGTGTGTGAAGTGCAATATCCTTTGTCGCGATCAGATCCGCATAGAGTTCAGGCTTGACGATCAGTCTGGCCGACTCCACGTCAACGCGGTAATACTCCTTTGATTCAGCAAGCAGGGCATCTTCGTCAATGTTAATCACGGAACTCAATGCGTTGAAACGTATTCCAGTTTCCGTCGGGATTATTCTGGAGATACCAGCGCTACGGGTCGATGCCGACATCAAATCCATCCCGTCCACTCCTGGAGGCAAGGGCGCATCCAGCGCCTTCACGATCGTTGGCATGATGTCCACCAAGGATGCCAACTCTTGCCGATTCCCGGAAGGAAACTTCTGGCTCAACGGGCCGACCGCCTTGAATGCCAACAATGGCTGGTACTGTGTTCGGTCCAAGACATTAGAACCGTGCCCGGAAAACCCCGAATCCGTCGAAAATGCCTGGAATGAACCTATGCGGAACACCTCTTTTGGCAAACCCCGCTTGTTCTCCGATATCCAGAGCCCATCCTCATACGCCATTGATTCGCCGTGATCCGACAAGAGCACAATTACCGCATTATCCAACCGCCCCGCCGCTTTGAGCGATTCAAGTAAGAGGTCGAGCTGTTTGTCCACAGCTTTCAGGGCGTGGATGTGCTCGATCTCTAGTGTTCGTTGTTGATCCGAGGCCATCTCCCCCGCGGGCGTTCGCCAAGTATATGGATGATGCGCCAAACAAAAATGTGCAGCCAGGAACAATGGGCGATTGGGATCAATCGGCAGCTCTTTCACCAGGGCCTCGACGAAATCCGTGGGATCGTAATGCACGGCGGAGGCACGATTCAGTGCGACGAATGGAAACAGAGGCTGTGCCAAGGGCGTCAGGAGCACCAGGTTGACAATGGGCATGTCGGCAATCTTGGCGAGGACGAATTCTGCCGCTCCCGGGCGCGGTCCGACCGTCTTGTCGAAACCAAAATGCTCGTTGATGTTGTTGAATCTGCGCTCGTCCTGAGCGTAAATTGTCGTGTATCCCCGCGCCTTGAGAATGCGCGGCAAGGTCTCGCTGGCGTCAACCTGGTTGAATGCTGTCAGGTTGAAGCGTGCTCCGCTGTTTACGGGATACTTTGCGGTCAGAATGCTGGTCCAGGCAGGAAACGTTCGTGCCAGCGGGGTCAGGGTGTTGTCAAATACCGCCGCTTGCCGCAAGAACCCTTCGATCGTAGGTAATGCCCCGGGATGACGCTGCATGTGCTGCGGCGAAAATGAATCCAGCCCGATCAATATGATGTCTGGTTGCCGGGCTCGCGCTTCCTGTGGCAAGAAGCGCGAATAGAGTGGATTCACGATGCCTGCTATCAACGCGATCCCGACGACCCATTTCGGCACGGGGTGCCGCAGAGCGCTGGCGAGACGCCTCAACGGTTGGACAAAGGCTGGCAGTACCCCTATGAGTAAGAATGCCGCGAGGGCTCCAACGCCAATGCATTTCAACGCGAGTGGGTTCTCAATCGGAATAAGCAGTGCGAATGCAGACCGAGGAAAATATAATTTATTAAGCGTTAGCTGTGCCGCCCAAAACAGAAAAATTGCCAAAAGAAAATAAGACGGTTTTGATATGCGTGCGCGACGCAAGGTTTCTGACATGTGCCGCATACTGGCAAGCAGCAGGAACAGGGGCAAGAGATTGAGTGCGCCGAGGGTCAGCACAAACGCCGCGAAGTGCCACGCCAATGCCGGCGACTCCAGCAGCGTCTCGACGATCAAGGTCTCTCGCCCTTCCGGAATGGCAATGTTATCCGCGAAGCCGCCAAGATATACCAGCGATGCCAGGGCGAAATAAAGCAACACATACAGAATCGATGTGTTGCGGCCACACTTGGGAAGATCAAGTATCCAATGCTTGATGGATCGCGCCGTATTATGCATATTCCGCGTTGGCTATGATTGAAAAAGCCCCGTCGAAACGGGGCTCGTGCTCATCAATCGAGCAGCCGTTTAGGCTGCTTTGCGGCACTCCGCCGGCACATACTTGTACTTCGTGGCGTCGGCCGTGCCACACGACCATTTCAGGCCCGCGCTGACAGAGCTCGGGGTGAGTGTAATGGTCACAGCACCTGCCTTCGCGGTCGTCACAACCGTAAGTACGCCACTTGCACAAGCGAGACTCGCGACGTTGTCGGTGGCCGTGCTGAAGGTGCTCACACCGTTGCATGCCGTCGCGTCGATAGTATTTGCATTGGCAATATTTTCGCCGACAGTGGCTTTTGCACCGCTAGCCAGTGCCATCGCCTCAGACACGCGGGAACGGATGGTGTAGTCCTGGTAGGCCGGCAGGGCGATCGCGGCGAGAATACCAATGATCGCCACGACGATCATCAGTTCGATCAGGGTAAAACCTTGTTGAACTTTACGCATTTCATATCTCCTTGAGTTGGGCAGGTTGAACACGTGTTGGCCGTGTCTGGTGCAATAACGTGCAGGGGGCGTGCCAACTTTAGGCGCGGCCTGGAAAAAATCCGGCTTGGCCCCGCAAGATCCACGATCCGTGCGGACGTTGGGGTGAGCAGGTGCTTTCGGCGAGCCGGTTGCCCATTCATTGGGCCCGTTTCGGCGGTGCCCCGTGGCGGCACGATGTGACGTTTTTTGTCAGGCGGACGTCCCTTTCATGTCGGCCAGCCGCGTAGCAGGGTGTGCACGGCGCTCACGGCGAGCAGGGCGTGGATGAGCACCAGCGTCTTGGGCAGCAGGCCGCGTCGTCGGATGAGGTAATACAGGGTGATGCCGGCGAGGATCGTGAGCGCGAGGAACCCCAGCGTCGGCGCTGCATTCGGGTTGGCTGTGTTGTCGCGGAAGAGCGACACGAGCAGGAGCAGGGCGGCGGTAAGGCCGGCACCGCCGTGCAGCAGGCCGACGTCGACCGGGGTGTTCTTCTCGGCGAGCCGCACATAGGCGGTGAGGCCGCCGACGGCGACGGCGCCGGCGAGGATGAAGAGCGCGGCGGTGGCCAGCGGGGATTCGGGGAGCGGCATGGGGATCCTTTCGGGGGGCGCCGGGTGCGCAGTCGTCGCGTTTTCGAGGGATGTTAAGCCATTGTGGGGTTTTCGCGGCTGCGGCAAGCGGCGAGAATGGCATCCATGGTCAGCGCCACCTTCCGTTTCCACGAAGCGCTCAACGATTTTCTCGCGCCGGCGCGGCGCGAGCGGGAATTCACGGTGCCGTGCGCGCGGGCGGCGACGACCAAGCACATGATCGAGGCGCTGGGGGTACCGCACACCGAAGTGGAGGTGATTCTGGTGAACGGCGAGGCGGTCGGATTCGACCGCATCCTGCAGACCGGCGACCGGGTCGCGGTGTATCCGCGTGCCGCCGCGCTGGATGGGATGCCGTCGCTGCGCGTGCGTGATGATCCGCCGGGCGAGCCCGGCTTCGTCGCCGACGCGCACCTCGGCGGGTTGGCGCACCTGCTGCGCATGCTGGGTTTCGACACGCTGTACGATAACCATTTCCACGACGACACCATCGTTGAAATCTGCGTGCGGGAGGGCCGCATCGTGCTGACGCGCGACCGCGAACTGCTGAAACGCCGCGCGGTGACGCAGGGCTGCTACGTTCATGCGCTGAAATCGGCGTATCAGTTGCGCGAGGTGGTGGAACGCCTCGACCTTGCGGGCAGTGCGCGGCCATTCACCCGCTGCCTGCACTGCAACACGCCGCTGCACCCGGTGGCCAAGGCGAGCGTGGTCGACCGCGTGCCACCCCGGGTGCGGGAATGTTACGAGCGGTTCTCGACGTGCGACGGTTGCGGGCGGGTGTACTGGGAAGGCTCGCATTGGCAAAACATGCGGCGGGTGCTGGATGGCTTGCTGAATGGTGGAACCGCCGGTCCGGCAGGGGGTCATGAGGGATGATCCTGGCAACCGCAGTGGACCGCTCTATACCCCTTCGAACATCGCATGAACCCTGACTTTTCTGCTTTTGATTGCCGTCACCTGTTGGGCGAGACCGCTACACGCCCGCTGGCACGGCTGCTCACGCGCCTGCATTTGCACCCGCAAGGGACAGGCCGCATTCGTAAAGCCGCTAAAGCCGCAACGACTCCGCTCTCTCGCCTCCTTGCCGGCCCCGGCCTGCGGCGTCGTTGCTTCGCCGCCGGCACGCGATCAGACGCACCATCGGGCGCGCCCAACTGCGGTCCTTAGGATGATGAGGACCACGATCTCGACGCCGCGTGCCACGCTTCTGACGGTTGCCTTGGGCGGGATGTTGCTTGCCGCCTGCGAGAAGCCGCCTTCGCCCGCCGCGCCCCCCACGCTTGACCGCCTCGCGGGAATGGTCGCGGAGGGTGAACCGCCACCTCGCGCCCCGGATGCACCCGAGGTGGCGCGGGGACTGGCCGTGTACACGCGCCATTGCCTGGAATGCCACGGTGAGCGGGGTGTCGGCCCCGCCGGTGACTGGCGCGTACGCGACGCCGACGGCCATTATCCGCCTCCACCGCTCGACGACAGCGCGCACGCCTGGCACCACCCGACCGCCGTGCTGCTGGAAATGATCCGTGACGGCAGTCCGGGCGGCGAGGGCAAGATGCCGGCCTGGCGGCACAAGCTCAGCGAACCGGAGATGCAGGATGTGGTCGCCTACATCAAATCGCTGTGGTCGGATGACGTGTATCGCCTGTGGTGGAAGATGGAGCGGCAGTCGCTGGAGCCATGAGCGCGGCCCGCGCGGTTAACGTGAAACAGCGCGAAGCGATTCCGTGTCCCCCTCTCTCGCTTGTGGGAGATGGGGAGAGGGAAACGGGCATGGCGGGTTTCATCGTCAGGGGTGGCAACGCGCCATGCCCGTTAGAATGCGAAGTCCGCGTTCAACTAACAGGAGCATTTCATGAGCGACTACGGATTCGACACCCAGATCAACGGACCCTTCGATGCCGCCATCGAGAAGGTCATCGCCGCGCTGAAGGCGGAAGGCTTCGGCGTGCTCACCGACATCGACGTCAAGACGACGATGAAGGCCAAGCTCGACGTCGACATGCGTCCCTACCGCATCCTCGGCGCGTGCAATCCGCCGCTGGCGAATCAGGCGATCGGCGCGGAGCCCGATGTCGGCATGCTGCTGCCCTGCAACGTGGTGGTGCGCGAGGAGGCCGATGGCAAGGTGACGGTGTCCTTTCTCGATCCAGACATCATGGTCAAGCTGGTCGCCAACCCTGCGGTACATGGTGTCGCGGCCGAGGCGCGCGCGCGCTTGCTGCGGGTGAAGGACGGTCTCGCCGCCTGAAGCAAATCGACCAGCGGGCGCGCACTACCCGTCTTGACACGCCTTCCCGGCAGGGTAGAGTTCGCCCCGTGATCGACGCCACTTTCTCTTGCCTGCTGCGCCTCCGCTGTGCGCCCATAGACCGGGCCGCTGCCGGCTGGCTGCGCTTCGGCATCACCGCCCTGCCCGAACAGGGGCCGCCGTCCGCCCTGCGCTGACAGCTTTGCGCCATGGCCGCCTGCGGCGTGGCGTTCCCGTGTTCGTTCTGGATTTGCCATGACTTCCCAAACCATCGACTTCGTTCCCGCCGTCGCGCCGGTGTCCGATTCCGATCCCATCGTCGGCGGCCGCGTCGAGCTGCAACTGCTCACCACCCTGAAGTGCAATCTCAAGTGTACCTACTGCTCGCTCGGCGTGGGCGACGTGCTGGGTTCGCAGACCGAGCTGAAGTACGACATCGACCAGCTCGCGCGCTTCGTCGACACCCACCTCAAGGGCAAGGAAATCTATGTGACCTTCTACGGTGGCGAGCCGACGCTCAACCGATCGATGATGGAGGCGGTGATGCGCCGCTTCCCCGAGTTCCGCTACCAGTTGCAGACCAACGGCACGCTGCTCGACGATCTACCCGACTGGGTGCTGGCGAAGCTGTCCAACATCCTCGTGTCGATCGATGGCGGCGAGGCCATCACCGACGGCTACCGCGGGCGCGGCATCTGGCGCCAGGTGATCAAGAACCTGGATAAGGTGCACGGCAAGGTCGGCGGCACTATCACCGCGCGCGTGACCTGGGGCAACCCCGACACCACGTTCGAGGAACTCGACGAACTGGCTTCGGCGCTGGAGGCGATCGACTATCTCTACTGGCAGTTCGTCGCCGACGAGATGTATTTCGGTGACTCGGTGGAGAAGCGCAAGGCGGTGCTGGTGAAGCTCATCGACAAGTTCTTCGCTTCGACCGACACGCTCTATCCGCTGATTCCGGTGATGGGCATGGTGCGCAACAAGCTGCTACCCAACCGCGCGCAGGAGCTTTACGCGGGGCTCACCCAGTGCCGCGTGTCGACGCATCTCATCAACGTCATGCCCAACGGCGAAATTTTCCCATGCCCGGACATGATGTACGCGCCGACGATGAAGATGGGCGAAATCCAGGGCAACTGGCTGAAGAAGAGCCCGCTGCAACCGACCCCGGAGATGCCGTGCGAAACCTGCGAGGCGTTCTCGTGGTGCCGCCGCAACTGCATGAAGAACCTGTATCTGGGCTACGTGAAGCAGGATGAGCGCTACCGCGCCAACGTCGTCGAGCCCATCTGCGAACTCATCCGCTTCATGGGCCGCGAGATCGACCGGCACGACCCGCACGCGTGGTTCGCCAAGCTGCCGGTGCCGGTGCGCAAGCGGCTGACCGACGCGGAAGTCTACGAGTACGTGGAGATCATGCCGTAAGGCTGTGTGCGTAGCCCGCGGACGGCGCTACCTTTCCTGCACCAGCACCCACGGCGCCACCACCACCGCCCACAGGCCGGGTTGGCGCGTGTGCCAGTCCTCGGCGTCGAGCAGGTCCGCGCGCGCGATGCGGCCCTCGGCGAGCCAGGCTTCAATGCGGGCGGCGTTGTTTTCCGCCACGTCCAGTGCAACATCGACGAGATCCATATCGGGGGCGACCCGGATGACGGCGCCGCGCGCGAACGGGCGTTCCAGTTCCGCCCACGCGATGCGGGCGGTTTCGAGATTGAGCTTCGCCCGCAGCAGATCGCGTGGGGTGGTCATTTCGGCTCGGTCGGCAGACTAGCGCCGGCCGCCGAAAATGCTCCCCAGCACGCCGCGGATGATCGCGCGGCCGACCTGGCTCCCAATTGAGCGCGCGGCGGATTTCGCCATGGCCTCGACCGCTCCTTCGCGGCGGCCGCCGCGTCCACCGAGGAGGTCGCCCAGGATGCCGCCGCCGCTTTCCGGCTGTTGTGCGGCCACTTTGGCCTGCTGTTTTGCCTGTTCGGCTTCGGCCGCGGCCTGCGCCGTCTGCTCGGTGCGCGCCTTGAGGATCTCGTGCGCCGACTCGCGGTCGACGGTCTTGTCGTAGACGCCGGCCACCAGCGACGCCTGGATCAGACGCCGCCGATGCGCGTCGGTGATCGGGCCGATCTGTCCTTGCGGCGGCACGATGAAGGCGCGCTCGACCACGCCGGGGCGGCCCTTGGCGTCGAGGAAGGACACCAGTGCCTCGCCGACGCCGAGTTCGGTGATCGCGGCGGCTTCGTCGAGTTCGGGGTTGTCGCGCATGGTCTCGGCCGCTGCCTTCACCGCCTTCTGGTCGCGTGCGGAGAAGGCGCGCAGCGCGTGCTGCACGCGGTTGCCGAGCTGGGAGAGCACCTTGTCCGGCACGTCGGCCGGGTTCTGCGTGACGAAGTAGACGCCGACGCCCTTGGAGCGGATCAGGCGCACCACCTGTTCGATCTTTTCCACCAAGGCCTCGGGCGCATCGTTGAATAGCAGGTGCGCCTCGTCGAAGAAGAACACCAGTTTTGGTTTGTCGAGGTCGCCTGCTTCCGGCAGGTTTTCGAACAGCTCGGCCAGGAGCCACAACAGCAGCGTCGCGTATAGCTTCGGCGACTGCATCAGGCGGTCGGCCGACAGGATGTTGACGACGCCGCGGCCGCGGTCGGTCTGCATGAGATCGGCGATGTTGAGCATCGGCTCGCCGAAGATCGCCTCGCCGCCCTGCGACTCCAGCGCCAGCAGGCCGCGCTGGATCGCGCCGATCGATGCTGCCGAGACGTTGCCGTACTCGGTGGTGAACTGCCTGGCGTTGTCGCCGACGAAGGCGAGCATCGAGCGTAGATCCTTGAGATCCAGCAGCAAAAGGCCATTGTCGTCCGCCACCTTGAACACCAGGTTCAGCACGCCGCTCTGCGTTTCATTGAGATCGAGCATCCTCGACAGCAGCAGCGGCCCCATGTCCGACACCGTGGCGCGCACCGGATGGCCGGCCTCGCCGAACGGGTCCCACAAGGTGACCGGATAGCCCTGGTGTTCGAAGCCTTCGAGCTTCAGCATCTCGACCCGCTCGGCCACCTTGGCATTGCCGCCCCCTGGCTGCGAGATGCCCGACAGATCGCCCTTCACGTCCGACATGAAGCACGGCACGCCGATGCGGGAAAAGTGCTCGGCCAGCGTCTGCAGCGTGACCGTCTTGCCGGTGCCGGTGGCGCCGGTGATGAGGCCGTGACGGTTCGCCATCTGCGGCAGCAGGTGGAGGTCGGTGGTGGCGTTTTTGGCAATGAGGAGCGGTTCGGTCATGGTGTGTCCCGGGTGCATGGATTCCAAAATTCTAGCGAGTTTGGCGCAGTTCCGCGTTCCGTACGCACCGCCGTGACTGTTGTGCCGATTTCCGCCATCCCCTCGGCCTCGGGCGCCTCTGCGTATCCCGCCTCGATGCGCCGGCACAACGCGCCGAAGCGTGCCTGCATGCGCCGGATGCGTGCGAACAGCCGTGCGTTGACCAGCGCCGCTGCCGGCTTGCCGTTCTTGTTGATCACGATGTTGTCGTGCCGGTACTGCACTTGGTTCAGCATCTCGCCCAGGTTCCGGCGAAGGGCGGTCGCGCTGGTTTCGTTGATCATGGCAGGCCTCTCGTGAAGAGCGTTAGCGTGAAACATCGCGAAGCGATTCCGCGTCCCCCTCGCCCGCTTGCTGGCCCAGTCGATCGCATAGAGGCTTCATCAGAGGGCTGGGGAGAGGGAAAACAAGTGGCACCGGCCGCCGTGGCGCCTCAAACCCAGTTTTCCAGCTTCAGGCCCGGTACCCGTTCGAATTCGCGCAGGTTGTTGCTGACCAGCGGCACGTTCAGCGCCCGCGCATGCGCGGCGATCCACAGATCGTTGTTGCCGATGGGCGTGCCCGCCTTCTGCAAGGTGGTGCGAATTTCGCCGTAGTGCCGGCCCGCTTCCGCAGGCAGCGGCAGCACCTCGACCGAACGGGCGAATTGCAGCAGCAATTCATGTGCGCGCGCCGGATTACTGCTCTTGTCCGCGCCGAAGCACAGTTCACCCCAGGTGATGACCGAGATGCCCAGCGAGCCGACGGCGGCACGCGCAAACCGCCTGCCCACCGTCGCGGGATGCTGGCGCGCGATGTAGATGCAAATGTTGGTGTCGAGCAGGCGCGCAACTGTCATTACAGGCCTTCACGCGATTGCGGCGGCGTGTCCTGCCGGTCTTCGGCAAAAAAGTCCTCGGGCAGCGTGGCCAGGGCGTCGAATGCCTGCTTGAGGGTACGGACCGGCTGTCGCAGAACGATTTCGTCACCGCGTCGCTCGATTTCGACTTCGTCGGTGCTGAACTGGAATTCGCGCGGGATGCGTACTGCCTGCGAATTACCGCTCCTGAAGACCTTTGCTATCGCCATGTCGTGCTCCACGGGGTGTATATACGAGAAGTATATCCATTGAAGCGCAATCGGCAACCCGGTCTTCGTTACGCGTCATTCCACAGCCACGCCGCCCCACGCACCCCGCTGGAGTCGCCGTGCTTCGGCGGTACCAGTTTCGTGTCGACGCGGTCGGAGAATACGTAGCGCGGCCACAGTCGCGGCACCGTGTCATATAGCCGCTCGATGTTCGAGAGCCCGCCGCCCAACACGATCACATCGGGGTCGATCAGGTTGATGACGCCAGCGAGGGCGCGCGCGAGGCGTTCTTCATAGCGCGCGAGCGTCGCGCTGCACGGGCCGTAACCGGCGTTGGCGAGTTGCGCGATCTCGTGCGCGGGAAGATCCTCGCCACCGTAGCGCACATGGTCGGCGGCAAACGCGGGCCCGGAAAGCCAGGTTTCGATGCAGCCCTTTTTGCCGCAGTAGCATGCCGGAGCGGCCTCCAACTCGCGCGGGCTCGGCCAGGGGTGCAGGATGGCCTCGCCGGTGGCGGGATGCTGGCCGGTGCCCTCGCGGTCGGCTTGCGCGTGGGCGAACTGGAAGTAGGGCAGGGGCGAGTGGCCCCATTCGCCGGCGATGGCATTGGCGCCGCGCAGCAGGTGCCCGCGCACGACCACGCCGCCGCCGACGCCGGTGCCGAGGATCACGCCGAACACGGTGTCCGCCCCGGCCGCCGAACCGTCGGTCGCTTCCGACAGCACGAAGCAGTCGGCGTCGTTGGCGAGCCGCACCTCGCGATTCAGTGCACGTTCGAGATCTTCCTGCAGCGGCCGGCCGTTGAGGCAGGTCGAGTTGCAGTTCTTCATGCGGCTGGTCGCCGGCGAGATCGCGCCGGGGGTGCCGACGCCGACCGTACCCTGGCGGCCCAGCTCGACTTCGGCCGCATGGATCAGCGCGGCGACCGCAGCCACGGTGGCGGGATAGTCGTTCTGCGGCGTCGGCACGCGGCGGCGCAGGATCTCGTGTCCGGCCGCGTCGAGCGCAATGAGTTCGATCTTGGTGCCGCCGAGGTCGACGCCCAAGCGTATAGAGGGAGCCAAGGTGTAAAATCTCCGGCTATTCAAATTGCGTTGGAATCGACATGGCAGGACATTCGAAATGGGCCAACATCCAGCACCGTAAAGGGCGTCAGGATGCCAAGCGTGACAAGATCTTCACCAAGCTTATCAAGGAAATCACCGTGGCCGCCAAAATGGGCGGTGGCGACCCCGCGATGAACCCGCGGCTGCGCCTGGCGATCGAGAAAGGCAAGGCCGACTCCTTGCCGAAGGACAACATTGAAAACGCGATCAAGCGCGGCACCGGCCAGCTCGAAGGGGTGAACTACGAGGAAGCGCGCTACGAAGGCTACGGCATTGGCGGCGTCGCGGTGATGGTCGACTGTCTCACCGACAACAAGACGCGCACCGTCGCCGACGTGCGCCACGCCTTCGTCAAGCACGGCGGCAACATGGGCACCGACGGCTGTGTCGCGTTCCAGTTCAAGCACTGCGGGCAGATCGTGCTGGAGCCGGGTGCGAGCGAGGACGCGGTGATGGAAACCGCGCTGGAAGCCGGTGCGGACGATGTTATCTCCAACGACGACGGCTCGATCGAGGTGCTGACCTCGCCCGACCCCAAGGCCTTCGAGGCGGTGAAGGAGGCTCTGGAAAAGGCCGGCTTCAAGCCGGCCGTCGCGGAGATCACCATGCGCCCGGAAGCCGAGACCGAACTCGCCGGCGATGACGCGGTGAAGATGCAGAAGATCCTCGACGCGCTGGAAAGCCTCGACGACGTGCAGGAGGTCTACACCAACGCCGTGTTGCCGGAGTGAGACGTGCGAGAAAACGTGAGGCGTGAGGCGTGAGGCATTCAGGACGCAAGCATTACGACCTGTTGCTGTGGCAGCAGGCAATGTTGCTGGTCAAGCACGTCTACGAAGTAACGCGCGTTTTTCACGCCGAGGAGAAATTCGGACTGATCTCCCAGATGCGCCGGGCAGCGATTTCGGTGCCGAGCAATATCGCCGAAGGTGCGGCGCGGCAAACCAATAAGGAATTCATTCAGTTCTTGGCCATCGCTCGCGGTTCGTTAAGCGAACTCGATACCCAGTTTCTGTTGGCGAAGGATCTGGCGTTTACGCTGGAGCAGCCCGAACTTGCAAACCAGATCGACCGTGTCTTCGGATTGTTGGGTGGGCTCTTGAACTCGCTTCAGAACGAAGGCAGGTCATGATGCCCGCCCCGCCCGCTCACGCCTCACGCCTCAAGAATTCTCGGCATCGACCCCGGCCTGCGCCTTACCGGCTTTGGCGTCATCGAACAGACCGGGCAGAAGCTCGCCTACGTCGCCAGCGGCGTGATCAAGAGTGGCGAGGGTGAATTGCCGACCCGGCTCGGCGTGCTGTTCGCCGGACTGAACGAGGTGATCGGTACGTATCAACCCGACGCCTGCGCGGTCGAAATCGTCTTCGTGAACGTCAATCCGCAGTCGACGCTGCTGCTCGGGCAGGCGCGCGGCGCGGCGATCTGCGCGGCGGTGTCGAACGAGCTCATGGTCGCCGAATACACCGCGTTGCAGATCAAGCAGGCGGTGGTCGGCCACGGCAAGGCCGCCAAGGAGCAGGTGCAGGAGATGGTGAAGCGGCTGCTGGCCCTGCCTGTCGCGCCCACCGCCGACGCCGCCGACGCGCTCGCGTGCGCGATTGCGCATGCCCACGGCAGCCGGCTCGGCGCGCAGTCGACCGCGGGGTATCGTGTCAAGGGCGGGCGCCTGGTTTGAAAGGCCTCTTTTCACCGGCCAGTGGCCGGAGTAAGGTCGGGCGGACCTGGCAGCGCCGCAGCCAGCTGAAAGGGAACAGATCTTGATCGGACGCATCACCGGGACGCTCGCTGCCAAACATCCGCCGCAGGTGCTGGTCGACGTGCATGGCGTCGGCTACGAGATCGACGTGCCGATGAGCACGTTCTACAACCTGCCGGCGCTTGGCGAGACGGTGAGCCTGCTCACGCATCTGGCGGTTCGTGAAGATGCCCATCTCTTGTACGGCTTCGCCAGCGAGATCGAGCGGGCGGCGTTCCGCGAGCTTCTGAAAGTCTCTGGCATTGGCGCCAAGACTGCGCTGGCGGTGTTGTCGGGCCTCTCGGTGAACGACCTTTCCGCGGCCATCGCGGCGCAGGAGACGGGCCGCATCGTCAAGGTGCCGGGCATCGGCAAGAAAACGGCCGAGCGTCTGCTCCTCGAACTCAAGGGCAAGCCGGTCTTCGCTGGCGCGATTGCCGGCGTCGAAGCCGCGGGGGTGTCCGATGACGTGCGGCAGGCACTGCTGGCCCTGGGTTACAACGAGCGCGAGACCGCCGAGGCCATCCGCCAGCTGCCGGCCGATCTGCCGGTGAGCGAGGCGATCCGCCAGGCGCTGCGCGGGCTGTCGAAAGGCTGAGGTGCCCCACGCCGCCACGCTCGCCCCGGTTTCACTGCGCCGCCGCGTCGGCTGGCTGCTGCTGGCGGTGGTGGGCCTCTTCGCCGCGGGCATCGCGCTCAGCATCGGGTTCAGCGTGCAGGCGGATCGCCAGGCGCGGCAGCGCCTGCTCGAACTGGAGGCAGAGCAGACCCGGACCAGCGTGGTGCGCCTGCTCGACTATTACCATCACTTGGTGGATCACTTCGCGCAGGACCCACAACTAGTCGATCTGATGCGCTTCGGCACGGTCGAGGAGCAGGAAAGCTGGGCGGCCGGTCATCAGCGATTGCTGCCCGAAGTGCTCGGGCTCGCCTTGGTCAGTGTGCGTGGGGAAGTACGTGGTGATGCCCTGTCGTTGCGCGTCGGCCCCCAGTGTCAGCGCGACATGCAAAGCGCGGGTACGCTGTCGGACCTGCGGCCCCTGCTGCATCGTGAAATTCCAGGTGCGGAGCACTTCGACCTGGTGGCGGAAGTGCGCGACGGGGGCGGCGAGGTATTGGGTGGGGTCTTCGTCAGCCTGCGCCTGGCCCGGCTGCAGCAGATCATCGATGACGCACTCCATCCTGGCCACGCGATTGCCCTGATCGATGCCGCGGGGAATACGATCGCAGCTCGAGGCGAGGTCGCGGGCTCCATGCAGGAAATTCGCGCGGACATCCCGAGCGCCGGCTGGACCCTGCACGTTCGAGCGCCGGTGGAGCATTTCAAGCACGGCGGCGGCATGCAGGTGGTCACCGGCCTGCTGACTCTGGCTGCGGTGCTGGCGCTGCTTGGCGGCAGCATGCTGCGCCTCCGCCGCACCATGCTGCGCGATGTCGATGCCATCCGTGACGCGCTCGCGGCGCTTGCCCGCAGCGAACCGGTACCGGCGATCGTGCCGCACTATGCCGAATTCGAGCCCGCGGCTGCCGATATCCACGGAATGGCGCTACAGCTACAGGATCAGCGTGCGCAACTCGCGCATCTCAGCCTAAGCGACCCGCTCACTGGGCTGCCCAACCGCCGCGCGTTCGAGACGCACTTTCCCCAGACGCTGGGGCTGGCGGGCCGTGGCCATCCTGTGGCGCTGGTGCTGCTGGATGTCGACCATTTCAAGGGTGTCAACGACCGTTTTGGCCATGGTGTCGGGGATCAGGTCCTGCTGGCATTGGCGCAGGCGCTGCGTGCGGTGACCCGCCAGGCCGACCTCGCAGCACGCCTGGCCGGGGACGAATTCGCTGCGCTGCTTACCGGGCTCGACGCGGCCGGCGTGGCGGGGTGGTACCAGCGTCTCGCAGAGCGTTTCCAGCGCGAACTCGACAGCCTTGGTCTCGATTTGCATACGGGCCTCAGTGCCGGGCAGACCTGGCTTGACGGGGCTGTCGAGGATTCCCTCAGCCACGTGCTCGCCCGTGCGGATCGTGCACTCTATGCTGCGAAAGCACGCGGACGCCGTCAGTTGGTGCAGGACGATGCATCGACCGCGGAGTAGAATCGCCGCTTGTCCGCATCGTCTGCCATGATCGAAACCGACCGCCTCATCGCCCCCGCTGCCGTCAGCCCGCAGGAAGAGCAGATCGAACGCGCGCTGCGCCCGCGCACGCTGGCCGAATACGTCGGCCAGGCCAAGGCACGCGAGCAGTTGGAGATCTTCATCCATGCCGCCAGGAAGCGCAGCGAGGCGCTCGACCATGTGCTGCTGTTCGGCCCGCCGGGGTTGGGCAAGACCACGCTGGCGCACATCATCGCGCGCGAGATGGGGGTGAACCTGCGGCAGACCTCCGGTCCGGTGCTGGAGCGTGCCGGCGACCTCGCCGCGCTGCTCACCAACCTGGAACCGCACGACGTTCTCTTTATCGACGAAATCCATCGCCTGTCGCCGGTGGTTGAAGAGGTGCTGTATCCCGCGCTGGAGGATTTCCAGATCGATATCATGATCGGCGAAGGCCCCGCGGCACGCTCGGTCAAGCTTGATCTGCCGCCGTTCACCCTGGTCGGCGCCACCACGCGCGCCGGTATGCTCACCAATCCGCTGCGCGACCGTTTCGGCATCGTTGCCCGACTGGAGTTTTATTCTGCGGAAGAACTCGGCTACATCGTGCATCGCTCGGCGGGCCTGTTGCAGATGAACCTGGAAGAGGCCGGCGCGCTGGAGATTGCGCGCCGTTCGCGCGGCACCCCGCGCATTGCCAACCGCCTGCTGCGCCGGGTGCGCGATTACGCCGAAGTGAAGGCGGGCGGGCAGGCCACCGGCGCGGTGGCGGATGCGGCACTGGTGATGCTCGACGTCGACCGTGCCGGGCTCGATGTCATGGACCGGAAACTCCTGTCGGCAGTGGTCGAGAAATTCATGGGGGGCCCGGTCGGGCTCGACAACCTGGCCGCCGCCATCGGCGAGGAACGCGACACCATCGAGGACGTGCTGGAACCCTATCTCATCCAGCAGGGCTACCTGCAGCGCACGCCGCGCGGGCGCATCGCCACGCCGCTCGCTTACCGGCATCTCGGCCTGGTTCCGCCGTCCGCCACGCCCAACGCGGACCTGTTCTGATGGCGTTCGTCTGGCCGGTGCGCGTGTATTGGGAAGACACCGATGCTGGGGGCGTGGTGTATTACGCCAACTATCTCAAATTCATGGAACGCGCCCGCAGCGAGTGGCTACGCGCCCATGGCTTCGAGCAGGACGTGCTGCGCGGGCGCGATGGCGTGGTGTTCGTGGTTCGCCGCGTTGAAATCGATTATCTCGCCCCGGCACACTTCAACGATCCGCTCGAAGTCACGGTGGAACTCGCCGCCAATGGACGGGTCAGCCTCGATGTGCATCAGGTTGTCAGCACCGGGCCAACCCGGTTGGCTTCGGCGGCGGTGAAGCTTGCCTGCGTCGATGCAGTGCGGTTCAAACCCGTTAAAATACCCGAGCCCATTCTCCACGCCCTGGCCCGCGCGACGTGAACGCCGAACTCAACCAAGATCTTTCCCTGTTTCAACTGATCGCGCATGCGTCGATGCCGGTGCAGCTTGTCATGGCCTTGCTGCTCGTCGCGTCGCTCATGTCGTGGTGGTTCATCTTCGTCAAGCTGTTCGCATTGAAGCGCGCGCAGCGTCTGACCGACGATTTCGAGCGTGAATTCTGGGGCGGCGGCGATATCAATGCCATGTATCAGCGCGTCGCGGCCGAACGTGAAAGTGCCGGCGAGATCGCTCGCATCTTCGAGGCCGGGTTCCGCGAGTTCATGAAGCTTCGTCGCCAGGCCGGGCTGAGCGTGAACGTCATCATGGACGGCACTCGCCGTGCCATGCGCGCCACCTTCCAGCGCGAGCTCGACGGGTTGGACGCCCACCTCTCCTTTCTCGCGACCGTGGGCTCGGTGTCGCCGTATGTCGGTCTGTTCGGCACGGTGTGGGGCATCATGATCGCCTTCATGGGACTGTCGAGCGTCGCGCAGGCCACGCTGGCGCAGGTCGCCCCGGGTATCGCGGAGGCGCTCATCGCCACGGCCATGGGACTGTTCGCCGCGATTCCCGCGGTGGTCGGTTACAACCGCTACACGCACGACATCGATCGCCTCGCCAACCGCATGGAGAGCTTCATGGAAGAGTTCTCCAACATCCTGCAGCGGCAGACCACCACGAAACTTTGACATGGCGCGCTCCCGCAAGCAGATGGCCCAGATCAACGTCGTGCCGATGATCGACGTCATGCTGGTGCTGCTGGTGATCTTCATGGTGACGGCGCCATTCATCAATCCTGGCCAGGTCGATCTTCCGAGCGTCGGCAAGACCGCGCAGACGCCGTCGCAGCCGCTCGAGATCGTCATCCGCGAATCGGGCGAGTACCTGCTGCGCAATCGCGCCATCGCCGGGGACGAGCGCATGGTGACGAAGGCCGCGTTGGCCGGCGAGATCGCAGCCCTGCATCGTGCGCAGCCTGACCAGCCGGTGGTCATCGCGGCGGATAGGAGCGTGCGCTACGAGGAAGTGATGCACACCATGACGCTGCTGCAGAACGCGCAGATCACCCGGATCGGATTGCTCGCGCGCCCGGCGCCATGAACGTTCCGGCCGACGCTCCCTTCGTCTCCCGTCCCGCAAGCAACCTCGCCGCCGGTCTTCTGGCGCTGGGCGTGCATGGCCTGTTCCTCCTGTTGCTGGTGTTCGGCGTGTCGTGGCAGACGCAGCATCCGGCGCCGGTGATGGTCGACTTGTGGGAAGCGTTGCCGCAGGTTTCGCGCCCGCCCCCAGAACCGGCCCCCACACCTGCCGCGGCCCCCCCACCTCCGCCCGAACCGGTGAAACAACCCGAACCGGTCAAGGTCGAGCCGCCGCCCAGGCCGTCGGCCAAGGAAATCCCGCCGCCGCCCCCCCCCGACATCGCGCTGGAAAAGAAGAAGGCTGAAGCGGAACAGTTGAAGAAACTGAAAGCGATTCAGGCCGCCGAGGAAAAGGCACTGGCGGACGCCGTGCGAGCGGAGGCGGATGCCATGAAGCAGGCACGCGACCGGCAGATCGCGGAACAAAAGCGGCGCGAACTGCTGCAGCAGATGGAAGAAGAGGAGTTGATGCAGCGCATGACGGAGGAGGATGCCGCGCGCGAAGCACGCGAGACGCGCGTGGCGCGGGAAACCGCCGTGCGGCTGGCGGCCAGCCGACGCCAGGCTGAAGTTGCGAGTGTCGTCGGTGAGTATCGCAACCAGATCAGCGCGAAGGTCCGCGGCAACACCCGCGTACCGGAAGGCTTGAAGGGCAATCCAGAAGTGCGTTGCCTGGTGAAGCTGCTGCCGACCGGCGAGGTGCAAAGCGTGAAGGTCTCGCAATCGAGTGGCAATCCGGCCTATGACGACGCCGTGGTGCGGGCGATCGAGAGATCCTCGCCGCTGCCGCTGCCGGCCGACCGCGATGCACGTGCTCAGTTCGTGCCGGAACTTTCCTTCGTGCATCGCCCCAAAGAGTGATGCCGGGCGGCCTGCGGCCCGCCCATGTTAATATCAGGCGCTCCCGAGAGCGCCTGCCACCGTGATCCCCGTGCCCATGCTGCGTGCCGTCCTGCTGTTGCCCCTGCTTTTTTTGGTTAGCCTGATGGCGCCGTTCTCCGTTCGTGCTGCGATGGAAATCCAGGTGATCGGTGGCGCGGCCAACAAGATCGCGGTGGCGATGGTTCCGTTCCAGACGGCACCGGGCCAGCCCGCCCCCGCGTTGACGCAGATCGCCGGTGACGATCTCAACCGTAGTGGACAGTTCCGGCTCGTTGACAGCAGCGGCGCGCAGCAGCCAATCGAACTGTCGCAGGTCGACTACGGCGTATGGCGGGGCAAGGGGGCCGAAGCCCTGGTCATCGGCCAGGTCATGCCACTTCCCGGCGGACGTTTCGAAGTGCGCTTCCGGCTCGTCGATGTTGTACGCCAAACCCAGCTGGCCGGCTACAGCTACAACATTTCACCGGTCCAATGGCGCGCCACTGCGCACCAGATCGCGGACATCGTCTACGAAAAGCTCACCGGGGTGAAGGGCGCATTCAGCAGCCGTATCGCCTATGTGCAGAAACAGGGCAAGCGCTACGAACTGAAGGTTGCCGATGCGGACGGCCAGAATCCCCGTACCGTGGTGCGGTCCAGCGAGTCGATCATTTCGCCGCGCTTCTCGCCCGATGGAGGCCGGATCGCCTACGTTTCGTTCGAGGACAAGAAACCGATCGTCTATGTGCAGTCGCTCGCCGACGGCGCGCGGCGCAAGGTGGCTGCATTCAAGGGTTCCAACTCCGCACCGGCGTGGTCGCCCGACGGCAAGCGCCTTGCCGTCGTCCTGACACGGGACGAAGCGTCGCAGATCTACCTCATCAACGACGACGGCAGCGGGCTCACGCGCCTGACCCAGGGCGGCAACCTCGACACCGAACCAGTTTTCTCGCCCGACGGCCAGACCGTGTACTTTTCTTCCGACCGCGGTGGCAGTCCGCAGATCTACCGCATACCGGCCAGCGGTGGTGATGTGCGCCGCGTCACCTTCAGCGGCACTTACAACGTTTCGCCCGCGGTCAGTCCCGACGGCCGCCATCTCGCCTATGTCAGCCGCGATGGCGGCCGCTTCCAGGTCACGCTGCACGAGCTGGCCTCGGGCCAGACGCGTGTACTGACCGATTCCGCGCGCGACGAGTCACCCAGTTTCGCCCCCAACGGCCAGTCGGTGCTATATGCAACGGTGCTGGGGGGGCGCGGTATCCTCGGCACCACGAGCCTCGACGGCAGGACGCGTGCCCGCCTGTCCGAGCAGGGCGTCGACGCGCGCGAACCGAACTGGGGCCGCTGACCTGCCGGACGCTCCAATGACACAGTATTCATCCAATGGAGGAAGCACAATGAACAGACTTGTATGGCCATTCCTGCTGGCGCTGGCCCTGTCCGCATGCGGATCAACCGGGGGCACTCAGGCAACCGTCGAAGACCGCACCGGCGGCACGAGCGGGGGGGCGACCACTACAGGCACCGGGACCGCCGCGACGGGGGGGGCGGAAACCACTGCGCTGGGCGCGCAAGGTGTCGCTGGCAGCGCTCTGGACGGCCGCCAGATGGACCATTCGGGCGATCCGCGCAAGGATCCGGCCAGCCCCTTGTCGTCGCGCAGCATCTTTTTTGATTTCGACAAGTATGTGGTCAAGGATGAATACCGCAATGTGCTCGAGGCCCACGCCGGCTACCTGCGCGCACGCCGTGATGCTCGGGTGATCCTGCAGGGCAACACCGACGAGCGTGGCAGCCGCGAATACAACCTGGCGCTGGGGCAGAAGCGTGCCGAAGCCGTGCGTCGCGCGCTCGCCCTGCTCGGTGTGCCGGATGCCCAGATGGAGGCCGTGAGCTTTGGCGAGGAAAAGCTGCGCAACGAAGGTGACACGGAAGAAGCCCACGCCGTGAACCGTCGCACCGACATCGTCTACACCGACGAATGACGGTTTCATGTCGATGCTGCGTCGCCTGGCCCCGCTGCTGATTGTTTCGCTCGCCTGCGCGGCGCCGGCGTGGGCCAATCCCGAGCTCGCACGCCAGGTGCAGGCGCTCAATGAACGGCTTGCCCGCATCGAAGGGGTGATCCAGCAGAACCAGGAGCTGCTCGGGTTGCTCAAGGAAGTCGAGACGCTCAAGGCGGAACTCGCGCGGCTACGTGGCCAGGCCGAGATGCACACGCACCAGCTGGACACGCTTGGCAAGCGGCAGAACGATCTCTACGTCGACCTCGACCAGCGTCTCGGTGAGCTCACGAAGTCCGTGCGGCCGCCCGAAGCCGTCGCGGTACCGGCACCCGTTGTCGCGGCGCCCGCCGCACCTGCTGCGCCCGCGGCCTCCGTTGTGGCAGCCGATGCGCCTGCGCCGCCTGCTCCCAAGCCGGCCGCCCCCCCGGCTCCCCAGCTCGATCCGCTGGTCGAGTCGCGCACTTACGAAACCGCGCTCGGCCATTTCCGCGAAGGCAACTACGCAGCCGCCATCGCCGGCTTTCGTGGTTTTCTCAAGGCCTATCCGGATAGCACGCTCGCCTCCAACGCACAATACTGGATCGGTTATTCCTATTACTCATTGAAGGACTACAAGTCCGCGCTCGCGCATCAGCAGAAGCTTGTCGCGGCTTACCCCACCAGCGCCAAAGTGCCCGACGCGATGCTCAACATCGCCACCAACCAGATCGCCCTCGACAATCTCGATGCGGCGAAGATGACCTTGCAGGAGCTGGTAGCCCGGCATCCGGGCACGCAGGCGGCAAACCTGGCTGCGCGTCGCCTGGCTGCCCTCAAGTAACCGTCGTGAGCGCGCCGCCCATGCTTCGTGTGACGGAGGTCTTCCTGTCGTTGCAGGGTGAGACCAGCCGCGCCGGTCTGCCCACCGTGTTCGTGCGCCTTACGGGTTGCCCGTTGCGTTGTCGCTGGTGTGACACGCCCTATAGCTTTCATGGTGGCGAGGCAGTGCCCCTGCCGTTGTTGCTTGCGCGCGTCGCAGACTATGGTGTGCCGACTGTGTGCGTTACCGGCGGCGAGCCGCTGGCGCAGAAGCACAGCCTCGCCCTGCTCGCGGCGCTATGTGACGCCGGCCATTCGGTGTCCCTGGAAACCAGCGGTGCTCTCGACATCGCCGGAGTCGATCCGCGCGTCTCGCGGATCGTCGACATCAAGCCGCCAGGTTCGGGCGAGGCCGACCGCAACCACTGGGAGAACCTCACGCACCTCACCGCGCACGACGAGATCAAGTTCGTGCTCGCCAGCCGCGCCGACTACGATTGGGCACGTGACGTGTTGCGCGACGAGCGGCTCGACCGCATCTGCCCCGTGCTGTTCTCGCCGGTGCAGGGCGAGCTCGCACCGGAGGATCTGGCGGAATGGATCCTGCAAGATCGCCTGCCGGTGCGCATGCAGGTGCAGTTGCACAAGATCCTGTGGGGGAGTGCGCCAGGACGATGAAATCGCGCGCCGTTGTGCTCCTTTCGGGCGGACTCGATTCGGCCACCGTGCTGGCGATCGCGCGTGACGCCGGCTACGTCTGTCACGCGCTCAGCTTCGACTACGGCCAGCGCCACACTGCCGAGCTGGCCGCCGCCGCGCGCGTGGCCAGGCTACTCGGCGCGGTCGAACATCGCGTGATCCATTTGGGCCTTGGCGACTTCGGCGGCTCCGCGCTCACCGACGCCGCCATCGACGTTCCCGAAACGCCCACTGAAGGCATACCCGTCACCTACGTCCCCGCGCGCAACACCGTCATGCTCGCGTTGGCGCTTGCGTGGGCCGAAGTGCTAGGTGCGCGCGACATCTTCATCGGCGTCAACGCCGTCGACTATTCCGGCTATCCTGACTGTCGCCCTGAATTCATCGAAGCCTTCGAGCGCATGGCCAATCTTGCCACGCGGGCTGGCGTCGAAGGCGCCCCGCTTTCCATCCATGCGCCGCTGCAGCATCTGTCCAAGGCCGACATCATTCGCCGCGGGCTCGCGCTTGGCGTCGATTATGCCCAAACCGTGAGCTGCTACCAGGCAGGGGCGGATGGCCGCGCCTGCGGCGTGTGCGACGCCTGCCGCCTGCGCCGGCAGGGGTTCGAACAGGCTGGCATCGACGATCCAACCCTGTACAAGAAAAACCACACGTAGTTTTGGCCTATTTGATTCACACACGTGCGTGGAGAATAATCGTCCGAGGCGCCCGTGTGCGCGCCAGGCCCATAACACTTAATCTATATTTGGGAGACATGCCAGCATGGAAGGAATCGATCTCGTCAGCCAGGTGCTCTCGGCACTCGGTTGGGACCCCAACGACGCACAGGTCAAGATCCGCACGGTCGCGTGGCTAGGCTTCGTACTGGCCTTCGTATTCGGTTACGTCGGCAACAAGACCCACTTCTGTACCATGGGCGCGGTATCCGACATCGTCAACATGGGTCACTGGGACCGCATGCGCGCCTGGCTGCTCGCCATCGCTGTCGCCATCATGGGTACCAGCGCACTCGTCTACACGGGTGACCTCGATGTGTCAAAGACCATCTATACGGGATCGAACTTCTACTGGCTTGCCGCGCTCGTCGGCGGCCTCACCTTTGGCGTCGGCATGACGCTCGCCGGCGGTTGTGGCCAGCGCACCCTGGTGCGGCTTGGCGGCGGCAACCTCAAATCGGTCGTGGTGTTCCTCTTCATGGGCTACGCGGCGCTGGTCACGTTGTCCGGCATCTTTGGGGCGTTTCGCGTCGGCGTGCTGCAGGCCGAACCCGTTACCGTCTACCTTGACGGTATGCAAACCATCCCCGCGCTGTTCGGACTCGGCACGCCGGGCGGCACCCTCACGGTCGGTCTCGCCGTCGGGGTGGCAATTCTCCTGTACGTTTTTGCCAATAAAGATTTCCGTGGCAACACCGATAACATTCTTGCAGGCATCGTGATCGGGTTGATCGTGGTGGCGGGTTGGTACGTAACGGGCCGTTTCGGGTTCGGAGAAGATCCGGACACCCTGGAGCTCGTTTATCTTGGAACCAACTCGCATCTCGCCGAATCGATGACGTTCGTTGCGCCGCTGGGCTACACCATGAACCTATGGGCCTACTGGACCGACAGCGCAACCATCGTCACCTTCGGTGTGGCCAGCGTGTTCGGCGTGGTGATTGGCGCGTTCGTCTATGGCGTGACGCACAAGACCTTCCGCTGGGAGTCCTTCAACTCCCCGCAGGACATGTTCCGCCACATCGTCGGCGCCGTGCTGATGGGCTTCGGTGGCGTAACCGCCATGGGATGCACCATTGGTCAGGGTGTCACCGGCATCTCCACGCTCGCGGTGTCCTCGTTCATCGTGCTGGCCGCCATCATTGCAGGGGCAGCCATCACCATGAAGGTGCAATACGTCCTGCTGATGCGACAGGCCTGACGGTCTCGCGCGGAACGAAGGGGCGGCGGCCATGGTCCAAATGGACCTTGACCCCGTCTGGACGGGTTGTTACGGTAACCCAATGCGGCCTTCCGGCCGAAAGGATTGATTTTGAAAACGTGGTTCCGCGCCCTCTGTTTTGCACTTCTCGCCGGGCTCGCCTCGCAGGCTCACGCCAGCAAGGCCGTCAATTTCAATTTCACCGACAGCAAAGGCAAGCCTATCCAGTTGTCCGACTACCGCGGCAAATGGGTACTGGTGAACTTCTGGGCGCCATGGTGCCCGCGCTGCAAGATGGAGTTTCCCGAGCTCAATGATCTGGACGCCCGTGCAGATTTTGTCGTCATCGGCGTCGCCATGGACTATGGCATCGACATCGCCGCCGTCCATAACACGGTGCAGCGTTTCAACCTGCGGTTTCCGCAAGTCATCGGCACCAACCGCCGCGACCCCGGCAGCCCCGCGCTGCAGGTCGGTCCCGTCGACTACTACCCCACCTCCTATCTGTATGCGCCGGATGGCGAGATTGTGATGTTCGTTCCCGGCATCATCAGCAAGCAGAAGATTCTGGCGTTCACTGACCAGTACCGGCAGAGCAACCCCACGGCGTTCGCCCAGACCGCACCCACCGCCGAGCCTGTCGCACGCGTGCACAAGGCTACTCACAGTCAGTCTGTCGTATCGAGCAAAAAAAAAGTGATGGTGTACTGAAAAAGAAATGACGCTGCGGCCCTCAAGCCGCGGAGCAACAAGAAAGGCGGGCGACCGCCTTTTTTGTTGCGCGCGTCCAGCGCCCCACACGATCCGGCGACGAATCCAGCACTTTACCCAGCACGATCCATTCGTTTATAATCGCAGGCTTTCGTGGATATGCCACGGCAGCCACATGGGGTCGGTAGCTCAGCCGGTAGAGCAGCGGACTTTTAATCCGTTGGTCGCGAGTTCGAATCTCGCCCGACCCACCACATTCAGAAAGCCACGGTCCGCCGTGGCTTTCTTCATTTCGGGCCACGAGTCGCGACTGACGCAA
>JANJWS010000040.1 GCA_024709425.1 Thiobacillus sp.
AGCTTGACCGGCTGCTTGCCCATGTCCAGTGCGGCGACGCCGGCGCGGATTTCCTCTTCCTTGCGGAAGCGGATCTGGGTCGAGATGTCGGGGCGGCTGACGGCGAGCGTGCCGGATTCGCCGCAGCAGCGGTCGGACAGCCGCACGCCGCCGCCGAGCAGGGCGTTGGCGACCTTCATCGGCGCGTAGGTCTTGATGGGGGTGTGGCAGGGGTCGTGGTAGAGATATTTCTGCCCACTCGCACCGTCCAGCTGCACGCCTTTTTCCATCAGGTATTCGTGGATGTCGAGCAGGCGGCAGCCGGGGAAGATCTTGCCGAATTCTTATTTCAGCAGCTGGTCCATTCAGGTGCCTCAGGACACGATCACGGTCTTGATGTCCAGGTATTTGAGCGTGTTGGCGATGCGGTGGAACAGCACGCGGTTCTGCGCGGTGATGGCTTCGCCCTTGTCGGCCTGCCCCCCGGCGATTTGCGGATAGCCGCAACACAGATACCCCGGCGGCAGCACGGTTTGCACACCCAGGTCGAACAGCATGGCCTGGGTGGCGAGGCCGATCTGGGAAAACAGGCGCTCGGAGCCGCAGCCGGGGAAGTAGAACACGGCGTCGGCATCGTCGGAGAGCTTCGCGGGATTGCGCAGGATGGGCACGATCCTCGGGTCTTCCAGCCCCATCAGCGCGCGTGAGGTCTTCTTCGGCAGTCCCCCGGGCATCGGTCGGTTGACCATGTGGATCACCTGCGCGACCGGCTTGGGCCGGCCCAGCGTGGCGGGCGGATGGCGTGTCTGGTCCTGGATCAGGCCGAGACGCTTGAACAGCTGGTGGCCGGCGCGCTGGCCGGCGTAGCCCCATTCGATGAGCGCTTTTCTGAGCGCCTTGATCGTTTTCGGGTCGGTGGCGTTGAGGAAGGCCATCGACGCCCAGCTGCCGGGGTTGAATTTCTTCTTGCCCTGGCGGCGCAGGAGATTGCGCATGGCGATGGAGACGTCGCCGAAGTCGATGTCGACCGGGCACGGGTTCTTGCACTTGTGGCAGATGGTGCAGTGGTCGGCGACGTCGCCGAATTCGTCGAAGTGCCTGAGCGACACGCCACGCCGCGTCTGCTCTTCATACAGGAATGCCTCGATCAGCAGCGAGGTGGCGAGGATCTTGTTGCGCGGGCTGTAGAGGAGGTTCGCGCGCGGGATGTGGGTGTTGCACACCGGCTTGCACTTGCCGCAGCGCAGGCAGTCCTTGATCGAGTCGGCGATGGCCTCGATCTCGGTCGATTCGAGGATGATCGACTCGGCCTCCAGCAGGCCGAACGACGGCGTGTAGGCATTGCGCAGGTCGGCGCCGGGCATGAGCTTGCCCTGGTTGAAGCGGCCGTTGGGGTCGACTTTCTTCTTGTAGTCGGCGAAGGTCGCCAGCGTCGCTGCGTCGAGGAATTCGAGCTTGGTGAGCCCGATGCCGTGCTCGCCCGAAATCACGCCGCCGAGGTCGGTGGCGAGCTTCATGATGCGCGCGACCGCCGCGTTGGCGGCCTGCAGCATGGCGTAATCGTCGGAGTTGACGGGGATGTTGGTGTGCACGTTGCCGTCGCCGGCGTGCATGTGCAGCGCGACGAACACGCGGTTCTTCAGTACGTCCTTGTGGAGGCGGTCGCAGGCTTCGAGGATGGGCGTGTATTCGCGGCCGACGAAGAGCTGGTGCAGCTCGCGCCGCACTTCGCGCTTCCAGGACACGCGGATGTGCTTGTCGCGCAGGGCGGTGAAGATAGTGAGCGGAGAGTGGTCAGCGGCGAGCGGTGAGTCGGCGGGGGGGGTGAACGGCGCGTCGAGGTCGGCGAGGTACGCCGCCCAGCGCTGGCGCACTGTGGCGATGAGTGCCAGCGCCTGCGCCTGCTTGTCGGTGACCTGGGCGGGGTCGGCGACGGTATCGTCGTCTTCCAGCAGCGGCAGCTCGCCCGCGAAAAACTCGCCCAGGGCATCGAGTAGCTTCAGCTTGTTGGCGATCGACAGCTCGATGTTGATGCGCTCGATGCCGTCGGTGTAGTCGCCCAGGCGCGGCAGCGGGATGACGACGTCCTCGTTGATCTTGAAGGCGTTGGTGTGTGCGGCGATGGCGGCGGTGCGGGCGCGGTCGAGCCAGAATTTCTTGCGCGTTTCCGCCGACACGGCGATGAAGCCTTCGCCGCCGCGCGCGTTGGCGAGACGGACGATCCGGGATGCGGCCTCCCCCACGGCGACCTCGTTGTCCGAGACGACGTCGATCAGCAGCACCATGTTCGGCCGCGCGGCGCGGGGCGCCTTGGTGGCGTAGCCGACCGCCTTGACGTAGCGCGCGTCGAGGTGTTCCAGGCCGGCGAGCAGGACGTCCGGGTGGGTGTCGCAGTAGTCCTTGATTTCGACGATGGCCGGGGTGGCGTCGCGCGCGCTGCCGAAGAACTCCAGGCACACCGTGCGCGTGTGCGCGGGCAGGCGGTGCAGCACGAAGCGCGCCGAGGTGACCAGGCCGTCGCAGCCTTCCTTCTGGATGCCCGGCAAGCCGGCGAGGAACTTGTCGGTGACGTCCTTGCCCAGTCCCGTCTTGCGAAAGCGGCTGCCAGGGATGGTGAGGATTTCCGGCGAGCCTTTGGGCGTCTTGCCGTCGGTGGCGTAGCGGCGGATTTCGAAAGTGGCGGAGGGCGCGTCGTGGATCTTGCCGCGGTTGTGGTCAAGCCGCGTGATCTCGATCCAGTCGGCGTCGGGGGTGACCATCTTCCACGACACCAGGTTGTCGAGCGCGGTGCCCCACAGCACGGCCTTCTTGCCGCCGGCGTTCATCGACACGTTGCCGCCGATGGTCGAGGCGTCCGCCGAGGTGGGGTCGACCGCGAACACCAGGCCGGCGGCGTCGGCGGCTTCCATTACGCGCCGGGTGACGACGCCGGCGCCGCAGTGGATGGTCGGCACCTCGAACTCGCAGCCGGGCAGGTGCAGCATTTCGACCGCGCCCAGCGTTTCCAGCTTTTCCGTATTGATCACGGCCGCGCGGTCGGTGAGCGGCACCGCGCCACCGGTGTAGCCGGTGCCGCCGCCGCGTGGGATGACGGTGAGGCCGAGCTCGACGAGACCGGCGACCAGCGGCGCCATCTCGGCTTCGGTGTCCGGGGTCAGCACGACGAAGGGGTACTCGACGCGCCAGTCGGTGGCGTCGGTCACATGGGAGACGCGGGCGAGCCCGTCGAACGCGATGTTGTCGCGGCGGGTGAGTCCGGCGAGCCGCTGCCGGATGCGCGCGCGCAGGCTGGCGGTGTCGGCGAACCACGACTCGAACTCGCGTACCGCACGTCCGGCGGCGGCGAGCAGCTGGCCGACCAGTTCGTTGCCCTGGCGGCGCGCCTCGATCTCGCGCAGGCGGTGGCGCAGCGCCTCGACCAGCATTGCGCGCCGCTTGGGGTTGTCGAGCAGGTCGTCTTCCAGGTAGGGATTGCGCCGCACCACCCAGATGTCGCCCAGCACCTCGAACAGCATGCGCGCCGAACGCCCCGTCCTGCGCTCGCCGCGCAGGGTGTTGAGCACGTCCCAGGCGTCGGCGCCGAGCAGGCGGATGACGATCTCGCGGTCGGAGAACGACGTGTAGTTGTAGGGGATCTCGCGCAGGCGTGCGGTCATGCGGGCTGGGGCGGGCGCGGCCGGAAGGACGCCGCACCGGTCATCTTCAAAGGATGCATTTTAAGGGATAGCCGCTACAATCGCGCGAAAACACTAAATCGGGGAGGGGCTTTGGCTTCCGTGTACGACTTGAAACCACGCTTCCAGGCGCTGTTGCGGCCGCTGGTCGGGCGCCTCGCTGCGCTGGGCGTGACCGCCAACCAGGTGACGCTGGCGGCGGTCATGCTCTCGCTCGTCGGCGGCGGCCTCATCGCCTGGCAGCCCTTCGCCAGTTGGACATTGCTGCTGCTGCCGGGTTTCCTGCTGGCGCGCATGGCGCTCAATGCCATCGACGGCATGCTGGCGCGCGAGCATGGGCAGCAGTCGCGCCTCGGCGCCCTCCTCAACGAGCTCGGCGACGTCGTGTCCGATGCGGCGCTCTACCTGCCGCTGGCGTGGGTGCCCATGGTGTGGGTGCCGCTGATCGAAGCCATCGTCGTGCTCGCCGTGGTGAGCGAGATGGCCGGCGTGGTCGCGGTGCAGATCGGCGCGCGCCGGCAGTACCAGGGGCCGATGGGCAAGAGCGACCGCGCGCTGTGGTTCGGCGCGCTGGGCCTCGCGCTGGGGTTGGGCGTCGAACCCGGCAACTGGATCAACTGGGGACTGGGTGCGATGGCGCTGTTGCTGGTGGCCACCATCGTCAACCGCGCGCGCGGCGCGCTGAAGGAAAGCGGTGCCGCCTAACCTGCGCTACGCGCTCTACGGCATTCTCGCCCTGCTGCTGCTGGGCACTGTCGTCATCGGGCTGAAGCGTGTCCTGAAGCCGGGTTCCGGCGATACCGAACTGTGGCTGCGCATGCGTTCGTGGTGGGTGATGGCGGGGCTTTTCATGCTCGCGATCGCGGTCGATCGTACCTGGTCGATCCTGTTCTTCGCGCTGGTGAGCTTCCTCGCACTGAAGGAATACCTCAGCATCATTCCCACCCGCCGCGCCGACCGCCGCGTGCTGCTGTGGGCCTACCTCGCCATCCCGGTGCAGTACTGGTGGGTCGCCGAAGCCTGGTTCGGCATGTTCATCATCTTCATCCCGGTGTACCTGTTCCTGTTCATTCCGCTGCGCATGGTCACCATCGGCGACACGCAGGGCTTTCTCAAGGCCGCCGGCACGCTGCACTGGGGCCTGATGACCACGGTGTTTTCGCTGTCGCACGCGGCTTTCCTGCTGGCGCTGCCGGAGGCCGGCAACCCGGCGGCGGGCAGCGCGGGGCTGCTGCTGTTCCTGGTCTTCCTCACCCAGTTCAATGATGTCATGCAGTTCGTCTGGGGCAAGCTCGCCGGGCGGCGCAAGGTCATCCCGAAGGTGAGTCCCGGCAAGACCGTGGCGGGCTTCGTCGGTGGCGTGGCGACGACCACGCTGCTCGCCTGGCTCGCAGCGCCGTACCTGACGCCGCTGACGGGGTGGCAGCCGCTGGCCGCGGGCCTCCTCATCGGCATCGGCGGCTTCGTCGGCGACGTGACGATCTCCGCGGTGAAGCGCGATCTCGGCATCAAGGACAGCGGCAGCCTCATTCCGGGCCATGGCGGCATCCTCGACCGCGTCGACAGCCTCACCTACACCGCGCCGCTTTTCTTCCACTTCGTCTATTTCCTGCATTACTGACGATGCGCTGGATCCAGGCCGGATTCTTCGTGCTGGTGGTGCGTCCGTTGCTCGCCGTGGTGCTGGGGATCAACCTGCGCCACGCCGGGCGCCTTCCGAAAACGGGGCCGGCGATCCTCGCCGCCAACCACAACAGCCATCTCGACACGTTATTGCTGATGAGCCTGTATCCGCTGGCGCAGTTGCATCGCGTGCGGCCGGTGGCCGCGGCCGACTACTTCCTGAAGAACCGCATCGTCGCGTGGTTTGCCCTGAACGTCCTGCGCATTTTGCCGCTGTCGCGGCGACCGAGCGGGCGTGGCGCGTTGCCACCCCTGACCATGAAACCCGCCATGCCCGCTTCCCTCTCCCCAGCCCTCTCCCGCAAGCGGGCGAGGGGGATGTGGAATCGCGTCGCGATGTTTCTCGCCAAGAAGGCGCCCCCTCCCCAACCCTCCTTCCGGTCGGCGGAGGGGGCAGGCGTCATGCCCAAACCGATTAACGAAAAACCGCTCGCGCACATCGAGGCGGCGCTGGCCGCGGGCGACATCCTTATCCTGTTTCCCGAAGGCTCGCGTGGCGAGCCGGAAAAGCGTGGCGAGCTGAAGAGCGGGATCGCCCATCTGATGGAGCAGGCGCCGCAGGTGCCCGTCGTGCCGGTGTTCCTGCGCGGGCTGGGGAAGGCGCTGCCGAAGGGGGAGTGGGTGCCAGTGCCGTTCTTTGCGGACGGTTACGTCGGTGAGCCGCTGGTCTGGCAGGGCAGCCGGGCGGCGACGATGGCGGCGCTGAGCGAGCGCTTCGCGGCGCTCGAACGCGAGAGCGTGCCGCTGGCGTGGGAATGATCCCCGCCTGGCGGCACGGAGGCGACGCTTACTTGGCGAGGTAGAGCTCGATGACCTTTTTCCACTGTTCCGGGGTCAGCACCTTGCGTGTGTAGTCGCGGCAGGCGAGCTTGGCGACCACGAGCTTGATCTCCTTGCGCTGGACGTCGCGTACCATCTTCTGGATGTCAGCGTTGCCCTTGCCGTCGATCATGGCCTGGTTGATCGCCTTGCGGTCGGCGACGATCTCGCGCTCCATGCGCTCGCGGTCGGCGCGTCCGGAGGCGATCCAGGCTTCGAGCTTCGCTTTCTGGTCGTCGCTGAGGCCAAGGTCCTTGGCGTGGTCGATGGCCACCGGCATCAACGTCGGGGCGGGGGAGACATAGGTTTCGAGCGCCTGGCGCTCGCCGGCCTGAACGGACGCGGAAGCCAGCGCAAGAGTGAGGGCGAGAGTGCGAAGGATCTTCATGGCGGTGGACCTTTCGGAGGAATGAACAATAAGCATATTAGACAATGCTTATATATTGTTGGCAATGGTACAAACGGAGACCATGCGCACGCTCGTGACGACCCCGCGCCGGCGATGGTGGGGGCGGCGCGTCAGCGCTTGCGGAACATCGAGCGGATGAGACGAACGGCCATCAGCGCCAGGGCGCCGGCTGCGACGCCGACCCCGGCATCGGCGGCCAGTGGCAGCAGCCACGCCAGGGGCCCAGGCGCCGGTGCCAGCGCAGCGACCGCATGATGCACCGCTGGCAGGCCGTGCGCCAGGATACCGCCACCCACCAGGAACATGGCCGCCGTGCCGACTACGGAAAGCGTCTTCATGAGCCACGGGGCGGCCGCGAGCAGGCCGCGACCGAGCGCACGTGGCGCGGCATTGGCCCGGCCGGCGAGATACAGTCCGGCGTCGTCGAGCTTGATGATGCCGGCGACCAGGCCATAGACCCCGACGGTCATGAGCACGGCAATGCCGGCGAGCACCGCGACCTGCATGCTGAAGGACGCGGCCGCGACAGTCCCCAGCGTAATGACGATGATCTCGGCGGAGAGGATGAAATCGGTACGCACCGCCCCCTGGATTTTTTCCCGCTCCAGCGCCATCAGGTCGACCGCGGGGTGGGCGAGCGCATGGGCCAGCTCCGCGTCGTGGACGGCCGCCTCGACGGGGTGGAGGTATTTGTGCGCGAGTTTCTCGACGCCTTCGTAACAGAGGAAGGCACCACCCAGCATCAGCAGCGGGGTGATCGCCCAGGGCGCCGCGGCGCTGATGGTGAGCGCCGCCGGCACGAGGATCAGTTTATTGCGGAACGATCCTCGCGCCACGGCCCACACCACCGGCAGTTCGCGTTCTGCACGCACGCCGGCGACCTGCTGCGCGTTGAGCGCGAGATCGTCGCCCAGCACGCCAGAGGTCTTCTTCGCAGCGACCTTGGTCATCACCGACACGTCGTCGAGGACGGTGGCGATGTCGTCGATGAGCGCGAGCAGACTGGCGCCGGCCATGGATTAGGGCGTGATAATCCTAATTTGGCGTCCGCGACGAGGCCGGTTCGGGATGCAGACCGCGAAGCGGGCCACGCCGCAGTGTCGTTCACTGCAAGCGGCTTGCGACAAAGGGATGCGCCCGAATCCGTCCGAACGTGAAATTAGTGTTATCACGCCCTAGTCGCCGAGCTGGATGCGGCCCGCCTTCTCGGCGGCGGCGAAGTCCAGCATCCGCTGGATCGACACCGCGGCCTTCGCGCGGACGCTTTCCTCGATGTGGATTTCGTTGTTGCCACGCTCCAGCACGGCCGCCAGGTTCATCAGGCCGTTCATTGCCATCCAGGGACAGTGCGCACACGAGGTGCAGGTGGCGCCGACACCCGCGGTCGGCGCCTCGATCAGGGACTTGCCGGGCGCGACTTCGTGCATCTTGTGGAAGATGCCATTGTCGGTGGCAACGATGAATTCCGGGTTGGGCAGGGTGCGCACCGCCTCGATCAGCTGGGTGGTCGAGCCGACCACGTCGGCAAGCGCGATCACCGCCTCGGGCGACTCGGGGTGGACCAGCACCGCCGCATCGGGGTGCTCGGCGTGCAGGGTCTTCAGCGCCTCCGCCTTGAACGCCTCGTGCACCACGCACGAGCCCTGCCAGAGGATCATGTCGGCGCCGGTCACGTGACGAACGTACTCGCCGAGGTGGCGGTCCGGCGCCCACAAGAGCTTGTGGCCCTGCCGGTGCAGGTACTTGACGATCTTGGCGGCGATGCCGGAGGTGACCACCCAGTCGGCGCGCGCCTTCACCGCCGCGCTGGTGTTGGCGTAGACCACCGACAGACGGTCGGGGTGGGCGTCGCAGAAGGCGGCGAACTCGTCCGCCGGACAGGCGAGGTCGAGCGAGCACTCGGCGCCGAGGTCGGGCATGAGCACGCGCTTTTCCGGATTGAGGATCTTCGCCGTCTCGCCCATGAACTTCACGCCGGCGACGATCAGCGTCTTCGCCGGGTGGGCGTGGCCGAAGCGCGCCATCTCCAGCGAATCCGACACGCAGCCGCCGGTTTCCTCGGCGAGGTCCTGCAGGTCGCCGGACGTATAGTAGTGCGCCACCAGCACCGCGTCCTGCTGTTTCATCAGCATCTTGATGCGCGTCTTCAGCGCTTCGCGTTCGGCGGGATCGAGCTTCTCCTCCACCAGCGGCGGCGCCTGGATGACGGGTTTGGCCGGAACGGAAAACGCGCGGGGCATGTCGGGACTCGGAGGCGGCAAGGCAGAAAGGCGCAAGTATAGCGCCACCGCCCCGCAGCCGCGTTCCTCCACCTACCGTCGCGGGGACAAGTGCCGTATCCTCGCGCCCATGCAGCAACTCGTCCTCGATATCCGTCCCCCCGCTCGCCCTGAACTATGCCGCTTCGTCGTCGGGCGCAACATCGAACTCATGGCGCAGCTGCAGGCAATGCTCGACGGCCGCGCCGCGGAGCGGGCCGTTTACGTTTGGGGGGCGCCGGGGAGCGGCAAGAGCTATCTGCTGCAGGCGTGGGCCAACGCCTGTACCGCACGCGGGCTGGCGGTCGCATCGGGCGGCTTGCAGGCGGCGCCGGTGGTCGTGGCGGATGCGGTCGAGCACTGGGACGAGGCGCAGCAGCGTGCGGCCTTTGCTGCCTTCAATGCGGTGCGCGAGGCGGGCGGGGTGTGGCTTGCCGCCGGTAACGCCGCACCGGCCGATTTGCCAGTGATGCCTGAACTGCGCACGCGCTTTGGCTGGGGACTGGTGTTCCAGTTGCAGGGGCTGGACGATGCGGAGAAACGCGCCGCACTGGCGCAGCATGCTGAGACGCTGGGGTTCCGTCTCGACCCTGCGGTGGCGGACTATCTCCTCAACCACACGGCGCGCGACATGCAGAGTCTGCTGGGGGTGCTGGAGGCGCTCGATCGCTTCAGCCTGGAAATGCGGCGCCCCATCACGCTGCCGCTGTTGCGGCAGCTGCTGGCGAATCAGGCCTGCTGATTCTGCTGGGCGGCGATGTCCTTGTGAACCTGCGCCATATCCAGTCCCATCACCTGTTCGATCAGTCCATCCAGCGCGTGGCCGGGGAGGGAACCGGCCTCGGAGTAGAGGATGACCTGCTCGCGGAACACCATCAGTGTCGGAATCGAACGAATCTGGAAGAAGCCGGCCAGCTCCTGTTCATTTTCCGTGTTGACCTTGGCGAAGACGATGCCCGGATGCTTCTCGGCGGCGGCCTCGAAGACCGGGGCGAAGCCACGGCAGGGGCCGCACCATGGCGCCCAGAAATCGACGATGACGATGTCGTTGTCATTGATGGTGGATTCGAAATTGTCCTTGGTGAGTTCGATGACGGCCATGCTGGATTCCCGCTAGGTTGAGATAACAAAAAGGCGCGGGGACGAATCCTCGCGCCTAGTGCCACCCTATCACGGATGGCCGGCCTCCGACAACGCGGAGGCGTCTTGTCGGGCAAGTCGAGGCCTGCGCGCCTCTTGCCCGGGTCCAGCCGAAGCCGGCTGGCCTTGAATTCGTCAGAACTTCACTTGGCAAACGCCTGCCCAAACAGCCCGTGGCGCGGGGCACCGGCGCTGCTGCTTCGAGGGGCATGCTTGGCGTGCTTGAGGTTGTTGCGTACTTCGGCCCGGTTGACCGCCATGATCAGTTCGGTGGCGAGCACGCGCGCCTGGTGGGGGCTCAGGTCGAGTTCGCAGCCATGTGCCAGCAGCGACAGGATCACACGGTCGCGGCCCTGACCGTCTTCCCGTAGGTTGATGTCGAGCGCGTTGCCGTTTTCCATTTCAATCACGTTCATGTCTCCTTGTGGTGCCCTCAGTACATGGGCTTGCAGTGTTCGTGCCAGATTTTGAAGTTGTGTTAACGCATTGAATAAGCGCATTGTTTCAGGCGGTGGTGACGGCGTCGTGACGACCGGTCGGCCCGGGTGTTGACGAGCGCTCGACAGCGCGGCGGCGGTTTCGTCAATTCGGGGTACGCCTGACGTTCTTCGCCGGCACGCGGTGGGGCGCCAGCGAAACCAAAACCTGACGGCGACGGTCCAGTGCATGAGGGTGGCCATGATCGAGTTCCATCCTGCCGCGTCCTCCATTCGATGAGGTGTAGCCATGCTGATTCGCCATCCCCCCGACATCCCACCGTCTGACATCACGCCCCCTGAGGTCTACCGGGAGCGCCGGCGCTTCATACAGGGGCTGGGCGCCGCGGTCGCCGTCACGGCACTGGGCACCGCAGGCCACGTTTCGGCAGGTTCCCGCCTCCCTGCGGTTCGCCGCGGCAGCCACGTGCTGGACGACGCCAAAACGCCTTATCGCGATGTCACGACCTACAACAATTTCTACGAATTCGGGACCGGCAAGGATGATCCGGCGGCTCATGCGGGTACACTGCGGACGCGCCCGTGGACGGTTGTGGTCGAGGGCGCGGTCAAGCGGCCGCGGCTGTGGGATATCGAAGCTTTGCTGCGGCTTGCGCCGCTGGAGGAACGTGTCTACCGCATGCGCTGCGTGGAAGGCTGGTCGATGGTGATCTCCTGGGTGGGCTTCCCTCTGCGCGAACTGATACGCCGAACCGAACCGACTGGCCGGGCCAAATATGTCGAGTTCGTCACCCTGCACGATCCTGCACAGATGCCGGGCCAGCGCCGGCGTGTGCTCGACTGGCCCTACGTCGAGGGATTGCGCATGGATGAGGCGATGCACCCGCTCACGCTGCTCGCCATGGGGCTTTACGGCGAGATGCTGCCGAACCAGAACGGCGCGCCGATTCGCTTGGTGGTGCCCTGGAAATACGGGTTCAAGAGCGCGAAGTCGCTGGTCGCGATAAGGTTCGTCGAGAAGCAGCCGCGCACCGCCTGGATGGCGGCGGCGCCCAACGAATACGGCTTCTACTCCAACGTCAACCCGCAGGTCGATCACCCACGCTGGAGCCAGGCGAAGGAACGACGCATCGGCGAATTTTTCAAGCGCGACACGCTGCTGTTCAACGGCTACGCAGAGCAGGTCGCCGATCTGTATCGTGGCATGGACCTGAAGCGCCACTTCTGATGCGATACCGGCTGGCGTGGCCCGCGCCATGGCTGTTCGGGCTCGGCCTGCTGCCCTTGCTGCGGATCATCTATCTGGGTGTTGCTGGCGAGCTTGGTGCCAATCCGATCGAGTTCATCACCCGTTCGACCGGTACCTGGGCGCTGGTCGGCCTGCTGCTGACACTGGCGGTCACGCCGTTGCGTCGACTCACCGGCTGGACAGGCCTGATGCGCCATCGGCGCACGCTCGGTTTGTTTGCCTTCTTCTATGCTTGCCTGCACGCTCTTGCGTATGTCTGGCTCGACCAGTTCTTCGATCCGGCCGCCATCCTCCATGACATCGTCAAACGACCGTTCGTCACGGCGGGCTTTGCGGCCTTCACGCTGCTGGTTCCCTTGGCCATGACCTCCACCCGGGCCATGATGCGCCGTCTTGGTCATCGCTGGTCGGTCTTGCACCGCCTCATCTATCCGGCGGCTCTTCTGGGTGTCGTGCACTTCCTCTGGCTGGTGAAGAAGGACCTGACGGAGCCCCTGGCTTACGCAGTCGTGCTCGTCCTGCTGCTTGCACTGCGCCTGCCGTGGGGCCGGCGGGCACTGGGGGCGATTCGCGGGCAATAAAAAACGGGGGACAAGCCCCCGTTTCAGATTGGGCAAGGCCCGACCTGTTAGAGCCCGAAAGGCTTGATGACCGGTACCGCCGGCGCGGGGGCAGCAGGTGCAGCGGCAGGCGCGGGAACCGGCGCAGGCTTGGCTGGTGCGGCCTTCTTGGCGGCAGGTTTCTTGGCAGGAGCCGCTTTCTTGGCCGCCGGCTTGGCGGCAGGTTTTGCGGCGACCTTTTTTGCTGCCGGCTTGGCTGCCGGTTTCTTGGCCGGTGCTGCCTTCTTGGCCGGAGCGGCTTTCTTGGCCGGTGCTGCCTTTTTGGCCGGAGCGGCTTTCTTGGCGACGACTTTTTTGGCTGCCGGCTTGGCAGCGGCCTTCTTCACTGCCGGCTTGGCGGCGGGCTTCTTGGCCGGTGCTGCCTTCTTGGCCGGAGCGGCCTTCTTGGCGACGACCTTCTTGGCTGCCGGCTTGGCGGCAGCCTTCTTCACTGCCGGCTTGGCGGCGGGCTTCTTGGCGGGGGCTGCCTTTTTGGCCGGGGCGGCCTTCTTGGCGGCGGGCTTGGCGGCGGCCTTCTTCACTGCCGGCTTGGCGGCGGCTTTCTTGGCTGCCGGCTTGGCGGCGGGTTTTTTCACTGTTGCCATCTAACACTCCTTAGAAGTTGAACACACGAACCAGTCACTACAGGTTTGAAGCAACGTGCAGTCTGAAATGCACTTCCAAAGCGTGGTACCGACAGGCAACCGATTGCCCGAAACCCGCTTGGCACGGGCGATACCGAGGCTCCGCTTGGTGAGTCTCATTCTAGTGAGTTTTTTCGGGTGTTCAACGAATAGTCGGTGTGATGCGAAAACGTGCCGATGAAAAATGTCGCAGTGAAGCAAAATGTATCGAAACGATACTAAAAGTCAGGTTTCCGATGCATCGGGTTGGTCAATGCAAAGTCAACAGGGAAGCCGTTCCTGGGCCATCATGCCCTTCTGGGTCTCACGCTCTCGAATCAGATGAAATTCATTCTTGTCGACGAGTACTTCGGCGGAACGCGGGCGCGAATTGTAGTTGGAAGCCATGCTCATGCCGTAGGCGCCGGCCGACAGAATGGCCAGCAGGTCGCCTTCCCCGATCGCCAGATCGCGCGCAAAGCCAATGAAATCGCCGGTTTCACAGATCGGGCCGACGACGTCGTAGCGCTGCGCGGGGGTCGTTCCCGCGTTGACGGCGACGATGTCGTGGTAGGCCTCGTAAAGCGCGGGGCGCATCAGGTCGTTCATCGCGGCGTCGATGATGGCGAAATTCTTTTCTTCGCCCGGTTTCAGATATTCGACGCGGGCCAGCAGCAGCCCGGCATTGCCGACCAGCGAGCGCCCGGGTTCGAGCAGCAGGCGCTCGCGTCGCCCCGCGAACTTCTGCGCCAGCACCCGGCCGTAGGCGGCGAGGTCGGGCGGAGTCTCGTCGCGGTAGCGGATGCCAACGCCGCCGCCAAGGTCGATGTGGTGCAGCGTGATGCCGTCCTCGGCCAGCGCGTCGACCAGGGCGAGCACGCGGTCGGCGGCATCCGCCAGCGGCGACAGGTCGGTGAGCTGCGAGCCGATGTGGCAGTCGATGCCGGTCACCTTGAGGTGGGGCAGGCTTGCCGCCAGGCGATACAAGGCGCGCGCCTGGGCGATCGGCACGCCGAACTTGTTCTGCTTGAGCCCCGTGGAAATGTAGGGATGGGTCTTGGGGTCGACGTCGGGATTGACCCGAAACGAAATCGGCGCGACCCGGCCCATTTCGCCTGCGATGCGGTTCAGCCGGTGCAGTTCGCTTTCCGATTCGACGTTGAAGCAGAGAATGCCGGCTTCGAGCGCGGCGCGCATCTCGGCCGCCGACTTGCCCACACCGGAAAACACCACCTTGCCGGCATCTCCCCCGGCAGCCAGCACGCGGGCGAGTTCGCCCCCGGAGACGATGTCGAAGCCGGCACCGAGACGCGCGAACAGGTTGAGCAGGGCGAGGCTGGAATTGGCCTTCACCGCATAGCAGATGAGATGCGGCGTGGCGGCGAAAGCCTCGGCGTAGGCGCGGTAGGCGGTTTCGAGCGCTTGGCGGGAGTAGACGTAGAGCGGGGTGCCGAAGCGTTCGGCGAGTGTGTCCAGCGCCACGTCCTCAAGATGGAGGCGGCCGTCGATGCGATGCAGGGTGTTCAATTGGCAGTCCGTTGCGGGGCGGAGGTTTTTTCGGGAAGATACAGGTCACCCTTGGAGCCGCAGGCGGCGAGGCCGAGCCCGCAAAGCAACAGGGACACTATATATATGGTGCGCAAATTCATGCGCGGAATGTTAGCACGGACACCATGAGCGAAATCGACTTCAATACGGCGGCCGGCGCGACGTTGGCCCGCATCGAACAGGCGCTGGAAGCGGCGGATCTGGATTTCGAGACGCCGGCCGACGGCATCCTCGAGATCGAGTTCGACGATGGCAGCAAGATCATCGTCAACCGCCACGGCGTGGCGCGCGAAATCTGGGTCGCGGCGCGCTCGGGGGGCTTCCACTTCAAACCGCAGGACGGCGGCTGGGTCGACACCCGCGACGGCATCCCCCTGTTCGAGAAGCTCGCCGCGCTGATCGCCGCGCAGGGCGGCGGCACGATCGACTTCTAAGCCTGCCCGTGAAAAGCCAGGCGCTCACCCTGTTCGACCTGGTGGAGCGCCTGTCCCTCCTGACCCGCGCCGACCTGCGGCAGGCGGGCGCCGCGCAGCATTTGCAGCCGGTGCACCTGCAGGTGCTGTTCTATCTCAACCAGGCCAACCGCTTTTCCAACACGCCGCAGGCGCTGACGGAATACCTCGGGCTCACCAAGGGCACGGTGTCGCAGACGGTGCTGGTGCTGGCGCGCCGCCGCCTGATCTCGCGCTACGCCGATCCGCGTGACGGCCGCGTGGTGCGGCTGATCCTGACCGAGGGGGGTACGACGCTGCTGAAGACGCTTTCCGCCGGCGGCGCCTGGCGCGACATCGTGCAGACCGCCAGTCCGGCCCGGGTAACCTCGGCGATCGTGGTCTTGCGCCAGGTGCTGGCGCAGGTGCAGGCGCAGAGCGGCAAGCGCAGCTTCGGCGTGTGCGCCACCTGCCGCCATAACCAGCGAATCGGGCCGCGCAGCTATTTCTGCGCGTTGATGCAGGAGAAACTGTCCAGCCCCGAAGTGCGGCGCATCTGCCGCGAGCACGCGCCCCCGGTGGCGCTGGGGGAGTCGCCCTAGCAGCCGATTTCCTTCAAGTCCGACAGGCTGCTAGAGCCTGTTCCGTGCGCGGGCGATCGCCGCGCGCACCTGCGCCGGCGCGGTGCCGCCGAGGTGGTCGCGGGCGGCGAGCGAGCCTTCCAGGGTCAGCACCGCGTAGACGTCGTCGGCGATGACCGCGCTGAACGCCTGCAATTCGGCGAGTGGCAGGTCGGCCAGGTCGCGGCCGGTCGCTTCCGCGGCGCGCACGGCGCGCGCCACCACTTCGTGGGCGTCGCGGAATGGCACGCCCTTCTTCACCAGATAGTCGGCGAGATCGGTGGCCGTGGCGAAGCCCTGCATCACCGCCGCGCGCATCGCCTCGGGCTTGACCGTCACGCCACCGAGCATGTCGGCGTAGATCGCCAGGGTGTCGGCGAGCGTGTCGACGGTGTCGAACAGCGGCTCCTTGTCCTCCTGGTTGTCCTTGTTGTAGGCAAGCGGCTGGCCCTTCATCAGCGTCAACAGCGCGACGAGGTGGCCGTTGACGCGGCCGGTCTTGCCGCGCACCAGCTCGGGCACGTCGGGATTCTTCTTCTGCGGCATGATCGACGAGCCGGTGCAGAAGCGGTCGGCGAGGTCGATGAAGCCGAAGCGTGGGCTCATCCACAGGATCAGCTCTTCCGACAGGCGGGAGAGGTGGGTCATCACCAGCGCTGCGGCGGCGGTGAATTCGATGGCGAAGTCGCGATCCGACACGGCGTCGAGCGAGTTTTCGCACACGCCCTCGAAGCCGAGTTCGCGCGCGACGTATTCCCTATCAATCGGGTAGCTGGTGCCGGCCAGCGCCGCCGCGCCCAGCGGCAGGCGATTGACCCTGCGGCGGCAGTCGGCCATGCGCTCGGCGTCGCGCGCCAGCATTTCGAAGTAGGCGAGCAGGTGGTGGCCGAAGGTGACGGGTTGCGCCACCTGCAGGTGGGTGAAGCCGGGCATCACGGTGTCGACATGGCGTTCGGCCAGAGCCACGAGCGCAGTCTGGCAGGCGCGCAGGCCGGCCACGATGCGGTCGATGGCGTCGCGCAGATACAGGCGGACGTCGGTCGCGACCTGATCGTTGCGCGAACGGCCGGTGTGCAGGCGCTTGCCGGCGTCGCCGATCTTCGCGGTGAGCGCCGCCTCGATGTTGAGGTGGACGTCCTCCTTGTCCAGCGACCAGGCGAAGCGGCCGGCGCGGATCTCGTCCAGGAGCTCGGCCATGCCGCGGCGGATGGCGTCGAGATCGTCCTTGGAGAGGACGCCGACGTGGTGCAACATGGCGGCGTGCGCCAGCGAACCCTGAATGTCGAACTCGGCCAGCCGATAATCGAAGGGAATCGACGCGGTGTAGCGTTTGACGATTTCGGATACCGGTTCGGCAAAGCGGCCGGACCAGGCGCCTGCGGGCGGCGTCGCTGACGTGCTCATGGGACGGGATGGGGGGAATGAAAAAAGGGAATCATAACAACCGGGCGGTGGAATTGCCGAACTTCTGCCACCTCGGGGTGATGCTGCGCATCATCCTCGCGGTCGAAGCTGCGCTGGCGGCGGGGGTGGTGGCGCGCGTGTCCGACCTCGCAAGTTTCGTCGGGCACTTCGTCGAGCTCTCCGCGCTGGCGCAGCCGGCGCTGCTGCTGACCCTGCTCGCGTTGTGCGCGGCGAGCCGCTGGCTGTGCCGACTATCCTATCCGGCAGGCGTGGCTGTCACGCTTGGCGTGGCAGTGGCGGTTCCGGCGCTGGTCGTCAGCTGGCTGGGGCCGCTGGGGCTCGCCGCGCAACCGGTCGCGCCGATCGGCGTGGCCGCATTCGGACTGCTGCTGGGGATCGGCCTGCTCGGTTATTTCAATCTGCGTACCCGCGCACTGTCGCCCGCCATTACCGAAGCGCGCCTGCAGGCCCTGCAGGCCCGCATTCGCCCCCATTTCTTGTTCAACAGCCTCAACGCCGTGCTCTCGTTGGTGCGCAGCGACCCTCGCCGCGCCGAGCACGCGCTGGAGAACCTGGCTGATCTGTTCCGCGCCCTGATGAGCGAGGCCAGGCAGCTGGTGCCGCTGGAGGATGAGGTCGCGCTCACTCGCGCTTACCTGGAGCTGGAGCAGCTTCGGCTGGGTGATCGCCTGCAGGTGGCCTGGCATATCCAGAAGATGCCGAGCGAGGCCTTGATTCCGCCATTGGTGATCCAGCCACTGGCGGAGAACGCGGTCTATCACGGCATCGAGCCGCATGCGGCTGGTGGCGAGATCAGTCTCAACCTCTATCGCAGCGGCGACAAGGTGCATATCGTCGTGCGCAACCCGGTCGCTTCGGACGCGAACCACCACAAGGGCAACCGCATCGCATTGGACAATATCCGCGAGCGCCTGCTGCTGCACTTCGATCTCGACGCCCAGCTCAAGTCGGAGCAGCTGGGCGCCGTTTATCAGGTGCATATCGTCCTGCCGTATACCGCTGACCGTGAACGCCCCCCATCCGCCACTGCGCGTCCTCATCGTCGATGACGAGGCGCCGGCGCGCCGACGTCTTTCCGATGTGATCGCCGACTGTGCGGGACAACTCGCCGTCGCCGTCGTCGGCGAGGCGGAAAACGGGCTGGATGCCCTGGAGCAGGTGCAGCGCCAGGCAATCGACGCGATCTTGCTCGATATCCGCATGCCGGGCATGGATGGCCTGGAATGTGCAAGCCACCTCAACCGACTTGCCGCGGCACCCGCGATCATCTTCACGACCGCCTATGATGCCTATGCGTGTCAGGCGTTCGACCTCAATGCGGTCGATTACCTGGTCAAGCCGGTCCGCGCCGAGCGTCTGGTGCGTGCCCTGTCCCGCGCCCACCGGCTGAATCCCGTGACGCTCGATCACCTGCGCGAGGCGCACCCAAAGGCACGCACCCATCTGTCGGTAATCGAAAAGGGACGTATGGTGCTGATTCCGGTGGTCGACATCCTCTATTTCAAGGCGGAATTGAAATACGTCACGATCCGTACCACAGCACGCGAGTACCTCATCGAGGAGTCACTCGCCCGGCTGGAAAGTGAATTTGGCGACGCCTTCGTTCGCATCCATCGCAACTGCCTGGTGGCGGCGGCGCGCATTCGCGAAATCGGGAAGTCTCCCACGGAGGACGAAGGCCATTGCCTGAGCCTGGACGGATTGGATGAACGTCTGGCTGTCAGTCGGCGTCAGTACGCCGGCCTTCGGGAAAAATATAAATCAACATAATCAACAAGATACGAGATATCTACAACTAAAGTTGTATAGTCAAATCACGAACCCCCTTGTAGGATGCGATCGCTTGCTGCTTGGGCTGCAAGCAGGAAGTTCTCCGCAACGAGGGGCCTGTCCCTCAACTTCGCCGGGTTCGCAAGGACCCGGCGCTTTTTTTTTGTTCCCATGTCTGCCGGTATCATATGTGTCATGGATACCGACACGCCTGACCTCGCCGAAACGCCACTCGCTTCCGAAATCGTGTTCGAAGGCCGGCTGCTGCACGTCAAGCGCGATCGCGTGCGCCTGCCCGACGGCGCCGAATCGACGCGCGAATACATCGTTCACCCCGGTGCCGTCGTCGTCATCCCCGTGTTCGACAACGGCGATCTGCTGCTCGAGCGCCAGCATCGCTACCCGCTGCGCCGCGACTTCATCGAACTGCCCGCCGGCAAGATCGACCCGGGCGAGGCCGACCTCACCTGCGCCAGGCGCGAACTGGAAGAGGAAACCGGCTATACCGCCAGCGAATGGCGCGAGGTCACCACCATCTATCCGTGCATCGGCTACTCGAACGAGCGGCTGGCGTTCTATCTGGCGAAGGGGCTCAAGGAAGGCAACCACGGCCGCGACCACGACGAATTCCTGGAGATCCTCCGCGTGCCGTTCGGCGAGGCGATGGACTGGCTGCGCAGCGGGAAGATTTGCGAGACCAAGACCGTGATCGGGCTGTTCTGGCTGGAAAAGATGCTGCAGCAGGGCTGGTAGACCCTGGCCGCGGAGTACGGTGAAAGCAAGCTGCAATCTCGATCCAAACCCTCCAAGGGGGTCAACCGAAAGGCGGCTACTGCAAGCGGGCGTTCGGGAAGGGCGTGATGGGCGTCGCCTCATTGGCCTTGGTGGCCCGTCTTGACGCCCCCGCATTGCGTCGCTTCGTGGCCAAGAGCAGCCAGTGAACTTGGCTCCAAGCGACATGGAGGACGCCATTCCTCCAGTCGCAAGCAGGAGCTGGATTCAGAGGCGCTCCATTTGACGCTCATTTCGCTGCGCTTCATTCGCGCATATGAGCTTGGTCGTTGGGCGTCATGAAAATCAGTCTCCGCAAAGTATTCTCAACTGATTGGCCAGCCTTAGCTGCGAGCGTGGGAATCCCGATCATATGGGTAATTCATTTCGTATTCCCGCATCTTCAAGAATCGGCACTTCCGCTTTCTCTCTGGTTTCCTGTCAGCCTCTCGGGTGCACTAATCTTTTGGCTGTTCTGGCGCATTGGTCGGGTAGCCAAGCTGTTCGCTCATGGGCAACTTGCTGTAGGAAGAATCACTCATCTAAGGCTCGCCAAAGATCGCGGTCGTCTTGAGTTCGAGTTCGAGTATCAGGGCAAACCCATATCAACCTGGTCGCCCGTCCATCAAACCAAGGCGGTGCTATCACTCACCCCTGGGACAGTCGTTGAGGTGCTGTTCGATACAAGCCGCCCAACCCGAGCTATCGTGAGGCATCTTTATGCAGCATGAGAAAACACTGCCCGTGTGGTTCCGTCGCCACGCCCAACCCTGCATTCCACCCGACCGGCTACAGCGGGCTTCGCCCGCTTCCGCCGTCGGGTGAATTTGAACGTTGGGCCTCTTGATTGGCGCATTGACGGCACGTACGTAATGACGTACCATACGAACTTCACGTGAAGGAGAGCGAACATGGCAGCCCTTACCGCGAGCGAAGCTCGCGCCAACCTATATCGCCTTATCGACCAAGCGGCCGAATCACATCAGCCTATCCACATTGCGGGAAAGAGGACCAGCGCGGTTCTCCTATCCACCGAAGACTGGGACGCCATTCAGGAAACGCTCTATTTGCTCTCGATCCCTGGCATGCGCGAATCGATCAAGGAGGGTATGGCCGAGCCTGTTGGCAAGAGTGCCAAGAGGCTTAAGTGGTGAGTTGGCAGATCGTCTATTCGAAGCACGCACAGAAGGACGCCAAGAAACTGGCGGCCGTGGGCTTCAAGGACAAGGCGCTGGATCTGCTAGCGGTTCTCGCGGCGGATCCGTTCCAGAATCCGCCACCCTATGAAAAGCTCGTTGGTGACCTTGCCGGAGCCTACTCGCGACGCATCAACATCCAGCACCGTTTGGTCTACGAGGTCTTCGCCAGGGAGCGCATTGTCCGTGTGCTTCGCATGTGGTCGCACTACGAGTAGAGGCCCAACCCGGCGGTGCAGGGGACGCTGCGCGATAAAGCCGCGCCGCGCCCCTGACCTTGAACGTTGAATGGTGCTTTGACCGGTAAGTGGCGAAGCCGGTCATATGAAGCGGTCAGCCTGGCAGGCCGCTTTGCCCGATGAGGCGACGCCCATCACGCCCTTCCCGAACGCCCGCTTGCAGTAGCCGCCTTTCGATTAGCCGCCTTGGCGAATTTGGATCGAGATTGCAGCTTGCTTTCACTTGGGCGCGCGTCTTGCCCACCCAAGGCAGGCCGGCCCCCGCTTAACCCGGCTGGTAGCCGAGATTCGGCGCCAGCCAGCGCTCCGCCTCTTGCAACGTCCAGCCCTTGCGGCGGGCGTAGTCCTCGACCTGGTCGCGTTCGATCTTCGCCACCGCGAAATACTGGCTGTCGGGGTGCGAGAGGTAGAAGCCCGACACCGAGGCGCCCGGCCACATGGCGAAGTTCTCGGTGAGCTTCACGCCGATTTCATTCGTCGCATTCAGGATGGCGAACAGGCCGGCTTTCTCGCTGTGTTCGGGGCAGGCGGGGTAGCCCGGCGCGGGGCGGATGCCCTGGTATTGTTCCGCGATCAACGCTTCATTGGTGAGCGCTTCCTCGCGCGCATAGCCCCAGAATTCGCGGCGGACGCGCAGGTGCAGGTGCTCGGCGAAGGCCTCGGCCAGGCGGTCGCACAGGGCCTGGAAGAGGATGGCCGAATAGTCGTCGTGGGCGGCTGTAAAGGCCTGGGCGCGCGCGTCTTCGCCGATGCCGGCGGTGACGACGAAGGCCCCGACGTAGTCCGGCTTGCCGCTGTCCCTGGGCGCGACGAAGTCGGCGAGGCAGAGGTTGGCGCGGTCGGTCGGCTTCTTCATCTGCTGCCTGAGGTTGTGCCAGGTCATGCGTGTGCTTGAACGCGACTCGTCCGTGTAGATCGCGATGTCGTCGTCGTTCACGGTGTTGGCGGGGAAGAGGCCGAACACCGCGCGCGCCTCGACCCAGTTCTCCGCGATCATCTTCTTCAGCATGGCCTGGGCGTCGGCGTAGAGCTTCTTGGCCTCGGTGCCGACGACTTCGTCGTCGAGGATCCTCGGGAACTTGCCGTGCAGTTCCCATGACGCGAAGAACGGCGTCCAGTCGATGACTTCGGCGAGACTGGCGAGGTCGTAGGCGCGCACAACCTGCACGCCCAGTTGCTTCGGCACCGGCGGCGTGTAGGCCGCCCAGTCGACCTTCACCTTGTTGGCGCGGGCCTCGGCGAGCGGGATGCGCGAGGTCTCGGACTTGTTCTTCAGATGCCGCTCGCGGGTCTTGTCGTAGTCGGCGCGGATCTCGGCGGCGTAGGCGTCACGCATGTCTTTCGACAGGAGCTGGGTGCAGACGCCGACCGCGCGCGAGGCGTCCTTGACGTAGACGACCGGCGATGCGTAGTTGGGCGCGATCTTGACCGCGGTGTGCGCGAGCGAGGTCGTCGCGCCGCCGATCAGCAGCGGGATGGTGAAGCCCTGGCGCTGCATCTCCTTCGCCACATGCGCCATTTCCTCCAGTGACGGGGTGATGAGCCCGGACAGGCCGATGATGTCGGCCTTGTGCTCGCGCGCGGCGTCGAGGATCTTCTGCGCCGGCACCATGACCCCCAGGTCCACGATGTCGTAGCCGTTGCAGCCGAGCACGACACCGACGATGTTCTTGCCGATGTCGTGGACGTCGCCCTTGACCGTCGCCATGATGATCTTGCCGGCGCTCTGCGCGTCGCCGGCGCGCTTGTCGGCCTCGATGTAGGGGATGAGGTGGGCGACCGCCTGCTTCATCACGCGCGCGGATTTCACCACCTGCGGCAGGAACATCTTGCCGGCGCCGAAGAGGTCGCCGACGACGTTCATGCCGGCCATCAGCGGGCCTTCGATCACGTGCAGCGGGCGTTCGGCGGCGAGGCGCGCGGCTTCGGTGTCTTCGACAATGAACTCGGTAATGCCCTGCACCAGTGCATGGCTCAATCGCTCGTTCACCGGCAGGCTGCGCCAGGCCAGGTCGACGACCTTTTCCTTGGCGCCGCCTTTGACGTTCTCCGCAAACGCCACCAGCCGTTCGGTCGCATCCTCACGCCGGTTCAGCAGCACGTCCTCGACGCGCTCCTTCAGCTCCGGATCGAGGTTGGCGTACACGCCGAGCTGGCCGGCATTGACGATGCCCATGTCCATTCCGGCCTGGATCGCGTGGTAGAGGAAAGCGGTGTGGATCGCTTCGCGCACCGCATCGTTGCCGCGGAAAGAAAAGCTCACGTTCGACACGCCGCCCGAGATATGCGCGTGCGGCAGGTTTTGGTGGATCCAGCGGGTGGCTTCGATGAAGTCGACCGCGTAGTTGGCGTGCTCCTCGATGCCGGTGGCGACGGCGAAGATGTTGGGGTCGAAGATGATGTCCTCGGCCGGGAAGCCGACGGTCTCGGTCAGGAGCTTGTAGGCGCGCGCGCAGATTTCGGTCTTGCGCGCGTAGGTGTCGGCCTGGCCCGTTTCGTCGAAGGCCATCACGATCACCGCCGCGCCGTAGCGCAGGCACAGGTTCGCCCGTTCGATGAATTCGGCCTCGCCTTCCTTCATGGAAATGGAATTGACGATGCCCTTGCCCTGGATGCATTTCAACCCGGCCTCGATCACGTTCCACTTCGACGAGTCGAGCATGATCGGCACCCGTGCGATGTCGGGCTCCGAGGCGATGAGGTGGAGGAAGCGCACCATCGCCGCCTCGGCGTCGAGCATGCCCTCGTCCATGTTGATGTCGATCACCTGCGCGCCGTTCTCGACCTGCTGGCGCGCTACCGACAGCGCGTCGTCGTAGCGGCCCTCGAGGATCATGCGGGCGAAGGCCTTGGAACCGGTGACGTTGGTGCGCTCGCCGACGTTGACGAAAAGCGAGTCCTTGCCGACGTTGAAGGGTTCGAGGCCCGACAGGCGCATCGCCGGTTCGATCACGGGCGGCACGCGCGGCGCGACGCCTTCGACCGCCTTGGCGATCGCGGCGATATGCGCCGGCGAGGTGCCGCAGCAGCCACCGACGATGTTCAAGAGGCCCGAGCGCGCCCACTCGCCGATGTGCGTCGCCATCTCGGCGCCGTCCATGTCGTATTCGCCGAAGGCGTTCGGCAGGCCGGCGTTGGGGTGAGCGGAGATGAAAACCTCGGCCTTGTTCGAAAGTTCCTCGACATACTGGCGCAAGAGATCGGGGCCGAGCGCGCAGTTGAGACCGACGGATAGAGGCCGGGCGTGGCGCACCGAGTTCCAGAATGCCTCGGTCGTCTGGCCAGAGAGCGTGCGGCCGGAGGCGTCGGTGATGGTGCCGGAGATCATCACGGGCAGGGCTGGCCGCGCGATGCGCGCACGCCCGCCCTCTCCGCCAGTCTCTGCCCCTCCCCCAGCCCCTCCCCCGTAAGCGGGGGAGGGGAGCTCGCAGCTGTCAAAGTATTCCTGGATGGCGAACAGCGCGGCCTTGGCGTTCAAGGTGTCGAAAATCGTCTCGACCATCAGGATGTCGGCGCCGCCCTTGACCAGGCCGTCGATCGCCTCCAGGTAGGCGACGCGCAGCTGGTCGAAAGTGACGTTGCGAAAGCCCGGATCGTTCACATCCGGCGAGATGGTCGCGGTGCGCGAGGTGGGGCCGAGCACGCCGGCGACGAAGCGCGGCTTGGCCGGGTTGGCCGCGGTGGCCTCGTCGGCCGCCTCGCGCGCGAGGCGGGCAGCCGCGAAGTTGAGCTCCCCCACCAGGTGCTCCATGTGGTAGTCCGCCATCGAAATCGAGGTGGCGTTGAAGCTGTTGGTTTCGAGGATGTCGGCGCCGGCGGCCAGATACTTGGCGTGGATTTCCTTGATGATCTGCGGCTGCGTCAGGCACAAGAGGTCGTTGTTGCCCTTGAGGTCGTGCGGAAAATCGGCAAAGCGCGTCCCGCGGTAGTCGGCCTCGGAAAGCTTGTACGACTGGATCATCGTCCCCATCGCGCCGTCGAGGACGAGGATGCGCTGGGCGAGCAGGGAGCGGAGCGTGTCGGTGCGGGACATGGCGGGCGGTCGGGGCGAGCGAATTTGCCATTATATCGGTTGGCGCAGGCGCTTCCCGGGATGCTATGGTGTAGGGGTCAAGCCTTTCTGGAACGGTCCATGAAACATCTCGAACCCAAGGAAGCCTATGCCTTCCTGCAATCGCACCCCGAGGCAGTTTTCATCGACTGCCGCTCGGAAATCGAATACCTGTTCGTCGGCCATCCAGCCGGTGCCATCCACATCGCCTGGCAGGACAGCCCCGACTGGGATATCAACCCGGATTTCCTCGGCCACGCGCGCAAGGCGGCATCGGTCAACCGCCCCGTCGTGTTGATCTGCCGTTCCGGGCGCCGTTCGGTGGATGCGGGGCATTATCTTGAGAAGTACGGATTTCCCGACGTCTACAACGTGCTGCATGGCTTCGAGGGCGACATGGACGAGCATCACCACCGTAGCACGAAGAACGGCTGGCGCTTCGACGGCCTGCCTTGGGAACAGACCTGAGGCCGCAGGTGGGTTAACGCCGAAACAGCGCGAAGCGCTCACATTGTCCCCCTCTCCCTCGGGGAGAGAGCAGGGGTGAGGGAAACGGGTGTGGCGTGTTTCATCGTCATGGGGGCAACGCGCCATGCCCGTCAGGCCGGCGCCGCCACCTCGGCCAGCACGGGCGCGTGATCCGACGGCCGTTCCAGCTTGCGCATGTCGCGGTCGATGCTGGCGGCGGTGCAGCGCGCCGCCAGCGGCGCTGACAGCAGGATGTGGTCGATGCGCAGGCCGTGGTTGCGGCGGAACCCCATCATGCGGTAATCCCACCAGGAAAAGCTCTTCTCCGGCTGCTCGAACAGGCGAAAACTGTCCGCAAGACCGAGTGCCAGCAGGCCCCTGAAGCGTTCGCGCTCCGGTTCCGACACCAGCACGCTGCCTTCCCACGCCTTGGGATCGTGCACGTCGCGATCTTCCGGGGCGACGTTGTAGTCGCCCAGCACGGCGAGTTGCGGGTGGCGCGCGAGTTCGTCCTTCAGCCACGCCGCCAGCGCGTCGAACCAGGCGAGCTTGTAGGCATATTTGTCGGAGCCTACACTCTGGCCGTTCGGGCAGTACACGCACACGAGTCGGACGCCATCGATGGTGGCGGCGATCACACGTTTCTGCTCATCGTCCAGCCCCGGGATGCCGACCTGGACGTCGCGCGGGTCGGATCGGCTGACGATCGCGACACCGTTGTAGGTTTTCTGTCCGGCGAATGTGGCCCGGTAGCCCGCGGCTTGCAGCTCGGCGATCGGGAAATTCTCGTCCGTAAGCTTGGTTTCCTGCAGGCACACCGCGTCGGGTTGGCGGGTGGCGAGAAAATCCAGCAGTTGCGGCAAGCGGATCTTGAGGGAGTTGACGTTCCAGGCGGCGATCTTCATCGCGCCGAGTGTACCGCAGCCCTACTCCGTCGGCGCGGGGGGCGGCGCTGGCGCGGCGGCTGGCTGGCGGACGGGAACGGACCGGGGGTAGCCTGCACGGTCGAGGGCACCGTGCCACTGACCGGCCTCGAAGCCGTTGAGCCGGTCGCTGCCGACGACGAGCACGGGGACGCTGAGCTTGCCGGTGAGTTTCTGCAGTTCGGCCTGCGCTTCGGGGTTGGCCTGCGGATCCTTGTTGTTGAAGGGTACGCCTCGTTCGCCGAGCAGCTTGCGTGCCTGATCGCACGGGGCGCCACAGTCGCTGGCGTAGAGCGTCACCGGCGATTTCTCGCGGGCGACACGACTGCTGTAGGATTCGCCGCCTTCGATGACGCTGCCCTTCATGGCCTTTTGCTGCACGTTGCGCACGCTCGCGGGCGGCGGCTGGTCGCTGTAGACCGTGCGCCCCTGTTCATCCTTCCACTGATAGACCTGCGCGGCCGACAGCGGCGCACTCGCCGCCAGACACGCTGCCAGGACCAGCCATCCCGTATTCATGCCGCTCTCCATCCAGACGCAATCTCCCCTTTTAGCGGCCGGAATGCGGCCCAACTTTAGTGTGGGGGCCTGCGGCACATGCTTCACACCATGCCGTTGTGGCGCAGCAGCGCGTCGATGGCCGGTTCGCGCCCGCGGAAGGCCTTGAACGATTCGAGTGCCGGGCGTGCGCCGCCCTGGGCGAGAATTTCGCTCCAGAAACGGTGGCCGATTTCCGGATTCAACACGCCGCCGTAGCCCTCGGCCTCGTCCTCGAACAGTGCATAGGCGTCGGCGGAGAGCACTTCCGCCCACTTGTAGCTGTAGTAGCCCGCTGCGTAGCCGCCGGCAAAGATGTGCGAGAAGTTGTTGGGGAAGCGGTTGTACGCCGGCGGCACGATGACCGCGGTTTTCTTCCGTATTTCCTCGATCAGGTCCTGCGCGCTGCGCGTCCCGTTGGGGTCGAAGTCGTCATGCAGCTGCATGTCGAAGCTGGCGAACTCGATCTGGCGCAGGGTTTGCAGGCCGGCCTGGAAGTTCTTCGCCGCGAGCATCTTGTCGAAGAGTTCGCGCGGCAGCGCCTCTCCGCTGTCGACGTGGGCGGTCATGTGCTTCAGCACGTCCCATTCCCAGCAGAAGTTCTCCATGAACTGGCTGGGCAGTTCGACCGCGTCCCATTCGACGCCGTTGATGCCCGACACGCCGAGTTCCTCGACCTGGGTGAGGAGATGGTGCAGGCCGTGGCCGGCTTCGTGGAACAGCGTGATGACCTCGTCGTGGGTGAACAGCGCCGGCTTGCCGCCGACCGGCGCGGAGAAGTTGCAGTTGAGATACGCTACCGGTGTCTGGATGCCGTCGGCCTTGCGGCGGCGGGTGATGACGTCGTCCATCCACGCGCCGCCGCGCTTGGAGGCGCGGGCGTACAAATCGAGGTAGAACTGGCCGATGCGCTGGCCGGCGCGGTCGTAGAGTGTGTAGAACTTGACGTCGGGGTGCCACACCGGGGCGCGATCCTCGCGGATGGACAACCCGTAGAGCGTCTCGACCAGCTTGAACAGGCCGTCCAGCACGCGCGGCTCGGGGAAATACTGCTTCACTTCCTGGTCGGAGAAACTGTAGCGCACCACGCGCAGCTTTTCCGACACGTAGGCGTTGTCCCAGGCTTCCAGCGTTTCAAGCCCCAGCTCGCTGGCGGCGAACGCCTTCAGTTCGGCGAAATCCTGTTCCGCATAGGGACGCGCGCGCGCGGCGAGTTCGTCGAGAAACTTCAGCACTTCGGCGGGGGAATCGGCCATCTTGGCTTCCAGCGAGACCTGGGCGTAGCTCGCGAATCCCAACAGTTCTGCGGCTTCACGGCGCAACCGAAGAACCTGCGAGATCAATGGCGTGTTGTCGAGTTCGGTCGGGCCGAATTCCGAGGCGCGCGTGACATAGGCGCGGTACAGCGTTTCGCGCAGGCCGCGGTTGTCGGCGTACTGCATCACCGGCAGGTAGGACGGCATCTGCAGGGTGATCTTCCAGCCCGACTTGCCGTCGGCCTCGGCCGCGGCCTGCATCATCGCCAGCACGTCCTCCGGCACGCCGGCAAGTTCGCCAGCGTGCTCGACGTACAGAGCGAAGGCGTTGGTGGCGTCGAGCAGGTTTTCCTCGAATTTCGCCGACAGTTGCGCCAGTTCCTCCTGCAGCTGCATGAAGCGCGCCTTCTTGTCCGCGGGCAGTTCGGCGCCGCCCAGACGAAAATCGCGCAGTTCGTTGTCGACGATCTTTCGGCGGGCAGGCGACAGCGTTGCGAACGCGGGGCTCGCCGCGAGCGCCTTGTATTTGGCGAACAAGGCTTCGTTCTGTCCGAGCTCGGCGTAGTAAACGGTGATCTTCGGCAGGTTGGCGTTGTAGACCTCGCGCAGTTCGGGCGAATCCATCACCGAATGCAGGTGCGACACCTGGCCCCAGGCGCGGCCAAGTCGTTCATTCGTGTCTTCCATCGGGGTGATGAAGGCGTCCCATTCGGCCGGGGTGTCGGGGGCTTCGGCCCGCTGCACCGCGGCACGGCACTCGGCCAGCAGCTGGTCGATCGCCGGGGTGACGTGTTCGGGTTTGAAGTCGGCAAAGCGGGGCAGGCCGGAGAAATCGAGCAGGGGGTTCATGGTGCATCTTTCACGAAGAGGGCGGGGCGGGCGCGCAGGCCAAATGGGCCCACGCAACGATTATAATTTGTGCCCGCCTCCATGGCGTTTCAACCCCTGACCCGACATGGCCTTGAACGATCCCGTCGCACCCTACCAGGGGCATCTTCCGCAGCTCGCGCCGGGCGCCTGGGTGCACCCGCGCGCCACCGTCATCGGCGAAGTGACGCTGGGACGTGACGTCTCGGTATGGCCCGGCGCGGCGATCCGCGGCGACGTCAATTCGATCGCCATCGGCGAGGCGACCAATATCCAGGACAACAGCGTGCTGCATGTGTCGCACCGGATGGCGGAGAACCCGGCGGGCGGGCCGCTCGTCATTGGCGCGCGCGTCACCGTCGGCCACACCGTCATCCTGCACGCCTGCACGATCGAAGACGAATGCCTGATCGGCATGGGATCAATCATCCTCGACCGCGCGGTGATCCGGAAACACGTGCTGCTCGGCGCCGGCTCGCTGGTGCCGGAAGGCAAGATCCTCGAATCCGGGCACCTGTATCTCGGCCGCCCCGCCAAGCTGGTGCGCGCGCTGACCGAGCAGGAAATCGCCTATTTCAGCTATTCCGCCCAACACTATGTCAAGCTGGCGCAGTCATACGCACCCTGACCCCATGAAATTCGCCAAACCCGCTTTGATCGCCATCGCCGTGCTCGTCCTCGTCGGCGCGCTGGCGTATGCGCTGACGGAAAAGCCGAAGGCGCCCGCGGCGACGTTCACCACGCTGGAGGGCCGGCCCATCGCGCTGGACAGCCTGCGTGGCAAGGTGGTGCTGGTGAACTTCTGGGCCACCTCGTGCCCCGGCTGCATCAAGGAAATGCCTGGCATGATCGAGGTCTATCGGCAATACCGGGATCGCGGCTTCGAGATCGTCGCCGTCGCCATGCAGTACGATCCGCCGCAATACGTGACGAATTTTGTGCAGACGCGGCAGTTGCCGTTCCCGGTCGCGCTCGACGCCGATGGCAGCCACGCGCGAGCGTTCGGCGATGTGCGGCTGACGCCGACGAGCTTCCTCGTCGGCAAGGATGGCCGCATTGTGGAACAGAAACTCGGCGAGCTCGATTTCGTTCGGCTGCGCGCGCTGCTCGACCGGGAGCTGTCGTGAAGCACACGCTTGTGGTGGTGTGCGCCGTCTTCCTCGTGGCATGCGTCCCCGCGGCGCCGAAGGCGAACAAGCCCTCGCCAGCCGGGCCGCCGCCACCGCCGCTTGCCGACGAGGGTATCGTCTGCCCCGCCGACGTGCGTCAGTGTCCCGACGGCACCTACGTGAGCCGCGATCCGGACAACGGCTGCGCGTTCCGAACCTGCCCCGACGCGGCCGGCTCCCGATAACTTCATCTGCGGAAACTTCTCTTATGGCGCAATACGTTTACTCGCTCAACCGTGTCGGCAAGATCGTTCCGCCCAAGCGGCAGATCCTCAAGGACATCTCCCTTAGCTTCTTCCCCGGCGCCAAGATTGGCCTGCTGGGCCTCAACGGCTCCGGAAAATCCTCGCTGATCCGCATCATGGCCGGCGTCGACAAGGACATCGAAGGCGAGGCGATCCCGATGCCGGGCATCCGCATCGGCTACCTGCCGCAGGAACCGCAGCTCGATCCAACCCACACCGTGCGCCAGGCGGTGGAGGCAGGCCTCGGCGAGATCGTTTCCGCCAAGGCGCGGCTGGATGAAATCTATGCGGCCTACGCCGAGCCCGACGCCGACTTCGACAAGCTGGCGGAGGAGCAGGCGAAGTGCGAGGCGATATTGGCCACCGCCGGCGCCGACCTCGACACGCAGATGGAAATCGCCGCCGATGCGCTGCGGCTGCCGCCGTGGGACGCGGTCATCGGCAACCTCTCGGGCGGCGAGAAGCGCCGCGTCGCGCTGTGCCAGCTCTTGCTGTCCAACCCCGACATGCTGCTCCTGGACGAGCCGACCAACCACCTCGACGCCGAATCGGTCGAATGGCTGGAACAATTTCTTGTCCGCTATCCGGGAACCGTGGTGGCCGTCACGCACGACCGCTACTTCCTCGACAACGCCGCCGAGTGGATCCTCGAACTCGACCGCGGCCACGGCATCCCGTGGAAGGGCAACTACACCAGCTGGCTGGAGCAGAAGGAAGCGCGCCTGGAGACCGAGGCCAAGCAGGAGGCCGGCCGCATCAAGACGATGAAGCAGGAGCTCGAATGGGTGCGGCAGAACCCCAAGGCGCGTCAGGCCAAGTCGAAGGCGCGCCTCGCGCGTTTCGAGGAGTTGAATTCGGTCGAATACCAGAAGCGTAACGAGACGCAGGAAATCTTTATCCCGGTCGGCGAGCGCCTCGGCGACAAGGTCATCGACTTTCACAACGTTTCGAAGTCCTTCGGCGACCGTCTGCTGATCGACAACCTCTCGTTCAGCATCCCGCCCGGCGCCATCGTCGGCATCATCGGCCCCAACGGCGCCGGCAAGTCGACCTTCTTCAAGATGATCACCGGTCTGGAAAAACCTGATTCCGGCGAAGTCGAGATCGGTCAGACCGTGAAGCTCGCCTACGTCGACCAGAGCCGCGATGCCTTGAGCGCCAACAAGACCGTGTTCGACGAAGTCGCCGAAGGCCGCGACATCCTCACCGTCGGCCGCTACGAAACGCCGTCGCGCGCCTACCTCGGCCGCTTCAACTTAAAGGGCGGCGACCAGCAGAAGCTCGTCGGCAACCTCTCCGGCGGCGAGCGCGGGCGGCTGCACCTGGCCAAGACGCTGATCGCCGGCGGCAATGTGCTGCTGCTCGACGAACCGTCGAACGACCTCGACGTGGAAACCCTGCGCGCGCTCGAAGACGCCCTGCTCGAATTCGCCGGCTGCGTGCTGGTGATCTCGCACGACCGCTGGTTCCTCGACCGCATCGCCACCCACATCCTCGCCTTCGAAGGCGACTCGCAGGTGGTCTTCTTCCCCGGCAACTACCAGGAATACGAGGCGGACAAGAGGAAGCGCCTGGGCGAGGAAGGTGCGAAGCCGAAGCGCATCCGCTACAAGCCGATCAGCCGGTAACTGGCGAGTTTTGTATATTTTGATAATATACAAAAATGTTTGATCTGGGTCTGGTCGCTGGTTTCGAGTGGGACGCTGGAAATGGGCGGAAGAACGAGAAGCACGGCGTCACGGCGGCGGAAGCGGAGCAGGTTTTCTTCAATCAACCCCTGTTTTTGCTCGAAGACGTGAAGCACAGCCAGGACGAGGCGCGCTACCATGCGCTGGGACTGACGCACGACGGCCGCCGACTGCATGTCACCTTCACGCTGCGCGGCGCGGGTACCCGTATCCGCGTGATCTCGGCGCGGGACATGCATCGCAAGGAAAGGGCATTCTATGAGCAAGCGACTTAAACCGATCCCACGCTTCGCCACCGAAGCCGATGAGCGCGCGTTCTGGGAAAGCCACGATAGCAGTGACTACGTGGACTGGAACGAGGCGACGCGGGCCGTCATGCCCAACCTCAAGCCCACCACCCAGACCATTTCCTTGCGCCTGCCCCTGCACCTGCTGGACACCATCAAGGCTGCCGCCAACGCGCGCGATGTGCCGTATCAGTCGCTGATCAAGGTCTGGCTGCAGGAAAAAGTCGACCAGCGCTGAAACCGCAATACCCATGGCGATGAGGCACAGCATGCACTACTGTCCTGACGTGAAAGGGCGCACAGGCTTGAATGAGGTCACTCCTGCCCCGCGCTGGGTACACGAAGCGGCCCCGTGCAACGCCATGCGGTCATGTCCGGAGGATGTCGCGCGATGATTCTTGCCCCGCTGGCCGACGCTGATCGCTACCGTGCGCTGCACCCACTGTTTGCACGCGCCTTCGATTTCCTGCGCGCCACCGACCTGGCCACGCTGCCGCCCGGCCGCCACGTCATCGACGGCGAGGTGCTGTTCGTCATTATCGAAGATCGACCGGGCCGCACGCGTGAGGCGGCGAAACTGGAATGCCATCGCCGTTACATCGACATCCAGTTCGTCTTCGAAGGCGTCGATGAAATGGGCTGGAAGGCGCTATCCGAGTGCCGTCAACTGGCGACCGACTATGACGCGGCGCGCGACATCAGCTTC
>JANJWS010000073.1 GCA_024709425.1 Thiobacillus sp.
TTCACGACCTTCTCGAGAAGAATGATCTGCATGGGTTCGTTCTCCTCTTACTGGTGCAGGTCGGTGTAAGGCATCAGGGCCAGGAAGCGGGCGCGCTTGACCGCAACCGACAGCTGACGCTGGTAACCCGCCTTGGTGCCGGTGATGCGCGCCGGCATGATCTTGGCGTTTTCGGTGATGAAGTCCTTGAGGATGTCCACATCCTTGTAGTCGACTTCTTCGATCTTCTCCGCGGTGAAGCGGCAGAACTTGCGACGCTTGAACAGACCACGACCGCCGCGGTCGTCCTTCTTCTTGAACTTGGATTTGGGCTTGAAGGCCATTTTCAGTTTCCTTCGAGAAATTCGATTGTGTTCAGGTGCAGGACCGGGCTGCGACTGCGCAGGCTCTTTGCGGCGAGGAATCCGGTGGCGCGCAGCGCACTGCCCGGAACGGCCGCAGCCAGCACCGCCGCCAGATCGCCCAGCGCCACCGCCTGCACTTCCACCGAAACCTCGCGGGTCAGGCCCGCTTCGACTTGTTTCGATTCGTGCGCCAGCACACAGCTGGCCACCGGTATTCCGGCAGGGGTTCGACGCAGCGGCAGCACTTCGGCCACGCGCGCATCGAGGCGCAGTTCGTTCAGACCCGGTTCAGGCAACTCAGGCGGCAGCGGCTTCGCTGTCGGCCGGCTTGGCGTCGTCGGCACCGATGTTCATCGAGCGCGACTTCTCTTCCTTCATCATCGGCGAAGGCGTGGTGACGGCCTTCTTCATCTTGATGGTGAGGTGACGCAGCACGGCGTCGTTGAATTTGAACGAGTGCTCGAGCTCGGCCAGCGTCTCGCCGTCGCATTCGATGTTCATCAGCACGTAGTGGGCCTTGTGGACCTTCTGGATCGGGTAGGCCATCTGGCGGCGGCCCCAGTCTTCCAGGCGGTGGATGTTGCCGCCGCGGCTGGTGATGTTGCCCTTGTAGCGTTCGATCATGGCGGGCACCTGCTCGCTTTGATCGGGATGGACGATGAATACGATTTCGTAATGCCGCATCAGGTTTCCTTTCGGTTGAGCCCCCCGCTGCGGTGCGGTGGAGCAAGGGTCAAAAACAATCCCCGCCAAAGCGGGGACTGCGAATCATACGCTTTTTGCCTGGCAAATCAAGCCGGAAGCAGCTTGGCGGCGATTAGATCACGCAGTCGACGTAATACCGCGCCTGGCCATCGACCACATCCTCGACAAGGCCGTGCACGTCGGTTTCGAACCCCGGGAACCGCTCGTTGAATTCGCGGGTGAATTGCAGATAGCGCACGATGGTGGCGTTGAAGCGCTCGCCTGGAATCAGGAGCGGAATGCCGGGCGGATAGGGCGTCACCAGCATGGCCGTGATGCGGCCCTCGAGCCTGTCGATCTCGACACGTTCGATCTCGCGGTGCGCCATCTTGGCGAAGGCGTCGGCCGGCTTCATCGCCGGCGCCATCTCCGACAGGTACATCTCGGTCGTCAGGCGCGCGACGTCCTTGGCCTTGTAGATGGCGTGGATCTGGTCGCACAGGTCCTTGAGACCGGTCTTTTCGTAGCGCGGGTGCTTTTCGATGAATTCCGGCAGCACCCGCCACAGCGGCTGGTTCTCGTCATAGTCGGCCTTGAACTGCTGCAGCGCGGTCACCAGCGTGTTCCAGCGGCCCTTGGTGATGCCGATGGTGAACATGATGAAAAAGGAATACAGCCCCGTCTTCTCGACGATGACACCGTGCTCGGCAAGATACTTGGTGACGATCGCCGCAGGGATGCCCCAGTCGGCGAAGGATCCGTCGACGTCGAGCCCCGGCGTGATGACAGTGGCCTTGATCGGGTCGAGCATGTTGAAACCCGGCGCGATGTTGCCGAACTCGTGCCAGCGTGCACCCGCTTCCAGCATCCAGTCCTCACGGTCGCCGACACCCTCGTCGGCCAGCTTCTGCGGCCCCCACACCTTGAACCACCACGAGTCGCCGAATTCCTCGTCGACCTTGCGCATGGCTCGACGAAAATCGAGTGCCTCCTTGATCGATTCCTCGACCAGCGCCGTACCGCCGGGCGGTTCCATCATCGCCGCCGCGACGTCGCACGAAGCGATGATGGCATACTGCGGCGAGGTCGAGGTGTGCATCAGGTAGGCTTCATTGAAGCGGTGGAAGTCGAGTTTGCGCGTCTCGGAATCCTGCACGAGGATCTGCGAGGCCTGCGAGAGTCCCGCCAGCAGCTTGTGCGTCGATTGCGTGGCGAACACCAGCGCGTCCCGCGCCCGCGGGCGGTTACGGCCGATGGCGTGCATGCCGCGATAGAAATCGTGGAAAGTCGCGTGCGGCAGCCACGCTTCGTCAAAATGCAGGGTATCGATGTAATCGCCCAGCAATTCCTTGATCATGTCGACGTTGTAGACGATGCCGTCGTAGGTCGACTGGGTGATCGTGAGGATGCGCGGCTTGCGCTTGACGTCCTTGGCAAAAGGATGCGCTGCGATCTTCTTCTCGATGTTCTCGGGACGGAATTCGTCGAGCGGGATCGGGCCGATGATGCCGTAGTGGTTGCGCGTCGGCGTGAGGAAGATGGGAATCGCGCCGCACATCATGATCGCGTGCAGGATCGACTTGTGACAGTTGCGGTCGACGACGACGATGTCACCCGGCGCGACCGTAGCGTGCCACACCATCTTGTTCGACGACGAGGTGCCGTTGGTGACGAAGAAGAGGTGGTCGCAGTTGAAGATGCGCGCCGCATTGCGCTCCGAAGCACCTACCGGACCGGTATGGTCGAGCAGCTGGCCGAGTTCGTCCACGGCGTTGCAGACGTCGGCCCGCAACAGGTTCTCGCCGAAGAACTGATGGAACATCTGGCCGATTGGTGCCTTGAGGAAGGCGACGCCCCCCGAATGGCCCGGGCAGTGCCAGGAATACGAGCCGTCGGCGGCATAGTGGGTGAGCGCGCGGAAGAACGGCGGCACCAGGGAATCGAGATAGGCCCGCGCCTCGCGCGCGATGTAGCGGGCGAGGAATTCCGGCGTGTCTTCCAGCATGTGGATGAAGCCGTTCAGCTCGCGCAGGATGTCGTTCGGGATATGGCGCGCGGTGCGGGTTTCGCCGTGCAGGAAAATCGGAATCTCGGCGTTGCGGAAGCGTACTTCCTCGACAAAGGCGCGCAGCTTCTGCAGCGCCATGCTGGTGTCCTCGTCGCTGCCCGCGAGTTCCTCGTCGTCGATCGACAGAATGAATGCGGAGGCACGCGCCTGCTGTTGCGCGAACGAAGTCAGATCACCATAGTTGGTGACCCCCAGGACCTCCATGCCCTCCTTTTCGATCGCCTCGGCCAGCGTGCGGATGCCCAGCCCCGAGGCGTTTTCGGAGCGAAAATCTTCGTCGATGATGACTACGGGGAAACGGAAGCGCATGGCGGGTACACCGTAAAGGGTGAGGCGTTAGGGGTGAGGCGTCGGGTGCGAGACGTGCCGCGAGGCCGAATCATGCGCCGCGTCGAAGGATGACCGGAGAATGACGGGTACGCCGCGCTGGCTTTGCTTCGCGCCCCTCACGCCTTACGCCTCGCTAGATCTTCGGCAGCGTCACGCCGACCTGACCCTGATACTTGCCACCGCGGTCTCGATACGACGTTTCACACACCTCGTCCGACTCGAGGAACAGCATCTGTGCCACGCCTTCGTTCGCGTAGATGCGCGCAGGCAACGGTGTGGTATTGGAAAACTCCAGCGTGACGTGTCCTTCCCACTCTGGTTCGAGCGGGGTGACGTTGACGATGATGCCGCAGCGCGCGTACGTGCTCTTGCCAAGGCAGATGGTCAGTACGTTGCGCGGGATGCGGAAATATTCGACCGTGCGCGCCAGCGCGAAAGAGTTGGGCGGGATGATGCACGAATCACCCTTCACTTCGACGAAGGAATTCGGGTCAAACGACTTGGGGTCGACAATCGTGGTATTGATGTCGGTGAACAGCTTGAATTCGTTCGCGCAGCGCACATCGTAGCCGTAGCTCGACGTGCCATAGGACACGATGGACTTGCCGCCCGCCTGCTTGACCTGCCCCGGCTCGAAAGGCTCGATCATGCCGTGTTCGGCCGCCATGCGGCGGATCCACTTGTCGGATTTGATGGACATGTCAGGGGCTAGGGGTCAGGGGTCAGGGGTCAGGGGTCAGGGGTCAGGGGTCAGGGGTCAGGGGTCAGGGCGATTCTACGGCAAACGGGCGTCGCCGTTCCTACCCTGAATCCCGAATCCTGAACCCTCAATCTGCATCATGTGTTGGAAATGACAATGCTGGGGAACTTGGCAGAGTGATCCACCGCGCTCTCGCCGATCTTCACCGCCACGCGGCGCGCGATCTGCTTGTAGATGTCGGTGACGCGACCTTCGGGGTCGGCGACCACCGAGGGCTTGCCAGAATCGGTATCGTGACGGATGCTGCCGTCGAGCGGCAGGGCGCCGAGGAATTCGACGTTGTAGTCCTTGCACATGCGCTCACCGCCGCCTTCGCCGAAGATGCGCTCCTCGTGGCCGCACTTCGAGCAGATGTGCAGGCTCATGTTCTCGACCACGCCGATGATGGGGATCCCCACCTTCTCGAACATCTTCAGACCCTTGCGCGCATCGATCAGCGCGATGTCCTGCGGGGTGGTGACGATCACCGCGCCGGTCACCGGCACACGCTGGGCAAGGGTGAGCTGGATGTCGCCGGTGCCCGGCGGCAGGTCGACCACCAGGTAGTCGAGATCCTTCCAGTTGGTGTTGTTGAGCAGTTGCTCCAGCGCCTGGGTGACCATCGGGCCTCGCCACACCATCGGCGTTTCGACGTCGATGAGGAAGCCGATCGACATCGCCTGGATGCCGTGGCCAACGAGCGGATCGAGGTTCTTGCCATCAGTCGACTCGGGCTTCGCGGTAATGCCGAGCATGGTCGGTTGCGACGGGCCGTAGATATCGGCATCCAGCATGCCAACGCTCGCGCCCTCTGCAGCCAGTGCCAGGGCCAGATTGACGGCGGTGGTGGACTTGCCGACGCCACCCTTGCCGGAAGCCACCGCGATGATGTTCTTCACGTTGGGGATCAGTTTCACGCCCCGCTGCACGCTATGCGAGACGATCTTGAAGCTGACGTTTGCCGTGACGCTGCTGACGCCATCGATGCTTTTCAGCTTGTCTTCGACCTGCTGCTTGATGGTGGCGATCTGGCTCTGCGCCGGATAGGACAGCTGGATATCCAGCGAGACGGTACCGCCGTCGATCCTGATGTTGCGGGCGGATTTGGTCGAAACGTAGTCCTTGTGGGTGTTGGGATCGACCAACTCTTTCAATGCGGTCTGCACCTGAAGTTCGGAAACGGCCATGTTTGCTCCAGCGGGTATGGGGGATTCAACGGACCGCCATTCTAGCGAATTCCTGCGGATAGGGGGAGCTAAACCTCAGAAACGACGCGGGTTTCCATCCGGTACTCAGAGCGTCCGGGCATCACCGGCACGGCGCAACGACACCATTCGTCCAGCACAGGCGGCGTTTCGGATCGGCAGCCTTCTGCTTCGTGACGGCGGGCGCGCTCTTTGGGGCACGCGCCGGCACCGACACCCGGGTTGCGCGTCTCAGGTAGATGACTGGCGTCGCAGCCACCGGCCCATAGTCGACACGCGCTGCCGCCCGTGCCTGTGGGGTGGCCTGTGGGGTGGCCTGTGGGGTGGCCGGTGGGGGCTCCGGTGGGGGCTCCGGTGCCAGCGTCACAGCCACGTCGGGTGCGGTTGATTTCCCGGCGAAGCCGGTCGCCGCGGGGTCCATCACTGCCGGGCCACTCATGCTGGCTGCCACCCCGAGCGCCGCATCACCGGAAGGATCGGCAAGCGGGGCGGGAACGGCGTGCGTAAACACGGGCGCATTACCCGGCAGTACCGCACCGAAGTAGGCCGGCATACCCGGTACCGGCCAGAACGGAGCCGGTACCGCGACCGGCACCCACATCAGGACATAGGGCACCCAGCCCCGGAAAGCGTCCGGCTGGAGCGGCAGCGGAAAACCACCCTGCGGCGGCCAAGGGGGTACGCCGTAACCCGGCGGCATTGGCTGCGCGGCGAGGTTCGTATCGGGCGCCCCAGGCTCGGCAGGCGGCGGGGCTGTCACCAGCCCCGCAGGAGATTCGGCAGGGCCATGCGGTGACGGAACGGCCGTACTTTCCAGTCCAGCCGGGGCCGCAACGGCCGACGGCACGACGGCGGGCGGGTCGTTGGGTTCGGTGCCATTGGCGAGCACCAGCGCCGGCATCAACGCCAGGACGCCGATACCGGCGCTCAAGGTCAGCGGAAACATCCTGTCTCTCCGTGAAGTGGGCGGAGGCGAGCTCCGCGTGAATCAAAGGTAGGGATTGGGATGCGCAACCAGCACGGCCTCCGGCACGCGCAGGCGAATGGCCGCAGCCAGTTCGGCAATGGCCCCCTGGCGCGGACGCAGCGAAACCCAGAGCACGTTGAGCCGCAAATTGAGATCGGCAAACACGACTTCCTTGTGCAAGGCCAGCACGGCCTGGATGTCGCGCGAGGCACGCTCGATTTCTGCCGCCGAACGGCTGCGCAGGCGCGGGATCAGCATCATGAAATCCGTCAGCATGCGCCCATTGCTGTCGCGGGTGGGCGCCAGTTGCCACAGCGGCGTGCCCGGCGTGGCGCCGTTCGTCAACGAACTCGAAGCATACAGTCTGATCTTCATCGTCCGTCTCCCACCGGCTGTGCCTCTCAGGGCTTCAGTGCCAGATCACCGACCGGCGTGCGCCGGTCGCACATTCGGATCGCGCGCTGACGCAGATAGCGAACATCCTTATGAAGATAACGTTCGAGTTCCTCGAGCGCCAGCCGGTACACCTCGCGCTTGAAATCGACAACGGCTTCCATCGGTACCCAGTATTCATTCCAGCGCCAGGCGTCGAATTCGGGGTGTCCGCTGGCACGCAACGAAACGTCGGTATCGCGGCCGGTCAGGCGCAACAGAAACCAGATCTGCTTCTGGCCGCGGTAGAGACCCCGACTGTCACGCCGTGTCCAGTGCGCCGGAACATCGTAGCGCAGCCATTCGCGCGTGCGCCCAAGGATGCGGACATGCTCGGGCAGCAGTCCCACTTCCTCCTGCAATTCCCGGAACATGGCCTGCTCCGGCGTTTCCCCTGACTGGATGCCACCCTGGGGAAACTGCCAGGCGTGCTGGTTGACGCGCTTGCCCCAGAACACCTGGTTGCGCGCGTTGCACAAGACGATGCCTACGTTCGGGCGGTACCCTTCTCGGTCGATCATGGCCGCCACCATCAAAGAAACTCAATTGATTCCATTCTTTCACACCCTCCGCGAAAAGCAAACCCGCGCCACCCGGAAAACGATCATTACATGTTGTTTTAACTGGATTTTCGGGTTCGCGTCGCGACGCGACGCTCATGCTGTCTCTCAGCGGCACATTTCGGGCGGAACTTGAACCCGCGCCCCGCAACCGCAACTCATGCCAGCAATGGCGTGATCCCCTCCGCCCACTGGAAATCGCGTGCAAAGCCACGCAAGTCGAGGCCCCAGCGTTTCGACAGCTCGGCCAGCTGCGGCTGCGCGGCGGCGAACCGTTGCGGTGCGCCGGGCTCGCCGAAGCCGAACACGATGACATTGGTCTTGTTCTGCACCGAAAGCCAGCCGGTTTCGCCGTCGAAGGCACGCGTCAGACGTGCAAAATATTCAGCGAATTCGCGGTCGCGTCCCCACAGGTTGGCCACCAGCACGCCGTCCGGTCTGAGCACGCGCCGGCACGCCGCATAGAAGGTCTGCGTCGCCAGCGCCTCGACCTGGTTGCCGGCGTCGAAACCGTCGAGCAGGATGACGTCGGCGCTGGCCGGATGCTGGCGCACGTAGAGCGCGCCGTCGCCCTCGATGACATTCAGCGTGGCGTCGTTGCCGGGCAGTTCGAAATGACTGCGCGCTGCGGCGATCACCCTGGGATCGATCTCCACCGCGGTAATACGCGTCTGCGGCCGGTGGCGGCGGATGAACTTGGCCAGCGAACCGCCGCCCAGGCCGATCATCAGCACGTCCTGCGGAGCGGGCTGGAACAGCAGAAAACCCATCATGGCGCGCGTGTAGGCCAGTTCCAGATCCCACGGGCGGGAAATCCGCATCCGGCTCTGGATGGCCTGGCTGCCCAGGTGCAGCGTGCGAATCCCGCGTTCGTCGACGATTTCGAGCCCGCCGTCGTCCGGCCGGCGTTTGCCCAGCTTCAAGCGCATTACTGTCCCATCCATGATTTCAAGCAGAAAGATTATCCGTCCGCACGCTAAAATGCGCGTTTTTCGTTCCGACCCTGCAACCATGCGCGCCAGCCGATTCTTCATCTCCACCACCAAGGAAGCCCCGTCCGAAGCCGAGCTCGTCAGCCACAAGCTGATGCTGCGCGCCGGCCTCATCAAGCGCCTGGGCTCCGGGCTCTACACCTGGATGCCGCTGGGTCTGCGCGTGCTGCGCCGGGTGGAGGCCATCGTGCGCGAGGAAATGAACCGCGCCGGCGCGATCGAGCTCCTGATGCCGGCGGTGCAGCCGGCCGAGCTGTGGGAGGAATCCGGGCGCTGGGCGGTGTTCGGCCCGCAGATGCTGAAGATCAAGGACCGCCACCAGCGCGACTTCTGCTTCGGTCCCACCCACGAGGAAGTGATCACCGACGTCGCGCGCCGTGAAATCAAGAGCTATCGCCAGCTGCCGGTGAACTTCTACCAGATCCAGATGAAGTTCCGCGACGAGATCCGGCCGCGTTTCGGCGTCATGCGCGCACGCGAGTTCCTGATGAAGGACGCCTATTCCTTCCACGCCAGCCGCGACAGCCTCATCACCACCTACCAGACCATGTACGACGCCTACACCCGCGTGTTCAGCCGGCTCGGCCTCACCTTCCGCGCGGTCGCGGCCGACACCGGCGCCATCGGTGGTTCGGGTTCGCACGAATTCCATGTGCTCGCCGATTCCGGCGAGGACCTCATCGCCTATTGCCCGGATTCCGACTACGCCGCCAACGTCGAGCTCGCCGAGGCGCTCGCCCCCGCCACGCCGCGCGCCGCGCCAGCGGAAACGATGCGCGAGGTCGACACGCCGAAGCAGACCACCTGCGAGGACGTTGCCGCCCTGCTCGGCATCCCGCTCGAACGCACCGTCAAGCTGATCGCCGTCGTGGCGGGCGACCAGCTGGTTGTCGCCCTGCTGCGCGGCGATCACATGCTCAACGAAGTGAAGCTCGGCAAACTCGAAGGCTTGGCCGACTTCCGCCTGGCGAACGAAGCCGAGATCCGCGAAGCCTTCGCCTGCCCGCCCGGCTTCCTTGGTCCGGTCGGCATCGACCGCTCGAAAATCCGCGTCGTCGCCGACCGCACGGTCGCTGCCATGAGCGACTTCGTGTGCGGTGCGAACAAACCCAAATTCCACCTGGCCGGGGTCAATTTCGGCCGCGACCTGCAGGAACCCGATCTCGTGGCCGATATCAGGAATGTGGTCACGGGCGACCCCAGCCCGGACGGCAAGGGGACACTCGCGCTATGCCGCGGCATCGAAGTCGGCCACGTGTTCCAGCTTGGCAGCAAGTACTCGCAGGCGATGAACGCGACCTACCTCGACGAGGCGGGCAAGGCGCAGGTGATGGAAATGGGTTGCTACGGCATCGGCGTGTCGCGCATCGTGGCCTCGGCCATCGAGCAGAACCACGACGACAAGGGGATCATCTGGCCCTCGTCCATGGCACCGTTCTTGCTGGTCATCGTGGCGATCGGCTACGGCAAGAGCGAAGCGGTTAGACAAGCCGCCGATACGTTGTATGCTGAGATTTTGGCTGCCGGGTTCGACGTGCTGCTGGACGACCGCGACGAGCGGCCCGGGGTGATGTTCGCGGATGCCGAGCTGATCGGCATTCCGCACCGCGTCACGGTCGGCGAGCGCGGCCTCAAGGATGGCACGATCGAATACCAGCCGCGCCATGGCACCGACGGCCAGGCTGGCAAGGCCCAGCCCGTCCCGCTGGCCGATGCGAAGGAATTTTTGACTGGATTGCTGGAACGCTGACATGAACAAGACGACGCCCATCGGCCTGCTGCTCGCCGCCCTGCTGCTGACTCCCGCCGCCCACGCCGGCGCACAGCGCGAGGAAGCCTTGTCGGCGAGCGCACGCGCGTCGCTGCAGCGGGGACTTGCCGATACGGCCGTCACCCGCACCGCCATCGGCAATGCCGCCGACGAAGCGGCGTGGCTGAAGGAGATGTCGCGGCGGCTGGCCAAGCGCATCCCGGACGAGGCGGAGCGCCTGGAATTCCTCACCACCCTGCACTGGGAAGCGTCGCGCGCCGGGGTCGACCCGCAACTGATGCTCGGCCTGATCCAGGTCGAAAGCGGCTTCCGCAAATACGCCGTGTCGCCGGTCGGCGCGCGCGGCTACACCCAGGTGATGCCGTTCTGGGTCAAGGCCATCGGCAGTTCCGACCACAACCTGTTCCAATTGCGCACCAATCTGAGATACGGCGCGCTGATCCTGCGTCACTACATCGACATCGAACGCGGCGACCTGTTCCGCGCGCTGGGCCGCTACAACGGCAGCCTCGGCCGCGCGGAATATCCGAATCTGGTGGTCGGCGCATGGAAACGCCACTGGGACTACACCCCGGCCACACGTTCGGCAGACAGCCGCACGGCAGGCCGCTCGCCGGGCTGATCCGTCTGAAGTGCTTGAATTCCGGCAATCTTGCATCATCTACAAAGCCGGGCGCGCCATCCCGGTGCGCATCGACCGGAATACACGATGAGCAAACGACTTTCCATTCTTCTGGCCTTGGTTGCGCTGGGCGGGCTTGCCGGTTGCGAAACCCCTCCCTATTACGGCGACGTGCGCGTACACGACCGCGACGTCGATGTGCGCGTGGTGTTTTCCGACCACGACCGCCACATCCTCCGCGACTACTACCGTGTCGATTATCGGGCCCTCCCACCGGGGCTGGCAAAGAAAGGCAAGGTGCCACCGGGGCACGCCTATCGCCTGCAGGCACGCCACCCCCTGCCGCCCGACGCCGCCTGGCATTACCTGCCCGGCAACGTGGAACGCCAGCTGAGCCGCCTCCCCGACGGTTACGTGCGCATCATCGTCGGCGCCAGCGTCGCCATCATGAACGTGCGGACACGGATCGTTTTGGACGTCATCGACGACATCCACGACTGAGCCGCCCCACCGCGGCAACGTTGGCTTTTCGACAGTCCGTCGAAAGACCAACGTTTTGAAGACACTTCAGCCTCCAGGCCCCCAGGCGGATCCCCGTCAAAATCTACCATTGCAGCCCATCCCGAACTACGAATCCAGGTGGCACGCTCCCTGCATCGTTCCCTTTACCGCAGCATTTGCCTGCGTATCCGACACAACCAATCAGGAGGCGACGATGGAGATGACGATGCAGTTGTCCCGCACGCTCAAGGGACACGAGGAAATTTTCAACAACGGCCACACCCTGCGCCCGCGCCAGCGGCAGATCCTGTTCAGCATGGGCAGCGAAGGCATCTCGTTCGGCGACCTGTGCAAGAAACTGCCGCACTGTGCGGAACTCGAAGCGCTGATCAATGACCTGCTGCAAAACGGCTTCATTCAGGCGCTGCGCGGCATGGGCAGCGCGGCATCCGCCACCGCAGCGGCGCCTGTAGCAAAAGCGGCCGCAGCAACCAGCGACGACATTTCGTGCCTGCGCGGTTATGTCCTCGATTTCATGGCGGGGCTGGTCGGCACCAAGTCGCCGGCCTACCGGCAGATGAGCGAGGTCACGGACATGGCCAGCTTCAAGGCGGTGCTGCCGACGTGTCGCAAGGTGATCGCCGCGGTGGCCTCGCCGCACCAGGCTGCCGAACTGGAAGCCGGCGTCGCCAGCCGCCTCGGCCGCTGAATTGGCCTAGCGGTCGCCGGCCAGGATGACTAGCGTTTTCGGCTGACAGTCGGCGCTGACCACGGTGCCGGGTTGGCCCGGCACCGCCTGCACCACGCCGGCGAACGGCGCCTTCAGTTCGGCATCCGCCAAATCCTTCTTCGCCACCGCATGGCGCGCCTGTGCCGCGCCGAGCGTCGCCTTGGCGCGCGCGTCGCGCAGGACCGCGGCATCGAGCTCGGTGGTCGAAGAGACGGTGCGCGCGTAGAGCTCGCGGGCACGCTCCAGGTCGCGCGCGGCATCGGCGGCGTCCGCCTCGGCGCGCATCTGCTCGGCGGCGGCCTCATCCAGCCGCGCCTGCAGGATGGTCGGATCAAGACGCAGCAGCACGCGCCCCTTTTCTGTCCGCTGGCCGGCTTTCACGAGCACTTCGGCCACCACGCCCGATACCCGGGTGGTCAATTCGACACGGTCCGCGGCGCCGACGTGTCCCGCCGCCAGCAGACCCGCTGCCGCGAGCACGAAACGGTTCATCATGGTTTTGCTCCCTCAACGGGCGGCAGGCTGCCGCCGGACAGTGCTTCGAGCCGGGCGAGTGCCAGGGCGAGGCGATACTCGACCTGCTTGCGGCGCAGTTTGGCCACCTGTGTCTCCGCCATGCTGGTTCCCAGGTTGGTCTTCATTTCCAGTTCGTATTCGGCGCGCGCGCGCTCCAGCGCCCAGTCGCGATATTCCACCTGCTTGTCGGCCGCGGGTCTCCCGCTGCCGCGCAGCCACTCGATTTCCTGCAGGGTGGCGAGCAGGGTTTCGGCGAGGTCGAGCTGGTACTTTTCGAGCGTGGCGGCGGTTCGGGTCTTCTGCGCGAGCTCGCGCTCGATCCGCGCATCGACACGACGCCCCTGGTACAGCGGCACGCTGAACACCAGCCCGGCGCTGACTTCGTCGCGGGTGGTCGATTCGCGGCTGTAGCCGGCGCCGATCACCTCGGCGTCGAGGGTCGGATTGCGATCCGCGCGGATCGCCGCCACCCGCGCATCGGCGGCGGCGAGTTGCGCCTCCAGGATGCGCACCTGCGGGTTGCGCGCCAGCACCCAGGGCAGCAGCGTCTCGTATTCCGGCACCGGGCGGGCGTTGCCCGGCAGCTCCGGCTCGGCAAGCTCGGCAGGCAGCGTGCCGGGGCGATGGAGGGCGTGCGCGAGCTTCTGCCGTGCTGCGCGCATCCGCTGCTGGCTCGCGTTGCGGCGCTCGCGGATATCCTGATAGCGGGCTTCCTCGGCGAGCAGTTCGGGCAGGCTCAACTGCCCCAGTTCGTGGCGGTCCTGCAGGTTGTCGAGCGACACGTAGGCGACCGCCATGAACTCGTTGTCGGCGGCGTACTGCGTGTCCGCCAGCAGCACGTCGAAATAGCGCGCCATGATGTCGATGCGGCGCAGGCTGTCGACATCGAGCAGCGCCGCCTGCCGCGCGGCGATTTCCTGCTCCGCCGCATCGACCGCGCGACCGCTGCGACCAAAATCGAACAACGGTTTGCGCGCAACGATGCGGCCGATATTGTCGGGTTTCCAGTCGCCTTCCGGCTGCCGCCCCCGCCGCAGGCTGCCGTCGAGGAACAGATTAAAGTCCTGCCGGCTCGCCGCCTGTTGCAGATCGGCGCGCGCAACCGCGAGATCGCTCTCGGCGACGCGGCGATCCGGATGCGGCGCGGCCGCTGCGGCGAGCGCTTCATCCAGCGTCAGCCGCTCGGCCGCCGCGGGCGCGGCCAGCGCGCACGCCAGCAGGGCACTCCATGCCAGGCGTCTCATTTGCCCTGCTTGTATTTCGCGAACGGCTGGGTGGCGTAGGCACCTTCGAGCACATAGCGCCTCAGCAGGAGAAACTCCGCCTTGTCCCTGGTCGGACCGGTATGGCGCGTGACGAGCTTGCCGTCGAGATCGAAAAACAGCAGCGTGGGCGTGGCCCGCACGCGATGCGCGAAGGCGAAGGCCTTCTCGGTGGTGTCCTTGCCTTCAAAGTCGGTCATGGCGGTGTCGCCGTTGACGTCCATGGGGTAGACGAGAAAACTCTCGCGGTAGGCGTCCTGCACGTCTGCCTGGTTGAGGATGGTCGTCTTCATGCGTTCGCAGAACGGGCATTCGTCCATCTCGAAGAACAGGAAAATGCCCTTCTTGCCCTGCTTCTTCGCTTCCTGCAGGTCGGCCTGCAGGTCGCCGAACTTGGCCTGGAAGAAATGGCTGTGGGGGTCGCGTGTCTCCGCCCAGGACGGCGCCGTGAACAGCAGCAGGAACGCTAACAGCAGTTGTCGCATGGTGTCTCCTCGTGCGTGGCTCATTTCTTGCCGGCTGCCGCCGCCTTGCTGGCAATGTAGCCCTCGACCGCGGCGCGCGTGATCGCGCCCACCTGCTGCGCGACCAGCTTGCCTTCCGGATTGTACAGATACGTCGTCGGCAGCCCCTGCACCGGCCCGATCTGGCTGACGAGCTGGCGGTTGCCGAGCACGATCGGATAATTGACCAGCAGCCCCTCGGCAAAGTCCGTCACCTGCTTGGCATTGCGGTAGTCGAGCGCAATGCCGATGACCACGAGATTGTTCGCCTTGTTCTCGTGCAGCGCGATGAGGTCGGGAATCTCTTCGAGGCAGGGCGGACACCACGTCGCCCAGTAGTTCACCAGCACCCACTTGCCCTTGTAGCCGGCGAGCGTGTGGGTCTTGCCGGTGGTATCCGTCAGCTTGAAGCCATCGGCCTGCGCCCACGCCGACACCAGCGCGAGCAGGAGCCCGGCCAGCCACATCGGATAGAATCGCCCTCTTTGCAACATCCGCATCGGTTCCCCCATCATGAATGAATTCCGCATCGAGAAAGACTCGCTCGGCGAAGTCCGGGTTCCCGCAGCGGCCTGGTATGGCGCACAAACGGCGCGGGCCGTGGCCAATTTTCCCATTTCGGGGCGGCGCCCGGATAAGGATTTCGTACTAGCGCACGTGCGCATCAAGCTCGCCGCCGCCCGCGCCAACTGCCAGCCGGGCTGGCTCACCGAGCAGAAGTGCGATGCCATCGTCGCCGCCAGCGCGAAAATTATCGCCGGCGACTTTAGCGAGGAATTCGTCGTCGACCGCTTCCAGGCCGGCGCCGGCACCAGCCACAACATGAACACCAACGAGGTCGTCGCCAACCTCGCCAACGTCGCGCTGGGCGGCGAAAAAGGCACGTACAAGCCGGTCAACCCCAACGACGACGTCAACATGGGGCAGTCGACCAACGACACCATCCCCACCGCGATCCGGCTCGCCGTGCTGGCCAAGCTGCCGCGCCTGGTCGCCGCGGTGCACGCGATGGCCGGCGAATTCTCGCGCCTGGCCGAACGCGAAAAAGACACCGTGAAATCCGGCCGCACCCACCTGCAGGACGCGGTACCCACCACGCTGGGCCAGGAATTCGCCGGCTATGCCTGGACGCTGACGCGCTGCGCGGCAAGTCTCGACGCGGTGCGCCCGGCCTTGTGCGAAATCGGCCTGGGCGGTTCCGCCGCCGGCACCGGCCTCAACACCTCGCCCGACTACCCGGCACGCGTCGCCGCCGAACTCGCGAAACTCACCGGTGAACCGATCCAGGTCGGCCAGCTCGTCGCGCAGATGCAGTCGATGAACGACCTCGCGCGGCTCTCCGGCGAGATCCGCAATCTCGCGCTGGAACTCACGCGCATCTCCAACGACCTGCGCCTGCTCGCCTCCGGTCCGCGCACGGGCCTGGGCGAAATCCAGCTGCCGCCGGTGCAGCCGGGGTCTTCCATCATGCCGGGCAAGGTCAACCCGGTGATGTTCGAGATGCTGAACCAGGTGTGCTTCCAGGTGCTGGGGCAGGACGCCGCGGTCGCGTACATGGTGCAGGCCGGCCAGATGGAGCTGAACGTGATGATGCCGGCACTCGGTAGCGCCCTCTTCGACGCCATGGACTGGCTCACCAACGCGATGAACGCCGCGACCGAGAAGAACCTCAAGGGCATCATTGTGAACCGGGAGCGCTGCGCCTACTTCATCCACCAGAGCGTCGCCCTCGCCACGCTGCTCAACACGCAGATCGGCTACAACCAGGCCGCCGAGGTCGCCAAGGAATCCGAGAAATCCGGCCGCCCGGTGCGCGACATCGTCGCCGAGCGCGGGCTCATGGATGCGGCCGACTTCGACGCACTGGTGCTGGCCGCCGCGCATGGCATCGGCAGCGGCGGCGGGGGCGGCTGAACGATCAGCCCCGACGAGCACCGAACATCATGACGATCCAGTGGTTCCCCGGTCACATGACCACCGCGCGCAAGAAGGCCGCGGAGACCATGGCCGACATCGACGTGGTGGTCGAGGTGCTCGACGCGCGCCTGCCGGAGGCCGGCAGCAACCCGATGATCCACGAACTGCGCGCGCACCGGCAGCGCCCCTGCCTCAAGGTGCTGAACAAGATCGACCTCGCCGACCCCGACGTCACACGCGCCTGGATCGATCATTACAACAAGCAACCCGGCGTGATGGCGGTGGCGATCTCGGCGAAGAAACCCGCCGACGTCGCCAAACTCGCGGGGCTTGCGCAGAAGCTGGCGCCGCACCGCAACGACACCTTCAAGCCGCTGCGCCTGATGATCATGGGCATCCCCAACGTCGGCAAGTCGACCTTGCTCAACACCTGGGCCAAGCGCAAGGTCGCGGCCGTCGGCGACGAACCCGCGGTCACCAAATCACAGCAGCGCATCAACCTGTCGCCGCGCCTGATCCTGGTCGACACACCCGGCATGACCTGGCCGAAGATCGAGCACGACGCCGACGGCTTCATGCTCGCCGCGAGCCACGCCATCGGCCGCAATGCCGTCATCGACGAGGAAGTCGCCATCTTCCTCGCCGGCATTTTGCTCCAACGCTATCCGGCGCTGTTGAAGGCGCGCTACGGCTTCGCGCTTGAAGGACTCGACGCCACCGGCGTAGTCGAAGCCGTAGCAAGAAAGCGCGGCTGCATCCTCAAGGGGCGCGGGGGCGAACTCGATCTGGAAAAGGCCGCGATGATCCTGCTCACCGACTACCGCAGCGGCACGCTCGGACGCATCAGCCTGGAGACGCCGGCGACGCGGGTGACGATGCTGGCGACGGCAAGCGAAAAACCGACACGCGATCAGACGATGGGCCCTGACACGGCACCTGAACACTGAGGCTCGGGACGAAGGGTATGAAGTCGCTTTGTTCGCATGGTGAGGGGCACGAAGCAAGCATGCCCGATAACTCCGAGTGGCATGAGCACACGTAGCCCGGATGGAATGAAATGGAATGCAATCCGGGAAAATTGGCCCGAACAGCCTTCCCCTGGATTTCTCTGCGCTGCATCCAGGCTACGCTTGCTGTAGTGCCGCAGGCGAATCGCCGCCCGGAGACGATCCAGAAGCCGGGGGGATTGGGGAGAAATGGCTTTGACTTCCATCCACGAAATTTTAGGCTGCCCTAAAATGCAGCGCAAGCAGGGAAGCGGTTGTGCGGCAACAGCTTATCTTGGGCGAGATTGATTTATCCAGCCTCTGCTGCTAGATTTTGTGCTGTCTAATTTACGTTGGGCATAACCAGAAGGGAGATTGCAATGGAAGAGGCTGAAGAGGTCGAAGAAATGCCTGATAGAAGCGCCGAAGAATTGGTCACCGTTTTGCACGGTGTCCATTGCGACAACTCCAAACTTCAGTACTACGCAGAGCGGCCAAGTGGTGGGCGAGTGTCAATCATGCCGCTCACCCCATTCGTATACGAGTTTTTCCTTTTCAACAGCCTGTACCAAGTTGACTGGGCGGCATCCAACGAAGATACAGGACTGGTCTTTCATCCTGAAAATGACTTTGGAGAGTCAAAAAAACAAAGAACTTTTCTTTCCTTCATAAAGCATCACGCAATCGAGAAACCCGCAGACTTATACCGCGCATTTGAACCATTGCTTCACATAGAAAAAGCAGAGGGCGATTGGACGCGCATAACGCCAGACTCCAGAATTTCCATATTGCAGGGCGATAGGTTTTTTCGAGACATCCGTCAGCTCCAAGTCCTCCTTGAGCAGTGCAGGACGCCATCAGACATTCCAACCAACAAGAAGACCTTTGAGATTCTGAAGGAATGCACCTACTTCATCTACTTGGTTCGAAACAATATTTTTCATGGATCAAAAACACTGGGGGAAGTATACGAGCGAAACCAGAAACGAAGGATTGAGGTCTATGACCTCTTCCTGAAAGGTCTTACATCTCTCTTCTTCTTGGCCTCCGGTAAAGATACCCTGAATCCGTGTTCCCGGCCTTAAAATAATTCATAACGCATTGATTTACTTGTATAATTAGCGCATTTCCAGCTTCACCTATTTGGCCATGCCGTACTTTGAGGTCAAGCAATCCAGCAAACTGCAACTGACCTCGTA
>JANJWS010000081.1 GCA_024709425.1 Thiobacillus sp.
GCTGTCCCGTTACCGCTACGTCGTGGTCGAAGGCCCGATCGGCGCCGGCAAGACCAGCCTCACCCGCAAGCTGGCCGAGCGCCTGGACGCCGACATCCTGCTGGAAAACGCCGGCGACAATCCCTTCCTGCCGCGCTTCTATCAGGAGCCGCGGCGCTACGCCCTGCCGACGCAACTGCACTTCCTGTTCGACCGCACCCGCCAGTTGCGCGACCTGGCGCAGGGCGACCTGTTCCGCGCCGGCACGGTATCGGATTTCCTCATCGACAAGGACATGCTTTTTGCGCGGCTCAACCTGGAAGACGACGAGTTCGAGCTGTACCAGAAAGTCTATGTCGATCTCGCGCCGCAGGCGCCCACCCCCGACCTCGTGATCTATCTGCAGGCGCCCGTGGAGACGCTGCAGGCACGGGTCAATCGCCGCGGCATCGACTATGAGCGCGGCATGGACGCGAACTACCTGCAGCGCCTGGTCAACAGCTACAGTACTTTTTTCCACCGATACGAATCCGCGCCGCTCCTGATCGTCAACACCGCCAACCTCAACTTCGCGCAGAGCGAAGCGGACTTCGAACTGCTGGTCGAGCGCATCGGCAAGATGCGCGGGCCACGCGAATTCTTCAGCCGGGCTGCCTGATGCGCGTCACCCTGTCGACCCTTCGCACCCTTCGCACGCAAGGCGAAAAAATCGCCGTGCTCACCTGCTACGACGCCAGCTTCGCGCGCACGCTCGACGCCGCCGGCGTCGACGTGCTGCTGGTCGGCGACTCGCTCGGCATGGTGGTGCAGGGCCACGCCTCGACACTGCCGGTAAAGCTGGCAGAAATGACCTACCACACGCGGTGCGTCGCCGCCGGCAGCGCGCGCGCCTTCATCGTTGCCGATCTGCCGTTCGGCAGCTACCAGCCTTCGCCCGAGCGCGCGTTTGCCGCCGCCGCCCGACTGATGGCCGCGGGCGCGCACATGGTCAAGCTCGAGGGGGGCGCGGTGATGGTGGACACGGTCGACTTTCTCGCCCGGCGCGGCATTCCGGTATGCGCCCATCTGGGCCTGCTGCCGCAGTCGGTCAATCAGCTCGGCGGCTACCGCGTGCAGGGGCGCGACGATGCCGCTGCCGCGCAGCTCATCGCGGATGCGCGCGCGCTCGAAGCCGCCGGAGCCGGCTTGCTGGTACTGGAAATGGTGCCCGCCGCCCTGGCGAAGACCGTCACCGACGCGCTCGCCATTCCGACCATCGGCATCGGCGCCGGCGCCGACTGTTCCGGGCAGGTGCTGGTGCTGTACGACATGCTGGGGCTGGTGCCGCGCGCACCGAAGTTCTCGAAGAATTTTCTCGCCGGCGCCGACGGCATCGAGGGCGCTGCACGCGCCTACGTCGCCGCGGTCAAGGACGGCAGCTTTCCCGGCGCCGAGCACCGCTTCTGATGCAAACCGTCCACACCGCCGCCGAACTGCGCGCCGCGCTCGGCGGACAGACCGGCGTCGCGTTCGTGCCCACGATGGGCAACCTGCATGCCGGCCACGTCTCGCTGGTCGAACTCGCGAAGCAGCATGGCACGCCCGTCGTCGCAAGCATCTTCGTCAACCCGCTACAGTTCGGCGCGGGCGAGGATTTCGAGCGCTATCCGCGGACGCTGGCGGCCGATTGCAAAAAACTCGAAGCGGCTGGCTGCGACGTCGTGTTCGCGCCCGATGTTGCCGAAATGTACCCGGTGCCGCAGACCTTTACCGTACAGCCACCCGAAACACTGGCAAACGACCTGTGCGGCGCATGCCGTCCCGGCCACTTTGCCGGCGTCGCCACCGTAGTGCTCAAGCTCTTCAACCTGGTGCGCCCGCGCATCGCCGTGTTTGGCAACAAGGATTTCCAGCAACTGCACGTGATCCGTGGCATGGTCGAACAATTCAACCTGCCGATCACCATCGTCGCCGGCGAGACCCTGCGCGAACCGGACGGCCTCGCGATGAGCTCGCGCAATGGCTATCTGTCGACAGCGGAACGCATCCAGGCACCGCAGTTGCAGCGCGAACTTTCCGCCATCGTCGCCGCCGTGGAGACCGGCATGCGCGATTTCGATACGCTCGCCGCCAGCGCACGCCGCCGCCTCAACATGGCTGGATGGCGCGTCGATTATGTCGCGGTGCGCGATGCCGAGACCCTGCACCCACCCCATGCAGACAGCCGCCAACTCGTTGCGCTCGGTGCGGCGTGGCTGGGACGGACGCGGCTGATCGACAACCTGCGGTTCAGCTGCACGGGCGCCTGAACCGGCTGGTGTCTGCCGGTTCGATGCCTATGCCGCCGCAATACCCAGCGGCTTCCATGCCGCCCAGACGTGCCCCAGCCGGTACATGCGCTTCATCGCCGCCGCATCGACGTTGAGTTGTCCGCCTGGCATGCTGGACATCCACGTGGCCGCCGGCCCAGAACCCGATCACGGCTTCATGCCGCCAAAAAGCCGCGCGGGCGGCCGAAGCCGTCCGCGCCACATCGCGTTGCCGCCGCCTCAAGACATCGAGCCGGGCCTTCCATGGCGATGCCGCGGCATCGCTTCGGTGTCGAACACCGCCTGCTGTGCCGGCGTCAACTGGACGTAGAAAGTCCGGATCGCTTCCGCACGCGCTGCCATCCTGGCCTGGCGCGCCTGCGCCAAGGCCTGCATGCGGTCGAGCCGCTCAAGCGTGTTCATGCTCGCAAACGCATCACGCCTGGCCGCACGCGCCATGCCTTTCTCGCGTGCGCCCGACTGGCTGGACGCGGCAAACGCGTTCCAGGCTGCCTCCTGTGTCGGTGCCAGCGCCAGCTTTTCCTTCAGGTTGGCAAGATGCGCCGAACGCTTCGCCTGCCAGGCGGCTTCAACCTTCTGGGTGCAGCGCGACGCATCGGTGCCCGGCCCGCCCGAGGTGGCCCAAGCCGATGCCGCCAGAATGCCGCTGCCCGCAATCACGCCCGCCAGTACCGCACGGGTGGCGAAAGAACCCAGTTTCGATTTCATTGCGATCTCCTTTCGAGAGTTTGACTGAACTGCCGCCCCGAAGCAGGATCGGCATGAGTCCATTGTGGAGATGCAAGGTAACCCGGGCATGTCGAACGGCCTGGAAAATGTAACCGAATGCCGCGAAATGTAACGGCTCAGAAACCGCCTACATACGCGTAGCCGTCATTCTGGAGCTTGATCAGGCGCGTGTAGCCATCGTGCACGATGGTTACCCCGGGGAGCACGTCGTCCGCGGTCCAGCCTTTCGCTCGCATGACGCTGTGGCAGATTTCCACGCCCACCCCGAGGTTCAGCAAATCCTGCGTGATCTTGGCGTTGAGGTTCACCGCGAACGGATCGCCGACCACGTCGCGATAAGTCTCGTCGATCAGCAGAAACTGGGCCGCATCGCCATGCAGTACCAGGCGGATATCGAGTTGCCCCGGCTTGACCCCCTGCTTGCCGTAGGCCTCGATCAGGCCGCGCGCATAATACAGGCCACGGTTGATGCCCGCCGCAGTTTCCGTCGAATGAATGTCATAGACCACCTTGTGGCGCGCGCGCGGATCGACCTTCACCATCTTGCGGTCGGACAACGATGGCGCCATCTCCTGCGCCGCGGCCGGCAGCGCGAGACCGGCCATGCACACCGCAACCCCCACGAACTTTCCAAACATCATGTCGATTCTCCCGGGTCGATGACGAAACTGATGGAACGAACGTTGACCATATTACCGAACCTGCCGACGTGTCGAGGATCGCCCCGGCCAGCCTGGGGGAATCTTTCCGCTTGCATGTGCAGGCTTTACGGTGCATAGTCGGGGCAGCGATATTCAAGTCGTCGTGTTGTTGTCTGGTTTGCTGCTTGCGTCCTGCAGGTTTCTCCTTCATCACCCTGCTGTCTTGATCGTCGCCCCGTCATTGGGGGGCAATCCCCTTTTCAATTTTTTTCAGGATACACAAGACATGGCAACAGGTACCGTGAAGTGGTTCAACGATTCCAAGGGCTTCGGCTTCATCACTCCGGAAGGCGGCGGCGATGATCTCTTCGCTCATTTCTCCGCGATCCAGAGCCAGGGATTCAAGACCCTGACCGAAGGCCAGCGCGTGAACTTCGACATCACCACCGGCCCCAAGGGTCAGCAGGCATCGAACATCCGCGCAGCGGAATAAGGCGCAGGGTTATCCTGCCCCCTCTGGAACAAGCCCGGCACCTGCCGGGCTTGTTCTTTTCAGGCTTTTTACCGGAGGCCCCTCATGGCCAAAGAAGAACTTCTCGAAATGAACGGCGTCGTCGTCGAAGTGCTGCCTGACTCGCGTTTCCGCGTCACCCTCGACAATGGCCACAATCTCGTGGCCTACAGCGCGGGCAAGATGCGCAAACACCACATCCGCATCATCGCCGGCGACAAGGTCTCACTCGAAATCTCCCCCTACGACCTCGGCAAGGCACGCATCACCTTCCGCCACATCGAAGGCCGCCCGCCGGCCATGCCGCAGCAACGCCGCAAGCACTGATCCCCCGCCGGGATGCGGTCCCCGGCTTGTATCGCAACAGTTGCCGACTATAGTCAGTGACTACCGCAATTCAAGCCAAGAGGAGCGCACATGGCAACGAAAAAGACCACGGCAGGCACGCGCAGCAAGACGACCCGGTCGGCCGCCGCCAAGACGACCCTCACGCTCGAAGCGCTCGGACTCGCCGTCCCCCTGGCCACCCGGCTGATCGAAGCCGTCGGCCGGATAACGCGCAAGGGTGGCGCGCTTCCCGGTGCGGAGGCCAGCGCAGTCCGCGGTGCGCAACGCATCCTCTACATCCACGGCATCGGCAACAAACCTCTGGCTTCGGTGCTCAAGTGCCAATGGGACACGGCGCTGTTCGGTTTCGACCTCGGCGAGCGCAGCCGGCTGGCCTACTGGGTGAACCGGGCGCGTTACCCGCACCCCGAGTCAGCCACGTGCGGATCGGCGGACCTGACCGAGGGTGACGAGGAGGCTTCGACCCCAGGCATCCAGGCGCTCGACGCCGACGACGCAGCATGGCTGGATCGCGAGGTGGCGTCCCTCACCGACGACAGGCAGGAAGCCAGCCTGTTGCAAAAGCTCGCCGCGCAGATGCGCCAGGCCGACACAGCCGAAGCTGAAACCCCTCCGCGCGGCATGGGCGCCCGCGCCCTGCCCCTGCCGCGCTTCGCCCGGCGCTGGATCACGCGGCGCCTCACCAAGACCTTTCTCAAAGACGTGCACGACCTGTTCTATGTGCCGGAGCGGCGCGAACTCATGCTGCAATCGGTATACGAGCGCCTGCGGGCAGGCGGCGGCCCCTTCGTCGTCGTCGGCCACAGCCAGGGCTCGATGATTGCCTATCTGGCCCTGAGTCTGCTGCCCGAAGCCGACGTCGAAGTGCCGCTCCTCGTGACCATCGGCTCGCCGCTCGGCCTCACCGAGGTCCGCGACGAACTTAAGAAAATCCTGGGCACGCAAACGCTGGTGTCGCCGCGAATCGTAAAGAAATGGATCAATGTCGCCGACCGCCTCGACCCCGTCGCGCTCGACGCCAAACTCGCCACCGATTACTCGGGTGTCACGGATTTCCGCGTCGACAACCCGGACAGTCCGCGCCATCCTCATTCGGGCTCGGGGTATCTGCGCACCGATCCGGTGCAGAAAGCCGTGCGCGACGTCATCGACCTTGCCGCGTTCCAGCCCGTGGGCAATTTCGTGATTGCGCGCGACGTCGCCCGCGCACTGGAGAACAGCGGCGCCGAAGATCGCCATGAAGTGCTGATCGAACTGGCGAAACTGCGCGAGGGACAGCAGGCGATGGCCGACGTGCGCGCGGAAGTCGTCAGCGCAATCAAACGGATACGCGCCGAGTCGGGCAAGGATGGCACTGCCCACGATGACGATTACGAAGTGGAGGAACTCGAACGTTTCGTCTCCGCCCGCCTCACCCGCACCGAAACCGAAGTGCTCGCCTCCAGCCTGGGCAGCGGCGCGGCGCAGGCGCTGAAACGCATCTGGAAAAACGCGCGGAAGCAGGCGCTCATGGAAACGTCGATCGGCACGCTGCAGGTGCGCCCCGCACATAATGCCTACCGTTCGATGGGCAGCGACATCCACTGGGCCGTGCTCGATTCCGGGATCCAGGACCAGCACCCTCATTTTCTCGACGCCAGCGGCGCACCCCGAACCGTGGTCGCCACCTACGACTGCACCCGTACCGGCCCCCTCAAGGCCGGGCCGGCCGCCGACGTGCACGGCCACGGCACGCACGTGGCCGGCATCATCGCCGGCCAGTACGCGCATGGCGGCCGCAACCTCGTGGCCATGGCGCCCGAGGCGCGCCTGCACGTCTACAAGGTGCTCGACGACGCCGGGCGGGGCAAGGATTCATGGATCATCAAGGCGCTGGACCATATCGCCAGGACCAACGAGCAGGCCGGCGGCCTCGTCATCCACGGCGTCAATCTCTCGCTGGGCGGGCCGTTCGACCCCGGCGCCTATGCCTGCGGCCATTCGCCGCTCTGCCGGGAGCTGCGCCGCTTGTGGCGGCAGGGCGTGGTCGTGGTGATCGCTGCCGGAAACGAGGGGTATACGCTGCTGCAGGCCGAAGACGGCGAAATCCAGGCCAACCTGGCGCTTTCCATCGGCGATCCGGCCAACCTCGAAGAGGCCATCGCGGTCGGCTCCATCCACAAGGAAAGCCCGCACATCTACGGCGGCTCCTATTTTTCCTCGCGCGGCCCCACCGCGGACGGTCGCCAGAAACCCGACGTGGTCGCGCCGGGCGAGCGCATCCTGTCGTGCCGCCACCGCCTGCTCGGGACCCGGCAGCGCGTCGAGGATCTCTACGTCGAGATGAGCGGCACCAGCATGGCCGCACCGCATGTGTCGGGGCTGATTGCCGCCTTCCTTTCCACCCATCGCGAATTCGCCGGGTACCCGGACAAGGTCAAGGAAAAACTGCTCGCCGCCTGTACCGACCTCAACCGCGAGCGCGCCCAGCAGGGTGCCGGCATGCCGAACCTGGTCAAGATGCTGGTCAGCAGCTGAGGCACGGGCGTCGATCCTGGACTGGCCCTACCGGGTCAGCAGGCCGCCTCCGTGCGGCGGTTTCCCACCTCGCAAGCGAATTCGACGCGGCTTTTCCTTTAGAATGCGGGGAACCGGTTCGCCACGGACGCCCTTGGAAACAGCCGCCAGACCCCTGTTGTCGCTTGCCCTCATCGTCGAGCCCGATCGTCAGCGGCTGGCCCGCTTCGTCATCGATGCCATCAGCACGCTGGGCGGCGATGTATTTTCGGCATCGGCACGGGTCGCGCTGATGCTCGAAACCTTGCGCAGTGATGCCCTGTCGGCGCCCACCCACCTCGATGTGCAGTTGATGATCGAGGACCGCGCCGTCTTCATGGAATGGAATGACAGGCGCTTCGGCATCAGCATGCTGCCGGTGACGCCGGGCATGCAGCACCTGGACACCTTGTCCGAACAGCTGCGCTTTGCCAGCGAATCAGCCGACCCCGAACTGCTCAAGCGGCGCAACCGGCAGATCAGCGAAGATCTTGAACGCTACATGCGCGATGCCCAGGCGCAGATCGCCGAAATGGAGGCCGTTCTGGAGAAGAAGAAGCGAGAGCTCGAGGCCTCGATCCACCAGGCCGAAACCGACGCCCTGACAGGCCTCTACAACCGCGGCGCCTATGACATTCGTTTGCGCGAATCCCTGCTGCGCAGCCAGCGCCAGCAGGAGTCGATGTGCCTGATGCTGTTCGATCTCGACTACTTCAAGCAGATCAACGACACGCACGGTCACCAGTACGGCGACGAATACCTGAGAAAAATGGCCGATGTGATGCGCGCTTCGGTGAGACAACATGTCGACATCCTGTGTCGCATGGGAGGGGATGAGTTCGCTGCGATCACGTTCTGCGATACGCGGATTTCCGCAAGAATCGCCACCAAGGTTCTCGGTGGCATGGGCGGAAAGGTAAGTATCGGCATCGCGACATGCCGCGCCGGCGACACCGTCGAATCGCTGGTCGGCCGCTCCGACGCCGCACTCTATGAGGCCAAGCGGCGCGGCCGCGGCCAGTTTGCAACCGAAGACGACATCACCCCCGGTGTGGTGGGGCACGATTGATCACCAGACTTCTGCTCGACCAAGTCATCGCTGACGACAGCAGCCAGGTACTGCTGCGCTCCAAGTTGCGTGCGGTTTCACGCCGCATGGGTTTCCAGGAAGCGGTGCGTGAACGCATGGAACTGGTGTGCAACGAGATCATCACCAATCAGCTCAAGTACGCGGGACGTCATGGGCTGGTGCAGATTTGGGAGCACAGCAACAACGAGTTCACCGCACTCGATCTGTTCGCGCTGGACTATGGACCTGGCATTCCCAACCTGCCGGCCGCGCTACGTGACGGCTATACGACCTCAGGCACCATGGGCAAGGGACTGGGCGCCATCCAGCGGCTGTCTTCGGAATGCGAGTTCTACACCTTGCCCCACGGTCTCGCCAGCGAATCGCCCTGGCACGGCGTGGCGGTGTGGGCGAGGTTCTATGCGGGTGACAAGCCGCGGCCACGGCGCTTCCAGTGTGGCCACTTCGTCCGTGCCTACCAGGATGACGTTTACAACGGCGACTGCATCTGCGTGTTGCCGGACAATCACCGTGTCAAGTGGCTGCACGCGGATGGGCTCGGTCACGGCAAGGAAGCGGCCGAGGCGCTCATCGGTGCCGATGCCGTCCTGGATACGATGACCCCACTCGATGGCACGCTGCAGAATCTATCGCGCCGCCTGCGTGGGGGACGCGGAGCGGTCGCCATGGCCTGCGAAATCGATTTCAATGCCCGCACCCTGCACGTCTGCGGTGTCGGCGACATGGGTGCGTTCCTCGTCTGCAATGGCGAGCGAAGGGTGCTGAACTTCTCACCTGGTGTACTGGGGCATGAGCATCGTTCGTTCGAGCTGATCGAGCAGGCCTTCCCACAGCAGGCGCTCCTCATCACCGCTTCGGATGGCCTGCGCCGGAACTGGGGCCTTTCCACCTACCCCGGACTATGGCGCCTGCACCCGCAATTGATCGCGCTCTTGCTTGGAAACGTGACAACGCGCAACAATGACGACAAATCCATATTTGTCGTAAGGACAACCCCCCTAAAGGATGAGGAAAGTGGCCCGAAACGCTAAATCAACCGCCAAGCCGGCGCGGAGCACCAACCAGCTGCTCATCGAGCAGATGATGACCAAGGTCGCGACGATCTCACAGGATATCGAGAAACGGGGCCAGAACATCTTTGGCCAGGCCAACCTGCTCTCGGTCGACGAAATCAACGACTACAGCCTCGAGTTTCTCGAATTGTTCGTCCTCCTGCTGCAGGCCGGCGAACGAGTCGACCGGCGCAGCAGCGAATACAAGGCGCTGCGCCAGTTCTTCAGCAATTTTTCGCAGCAGATCCAGATTCGCGGCGGCAACCTGGAAGAGTTCGTGCGTTACATCCAGTTCATGCAGGATGTCTTCCTGCACAACCTGGAAGCCGACAGCTCGGCCGATTTCCAGCAGACCCGTGAAGTCCTGCTGCTGCTGGCATCGGTCTTCAACGACATCATCCTCGATGTGTTCCACATCTATCTGGCCGAGAAGGAACGCACCATCCAGGCGCAGCAGGAGGAACTCAGGCACACCTCGACCCCGATCACGGAAATCTGGGACGGCGTTCTGACCCTGCCCATCATCGGTACGCTCGATTCGTCACGCACCATGTCCGTGATGGAAAACATGCTGGCGCGCATCGAGAAGGACCGCGCCAAGGTCGTCGTCATCGACGTCACCGGCGTGCAGGCGATCGACTCACAGGTGTCCCACCACCTGATCCAGATGATCCGTGCGGTGGGGCTGATGGGCGCCAAGGCGATCCTCACCGGCATCCGTCCGGACATCGCGCGGGCGATCACCAGCCTCAACATCGACCTGTCGATGGTGTCGACGCGCTCGACCCTGTCGGAAGGGCTGAAGGAGGCCTTCGCACTGCTCGGCATCAGCGTCCAGACAGCCGCTGCGACCCACCCCTGATACGGCGACGACGCGCCCAAGCCATGACACTGGTCCGCAGCATGCACTTGACGCCAATCGGTGAAGGCACCGTGTTGCTGGAACCGACCGACGGATTCGACCCCGGTGAGCCGGACACCTATCTCGTCCCCCTGACCGGCGCCCTGCAGCAAGTCCGCGCACGGCGCCTCTTGTACGACCTGAAGAACGTTCCGGTCATCGACAGCCTGTATTACCGCTGGCTCGCCGATGTCGCGGCCACGTGTCACATCTCGGGCATATCCATGGTGGTGGTGAACATGCGTCCCGCGACCGCGTACGCGCTCGCTCTGACGCTGAAGGACAGTCCGCCCTTCGGGTGCGCGCTCGATGTCAACAGCGCCCGCGGGCTCCCGGGTTTTTCCTAACCGATTCAACGTACTGGCATACAAACGTGCCAATCTTTGTGAAGTTCATGCTGGCCTGCCTGCTCTGCCTGAGTGCGATCGGCGGCCTCATCCTGCTCTTCGGCGGGTGACGGCGCGCTTCGCTTGCCCCGCAAACCGCAGCGGAACACCCTGGCGGGGAAAACCGGGCAAAAAAATGCCCGACTCGGGGGAGTCGGGCAGAGTATCCACCAAAGGAGGAGGATTGGAGGAGACAACACCAAGAGCCATTGCGGCGCCTCAGTGTTATTAGAATTCTCTAATATAACGGTATGCATGTCAAGCCCGATCTTCCTCTGCCCGCTAGTCTTTTCGTATCAAGGCCACGGACGTCGACCCAATGGGCCCGGACGGAACCGCCATCGCGATGGTCAGCATCGCGGTATCGATCCAGATCCGATTGATTCCAAAGGCATTTTGGATTGCTTCGCTTCACGGCTGAGAAATTCGCGTCGACCAGCGTCCCTCTGGACGCCACGGCAGTCGTACAGCCGCGATTGCCAGTTCAATAGACCACGCTCACGCCATCGGGCTTGAGCCAGCCGCCCAAGGATTCGATGAGCCGGTCATCGAGGCGCACCCGCCACCCATCCCCCAGTTGCACGCGACAGCGCGCCCCGTGGTTGCGGTATTCGACCCACACCACACATCCGCCCCCTTCAATCTTGTAGGGGGTGAGCAGTTCACCGAGCATACGGCCGTTCGACTGCCCGTTGCACGTCAGCAACAACCCGCGCGCGAAGCGAGTGCGCGCGCCAGCAAGGTCGTCGATGCGGTCCGCGGTGACGCGCACGCCACCGGAATAGTCGTCGCGGCTGACCTTGCCCTCGATCACCAATAGGGCGTCTTCCTTCAGCAGCTGGCGGGACTGCTCGAACAACTCGTTGAAGATCACCACCTCGATCTGCGCGGTGGCGTCGTCGAGCAGAAGAATCAGCATCTTGCCGCGCCGTGTCATCTGCGTGCGCAGCGAGACGACCACGCCCGCGAGGATGACTGGCTCCCGCGCGGGCTCGAGGCTGTCGAGTCGCCGCTTGGCAAACCCGGCGACCTCGGCCTCATAGGCCGTGAAGGGGTGCCCGCTGAAGAAGTAGCCGAGTGCGGATTTCTCCAGCGCCAGCCGCTCCGGCTCGGGCCAGCGCGGCACGTCGACGAGATCCTCGCCGCCTTCGAGTGCCTCGCCGAACAGGCCCGCCTGGCCGCCGCTGCGCGCCGCACGGTCGGCGGATTCCAGCGCGGCGCCGACCGACGCCATCAGACTGGCGCGGTGGTCGCCGAGACGGTCGAACGCGCCGGCCTTCACCAACGCCTCCAGCACGCGTCGGTTGAGATAGCGCTTGTCGACCCGCCGGGCCAGATCGAACAGGCCCTCAAACGGACCGTTGGCTTCACGTTCGGCGACGATGGCGCCGATTGCCGCCTCGCCGCTGCCCTTGATTGCACCCAGGCCATAGCGAATCTCGGTCCTCGACACCGGTTCGAAGCGGTAGCCCGACAGGTTGATGTCCGGCGCCAGCAGCGTAATGCCGTTGGCGCGGCAATCCTCGAAAAAGATGCGCACCTTGTCCGTGTCCGACATTTCGGACGACATCGTCGCTGCCATGAACTCGGCCGGATAGTGCGCCTTGAGCCAGGCAGTATGGTAGGCAACCAGCGCGTACGCCGCCGAGTGCGACTTGTTGAAGCCGTATTCGGCAAACTTCTCCATCAGGTCGAACAGGCGCCCGGCGAGCGCGTCGTCGACGCCACGCCCCTTGGCGCCGGCAAGGAAGATCTCGCGCTGCTTGGCCATCTCCTCGGCCTTCTTCTTGCCCATCGCGCGGCGCAGCAGGTCGGCGCCGCCGAGCGAATAGCCGGCGAGGATCTGCGCCACGAGCATCACCTGCTCCTGGTAGACGATGATGCCGTAGGTCGATTTCAGGGTGTCTTCCAGATCGGGATGGAAATACCACTCGGCCTTGCCGCGACCGGTCTTGCGCTGCTCGTTCTTGCGCACGATGAAGTCGTCGACCAT
>JANJWS010000093.1 GCA_024709425.1 Thiobacillus sp.
CGCCCAGTTGATCGAATTGACCGCGCCGATCTTGTGCTTCGCCTTGAAGGCGTGGTCGTTGGACACCGCCTTCACGATGTCCTGGGCGTCGTCGAACATGCCGGTGACGGCGATGTTGAAGATGTTGTCGTCCTGCAGCGAATACATCTGCGCGCGCTGGAAGGCACTCATCTTGCCGTGCGGCGACAGCATGAACACGCGCACCCCGTGCTTGCCGCGCATCGCGTACTCGGCCGCGGAGCCGGTGTCGCCCGAGGTGGCGCCCAGGATGTTGATGGTCTCGCCGCGCTTCGCGAGCACGTACTCGAACAGGTTGCCGAGCAGCTGCATCGCCATGTCCTTGAAGGCGAGCGTGGGCCCGTTGGACAGTTCGAGCAGGCCGAGCCGCCCTTCCTCGAGCCAGTGCACCGGGGTGATGTCGCTCGCCCGGTCGCCTTTGCGCACATGGCGATAGACCTCGGCGGTGTAGGTCTTGTCGCAGATCGCCTTCAGGTCGGCGGCGGGGATGTCGGTGATGAACCTGGACAGGATCGCGAACGCCAGCTCGGCATAGGACAGGCTCCGCCAGGCATCGAGCTCGGCGCGCGTCACCTGCGGGTAGGTCTCGGGCAGGTAGAGGCCGCCGTCGGGGGCGAGGCCGCCGAGCAGGATGTCGCAGAACTCCGGGTTGGCGGGCTGGCCGGCGTGGCCGCGGGTGGAGAGATACTTCACGTGGGCAGTCCTTCAGGGTGACGTGGTCGGCGCGCGCCGTCCGGCGCGAAGCCGGGATTCTAACGAATTCGGCAGACGAATTCGGCGGACGCATGTGCGCCGAACAAGGCCGGAGAGCCCGATGGCGGCGGCCGCGACGGCCGTGCAAGTCGGACTGCAAGCGCGCACCCGAGATGGGCAAGCCGGCTGAATATGCCGCACGTCCACGCGCCGCACACCGATACAATGGGATTTCCACAACGAACGGGAGTCCGCCATGAACCTCGGAAACATCCTCGGTCAGATCCTTCAGCAAGGCATGGGCCAGCAGGGCCGTTCCCGCCTCGACCACGCCATGGGTCCGGGCGGCATGGCAGACGTGCTTGGCGGCCTCCTCGGCGGCAGCGGTCCGGCGGGTGGCGCGGGTGGCGGCCTCGGAGGCGGGCTCGGCGATCTGCTCGGCGGGGTGCTCGGCGGCGGCCGTGGCGGTTCCACAGCGGGCGGCATGGGAGGCCTGGGCGAGATCCTCGGCGGCGCGCTCGGTGGCGGCCGCGCCACGAGCGGCGGTGGCGGGCTGGGCGATCTGCTCGGGGGGCTGCTCGGCGGCGGCGCCGCGGGCAGCACGGGTGCACGCAGCGGCGGCAATGCCGGCATGGCCATCCTCGCCACGATCGCGATGGCGGCGCTGAAGAACTGGACCGACAATCGCCGCGCGCAGGCCGCGATGGCGCCCGACACGGCGGGCTTCGCCACACCCGAGCTGGAAGCCATGACCGCCCCCGCCACCGAGGAGCTCGTCGTGCGCGCGATGATCTCGGCGGCCAAGGCCGACGGCGAGGTCGGCGAGGACGAGATCCAGCGCATCGTCGGCCGCGTGGGCGCCGACGGCCTGAGCGAGGAGGAGAAGCAGTTCATGTTCGCCGAGCTGCGTCGCCCGCTCGACCTCGCCGCGCTCGTCGCCGAGGTGCCCAACGAGATGGTGGCGGCCGAGGTCTATGCTGCCTCGCTACTCGCGATCCAGCTCGACACCCCGGCCGAGGCCGCCTACCTGCGCCAGCTCGCCCAGGCGCTGCGGCTGGATGGTGCGACGCTGTCCCGCCTGCACGAGATCACCGGGGCAAGCGCGGTCTGAGCAACTCGAACGAACCGCGCCGCCGCAGGGCAAGGCGGCGCGGCGGCGCCCCCCGCTACTCGCTCTCGAGGCGGAAGCCGATCTTCAGGGTGACCTGGAAGTGCGCCACCTTGCCGTCGACCACGTGGCCACGCGTCTCCACCACCTCGAACCAGTCGATATGGCGGATCGTGCGGGACGCGGTCTCGATCGCATTGCGGATGGCGGCGTCGGTGCCCTCGTGCGAGGTGCCGACGACTTCGACGAGCTTGTAGACGCGATCGGACATCTTGTTCTCCTTGGTGGTGCCGGCCGGCGCCGGCAGGCTGCTCAGTCTGCGCCCGGTTCCGCGCGCGGGCCATCGCCGCGCAACCTGTTCGCAGCCTCGAAGCGGCGCACGGCCGCCGTGTAGCCACGGACGCCGAGCACGGCGATCGCGATCAGGATGGCGGCGAAGACGGTGAGCTTGAAGACCATGCGAAGACTGCCTGCTGGCGAGGGTCGGGATCGCGGCACGTGCGGCGTGCGCGCCGCAGTGCTTCAGTCTAGGCGCAAACGCCCGCGCTGTCGCGCGCGCCCGCGGCCTCCCCGCGAGCGCTCTCCTGCGTCATCCTGTTCTCAGCTCGCGTGCGCGCGCAGCCACGCCGCGCGCTCGCGCCAGCGCGTCGCCTTGTCGGCGGCGAGTCCGGGCGCGCCGGCGATGCGATCGAGAAGCACGGCGTCGGGCCGGTGCGCGGTCACCGCGTCCCAGTAGTCGGCGAGCGTGAGCCAGGGGTTGGGGCGCTCGAGCAGCTCGATCGTGTCGCCGGCGGCGATCAGGCCCGGCTCCAGCACCCGGTAGTACCAGCCGGTGATCCCCGCCGCCTCGACGAAGCGCGAGGCGCCGTCGACCTTCAGGCGCAGGTCGATCTTCCAGCACGGCGAGCGCGTCTGGCTCACCTGCACGCGCGCCTCGCCGATGCGCAGCAAGTCGCCGATGCACAGCGCGTGCTCGTCCAGCCCGTGCGTGCTGATGTTCTCGCCGAGGAAGCCCGCACCCACCGCGGCCGCACATTGCGGCCACTCGGCGGCGAGCACCGCGTAGTGCTCGACCGGGTAGTGGTGCAGGGCCTTGTCCACCCCGCCGTGGTGGCGCAGGTCGGCCTGCTCGTCGCCCTCCAGCCCGGTCGGCGTCAGCATCACCGGCCCCGCTGCGGGCGACTTGACGATACCGCTGCGCTCGCCTTCGATCGACAGCAGGCGCACCTCGCCGACGAAGACCTCATCCACCTTGTTCTGCATGACCGCAATCCCCCTTGCCACCACCGCGCCCCGGTACGCACCCGCGCTGGGCGTAAACGCACGAGGCCGCACCCGGGGGCGCGGCCTCGCCTTCAGTCACGACTCGAGCCCGCGCTCAGAGCGTTTCCATGCGCAGCTTCACCACCTTGCCCTGCACCACCGGCAGCGCCTCGATGCGCGCGATTGCGGCGTTGGCGTTCTTCTCCGCGGTCTGGTGGGTCAGCATGATGATGTCGGTGTGCGCCTCGCCCTCGGCCGCCTCCTTCTGGATCAGCGCCTCGATCGAGATGCTGCTGTCGGCGAGGATGCGGGTGATGTCGGCGAGCACGCCCGGCTTGTCCTCGACCCGCATGCGCAGGTAATAGGAGGTGATGACCTCCTCGATCGGCAGCACCGGCACGTCGTGGACCTGGTCGGGCTGGAAGGCCAGGTGGGGCACGCGGTGCTCGGGGTCGGAGGTGTGCAGGCGGGTGACGTCGACCAGGTCGGCGATCACCGCCGAAGCGGTGGGCTCGGCGCCCGCGCCCTTGCCGTAGTACAGCGTGGCGCCGACGGCGTCGCCCTGGACCAGCACGGCGTTCATCGCCCCCTCGACGTTGGCGATCAGGCGCTTCTCCGGGATCAGCGTGGGATGCACGCGCAGCTCGACGCCGTTCTCGCGCCGACGGGCGATGCCGAGCAGCTTGATGCGGTAGCCGAGTTGTTCGGCGTAGCCGATGTCCACCGAGTCGAGCTTGCTGATGCCCTCGATGTAGGCCTTGTCGAACTGCATCGGAATGCCGAAGGCGATCGCGCTCATGATGGTCGCCTTGTGCGCGGCGTCGACGCCCTCGACGTCGAAGGTCGGGTCGGCCTCGGCATAGCCGAGCGCCTGCGCTTCCTTGAGCACCTCGGCGAAGGGCAGGCCCTTGTCGCGCATCTCGGAGAGAATGAAGTTGGTCGTGCCGTTGATGATGCCGGCCAGCCACTCGATGCGGTTGGCGGTGAGGCCTTCGCGCAGCGCCTTGATGATGGGGATGCCGCCGGCGACGGCGGCTTCGAATGCGACCATCACGCCCTTGGCCTGCGCCGCGGCGAAGATTTCGTTGCCGTGCTTGGCGACCAGATGCTTGTTGGCGGTGACCACGTGCTTGCCATTGGCGATGGCCTGCATCACCAGTTCGCGCGCGGGTTCCAGGCCACCGATCAGCTCGACGACGATGTCGATCGCGGGATCGTCGACGACGTCAAAGGGATTGGTCGTAAGCGGCAGATCACCGGCGAGCTTCTTCGCCTTGGACAGATTGCGCACCGCGGCGCGCACGACACGGATTTCGCGCCCGGCGCGGCGGCTGATTTCTTCGGCGTTGCGGCGCAGCACGGTGAGCGTGCCGCCGCCAACAGTTCCCAGGCCCAGAAGGCCGACGTGGATGGGTTTCATTGTGTGATCTCAGTCAAAAAACATTGTCCGCGAAGGACGCGAAGGAACGCGAAGGAACGCGAAGGAACGCGAAGTGAATTCACAAAAGCCATGTCATCAGGATTTGCCTTCACGGTTTTCTTCGCGCTTCGTCGCGTCCTTCTCGGATAAAAAGTCAGCGATGCGTGCGCCGGCGCTCGAGGAAACGCCCCATGCGCCCGATCGCCTCGGTCAGGTCTTCCTCGTGCGGCAGGAATACCACGCGGATGTGGTCAGGTTTCGGCCAGTTGAAGCCGCTGCCCTGCACCACCAGCACACGCTCCTCCTCCAGCAGGTCGAGAATGAATTTCTGGTCGTCCTCGATGCGGTAGACCTTGGGGTCGAGCCGCGGAAAGAGGTACATCGCCGCCTTCGGTTTCACGCAGGTGACGCCCGGAATCAGGGTCAGCAGCTCGTGTGCGAGATCACGCTGACGTGTCAGCCGACCGCCCGGCGCGACCAGGTCGTTGATGCTCTGGTAGCCGCCCAGTGCCGTCTGGATCGCGTATTGCCCCGGCACGTTGGAACACAGCCGCATCGACGCCAGCATGTTGAGGCCTTCCAGATAATCCCTGGCGTGGCGCTTGTCGCCGGAGACGATCAGCCAGCCTGAACGGTAGCCGCAGGCGCGGTAATTCTTCGACAGGCCGTTGAAGGTGACGATGAGCACGTCGTCCGCCAGCGAGGCGAGCGAGGTGTGCACCACGCCGTCGAACAGCACCTTGTCGTAGATCTCGTCAGCGTAGACGATGAGCTGGTGCTGGCGCGCGATCTCGATGATTTCCCGCAACAGTTCGGTAGGGTACAGTGCGCCGGTCGGGTTGTTGGGGTTGATGACGACGATGGCCCGCGTGTGCGGAGTGATCTTGGAACGGATGTCGTCTAGATCGGGCAGCCAGCCGGCGCCCTCGTCGCAGACGTAATGGCGCGGCTTGCCACCGCCCAGGCTCACCGCCGCGGTCCACAGCGGGTAGTCGGGCGCCGGCACCAGCACCTCGTCACCGTTGTTGAGGAGCGCCTGCATGGCCATGACGATCAGTTCGGACACGCCGTTGCCGACGATGATGTCGTCGATTGTCACACCGGAGATGCCCTTGCGTTGGGTCTCGTGCATGATCGCCTTGCGCGCGGCGAACAGGCCCTTGGAATCGCTGTAGCCGGAGGCGTTTGGCAGGTTGACGATGACGTCCTGCACGATTTCCTCGGGCGCCTCGAAACCGAACGGCGCGGGATTACCGATGTTCAGCTTGATGATGCGCTGGCCTTCTTCCTCCATCTGGCGCGCACGCGCCATCACCGGCCCGCGGATGTCATAGCAGACGTTGTCGAGTTTGTTCGACTTGTGGATGGTGCGCAGGCGGGGCCTGGTGTCAGACGTCACGGAGTTTCCCCGGTTCGTAAAATCAAGGCAAAACAATACCTTGGAAAAGGTGCGATTTTACCGGAGCTGCCCGGCCCCGGCAAACGCATCCAGTGCAAATCTGCTAAGGTTGGCATCAACATGAAACTTCACCTCAACACCGATGCCAACCTGTTGCTGTTCACCGGCTACGGCGAGAACCACGTCATCATCAACGGCCAGTGGCTCGAAAGCGGCCTGCTGTTGAGTGCGCGTGGGATCGAGATCGCCCCCTGGGCGGGCCACGGCTTCGCCGCACTGACTCCAGCGCATTTCGAATGGGTGGCGCAGCGTGAACTGGAGATCGTGCTGCTTGGTACCGGGGGGCGGCTGCGTTTTCCGCACCCATCTCTGACCCGAGCGCTGGTGGAGGCCCATATCGGTCTGGAAGTCATGGACGTTGGCGCGTTATGCCGAACCTACAACATCCTCGCCAGCGAAGGCCGTAAGGTGGCGGCGGCCGTGGTGTTCGAGCCGGCAGGGTGATGGGTGTCAGGCGACTGGCATCACCTGTGCGAAACTGGTGATGGCGGTGAATTCGCCGCATTCCTTGCGCGGCTGGCGCGAATCCGGATTGCACACGGCCAGCAGTTGCCCAATGCCATAAGCCTGGGCGCTCTTCAGCACCGGCAGGCTGTCGTCGACGAAAAGGGCGCGCTCGCGGTCAAAGCGTTCGACTGCCTGCAGGCCCTCCCAGAAATCCGGGTGCTCCTTGGGCAGGCCGACCTGGTGCGAGGAGATCAGTGCATCAAGATGAAGGTCGAGCCGGGTTTCGCTCATCTTCAGGTCGAGACTCTTGGGATGTGCGTTGGTGACGACGACCGCACGCCGCCCTGACGCGCGCACCGCATCGAGAAAGGCCGGCACGTCGGGGCGCACCGCGATGAGATGAGCGACCTCCCGCTTCAATTGCACCACGTCCATCGCCAGTTCGCTGCTCCAGAAGTCGACGCAATACCAGTTGAGCGTGCCGCTGTGGCGGGCGTAGTGCGCGGTGAGCCGCGCGTGCGCCTCCTCATGGGCAAGCCCGTGGTGCTCGGCGTAGCGCCGCGGCATGTGTTCGAGCCAGAAGTGATTGTCGAAATACAGGTCGAGCAGCGTACCGTCCATGTCGAGCAGCACGGTGTCGATGCGATCCCAGGCCAGCATGTTGCGACTCAGAACAGTTCGTCCTTCGATACACCACGCCGCTTCAGCAGCTGCCGCAGCACTCGCAACGATTCCATCTGGATCTGTCGGACGCGCTCGCGTGTCACCTGCAGTTCCACCGCCAGGTCTTCCAGTGTGCAGGCCTCACAATTGTTGAGGCCGAAGCGTCGCTCGATCACCCAGCGCTGCTTGTCGTTGAGCTGGCCCAGCCACTCGTGCACGTGATGCTCGATTTCCTCCAGCTGCAACATTTCCTCCGGAAGATGTGCACTATCGTCGGCAATCGCTTCGCCGAGCGAAAGCGATGGATCGACGTCGAGCGGCGCATCGAGCGAGGCCACGCGCTCGTTCAGTTGCATGATGCGGCGTACGTCCTCCACCGCATGTCCCGTCAGGGCCGCAATATCCTCCAGGCCGGGGTCGGAGACGCCATGCGTTTCCAGGTGCCGCTGCGCGCGCAGGTAGACGTTGAGTTCCTTGATGACGTGCACCGGCAGCCGGATGGTGCGCGACTGGTTCATGATGGCGCGCTCGATGTTCTGACGGATCCACCAGGTGGCATAGGTTGAAAAGCGGAAGCCGCGCTCGGGGTCGAATTTTTCCAGCGCGTGAATCAAGCCGAGGTTGCCCTCCTCAACCAGATCGAGCAGTGTGAGGCCTCGGTTGGCGTAGTGCTTGGCGATATTGACCACCAGGCGCAGGTTGCGCTCGATCATGATCTGGCGCGCCTCGAAGTCCCCCTGCACTGTGCGACGTGCCAGCGCGACCTCCTCTGCCGCCGTCAGCAGGGGAGACTGTCCGATCTCGTTGAGATAAAGCTGGGTGACATCGACCTGCGGCTCGTCGAGGATCGCGGCAGCGAGATCCTCGGCGGAATCTGATGCTGCAGGTTCGCCGGTGTCGGCGTCCTCCGGCACCAGGTCTTCAGCTTCGTCGTTTGGGTCTGTGCTCATGAACGCTCCGGCAGGTAATCCAGGGGGTCAAGCGGCTTGCCATAACGGCGGATCTCGAAATGCAGCTTAACGCGGTCGGCATCACTGTCGCCCATCAGAGCGATCTGCTGGCCGGCGGACACGGTGTCACCCTCTTTGACCAGCACGCTGTCGTTGTGCGCATAGGCGGAAAGGAATTCTCCCGAATGCTTGACGATGAGCAGGCGGCCATAGCCACGCAGGCCGTTGCCACTGTACACCACCTTGCCCGATGCGGCGGCACGCACGGGTGATTGGCGCACTCCGACGATGTCGATGCCCTTGCCGCCGGCAGCCCCGAAGCGTCCAACCAGGGTTCCCTCCGCCGGCCACAGCCAACCGGTATCGTTTGCTTCGGCGGACGGCATGCCGTTGGCCGGCGCCGTCACAGGCACGACGGCCGGGACGACGGCGACCGGACCGGACGCCGGTGCACCTGAAACCTTCGCCCAATTCGCCTCCGAATAGGCAAGCAGCATCGCCTGTGGCTCGCGCAGCAGCGGCAGTTCGACCAGCGGGCGCGGGCGCAGTTCAGGTGCGCTGGCCAGTGGCTGAACTTCAACCGCACCCGGCGGCGGCGTCAGTCGCAGCACTTCGCCGATACGGATGAGATCGGGCGACGCGAGACGGTTCCACGCCGCGACATCGCGGTAGTCGAGGTTGTTGGCGAAAGCGACGGCGTAAAGGGTGTGGCCGCGCTCGACCGTGTGCAGCCCGTTGCTCGACGGCGTGATGGCACGCATGACGGGCGACGGTATCGGTGACACTGCACGCGCCGGCCCGCGCTCCGCCACCGGCGCCGGGCCCCGCGCGGCACAGCCCGCCAGCGCAAGCACGGCGACCAGCGCGATGGCGCGCGTCACGCCACCCCCGGCAGCAAGGGTACGAATTTCACCGATTCAAGGCGGTGCTCGACGAACTCATCACCCTGGTGCTCGATCACGCACAGCGTCTGCGCTACATTGCCGAGCGGCATCACGAGTCGCCCGCCGTCGGCCAACTGCGCCAGCAGTTCCTGAGGCACTTCGCCAAAGGCGGCGGCGATGACGATGGCGTCAAAGGGCGCGAAATCCTTCGCCCCGTGCATGCCGTCGCCGTGCTTGGGACGAACGTTGTTGATGCGCAGTTCGCGCAGACGCACCCGGGTCTTGCCGACCAGTTGGGCGATGCGGTCGATCGAAATTACCTCGCGCGCGAGCTTGGCCAGCACCGCCGCCTGGTAGCCGCAACCCAGGCCGATCTCCAGCACACGCCCGAGCGGACGACCGTTACCGGCTTCGCCGTGGCGCGCGAGCTCCGCCATGCGCGCGACGATGTAGGGATTGGAAATGGTCTGGCCGAAACCGATCGGCAGCGCGGTGTCCTCGTAGGCGCGCGATTCCAGCGCCTGGTCGACGAACAGGTGGCGCGGCACCGCACCCATCGCCGCCAGCACCGTCTCGTCCTTGATGCCCTGCTCGCGCAGGCGCTCGACCATGCGGCCGCGCGTGCGCGCCGAGGTCATGCCGATACCGGTGCGGGAATTCATGGCTTCAACCATTGGCTGACACTTTCCATCTGGTTGAAGCGGGTAAGGTCCATCTGCAGCGGGGTAATCGAAACGAAGCCGCTGGCGACGGCGTGAAAGTCGGTGGCCTCGCCCGCATCCTGCGCGGCACCGGCAGCTCCCACCCAGTAGACCGTCTGCCCGCGCGGGTTAACCGTCTTCACGACCGGTTCGGCCTTGTGGCGACGCCCCAGGCGAGTCACGCTCAGGCCCTGCACCTCGTCGCGTGGGCAGTCGGGCACGTTGACGTTGAGCAGCATCGGCTCGGTCGGCGGACGGGACTGAATGCGCTGCACCAGTTCGACCACGATCTGCGCGGCCGTATCGAAATGCCTGCCGTGGTGGCTGGCCAGCGACACCGCCAACGATGGCACCCCGAGCAGGTAGCCTTCGGTGGCGGCGGCAACGGTGCCGGAATAAATCGTGTCGTCGCCCATGTTGGCGCCATGGTTGATACCGGAAATCACCATGTCGGGCTGGTGGTCGAGCATGCCGGTGACGGCGAGGTGGACGCAGTCGGTCGGCGTGCCGTTGACGTAGTAAAAGCCGCCGGGAGCCTGGCGCAGGATCAGCGGGCGATCGAGCGTGAGCGAGTTCGACGCACCGCTGCGATCCCGCTCCGGGGCCACGACGGTGATGTCGGCAAAAGGTTTCAGCGCTTCCGCCAGCGCGGCGAGCCCGGGCGCGAAATAGCCGTCGTCGTTGGAAAGCAGGATGCGCATCAGCAGCGGCCTCCGGGCGGGGGATACGCAAAAGCGAGGTAGATGGCGAGTTCGGACATGAGAACGATTCTACCTAAAACCCGGCTTCGACGCCGGGTCTGGTACGTCCGGACAGGTGCGCGCGAAAGGCTGCCGCATGCCGCCTCAGTCATACTCGCGCGTGTAGAAAACGTCGAAGCTGCTCTGCGCGCCGGCCTGGGCTTCCAGGCGCACCCGCGGCGACAGCTGGTAAAGCACTTTCACCACCTGGTTAAGACCGTCGACGCTCTGCTCATAGCTCAGTGTGGCGCGCGAGGACAGGCGCTTGCCGATGCTGACCACGGTGGTGCCGAGATCCTCGCCCTCCCCTGCGCGCACGCCAAAGCTGTCGATGCGCAGCGCATCCGCGATTTCGGCCTGCAGGCTGAGCGATTCGGCCTGCGACAGCAGCGCGCCGGCGGCCAGTTGCAGCAGCGCGAATTCCTGCTGTCCTCCGGTCTCCAGTCCGTGTCCCAGCATCAGCCACGCGAGCTTCTCGCTGTCCGGCAGGGGTGGATCGGAATAGAGGGTCACCAGCGGCCGCTGCACCGTGCCGCGCACCTGCACCCCGGCCGTGACCGCCGGGGTCTTGCGCACCGCCAGCACGTCGAGACCGGGATCATTGAGCGGGCCGATGAAACGCAGCACGCCGCGTTCGATAGTGAGTTTCTGCCCGTACGCCGCGTAGCGCCCCTCTTCCACGCGGATTGCGCCTTCGCCGCGCAAGGCATCGTTGTGCGTCGTCACCCGCAACTGCCCGCCGAGGCGTACATCGAGACCGGCGCCCTTGAAGAGAAAGTCCCGCCCCAGGCCGAGGGTAAGGTCGAGTTGCAGCGGCCAGTGTCTGGCGGCAGTCGCTTCACGCGGTGGTCGTTTTGCCACAATGACATCGTCGGACAGCGCCGGGCGGGTGGCTTCGGGCATTTCCAGCCGTGCGCGATCGGCGGTGAGCGTGCCGCTGAGCTGCATGCGCTGCGGATCGAGCGCCAGCCGCGTGGCGCCGGAAACAGTGATGCGGCGGTCGCTGCGGTTGCTTGCGACGAACTGCTCGAAGCTCAGGTCGAGCCCGGCCTTCGGGTTGCGCAATTCGGCCTCGCCGCTCACCACGATGCGGCCGCCGCTGCCGGTGATTTCGCCCTGGGTGACCCGCACCCGTTCACCCTCCAGCACAAGATCCAGGCGTCCGTCGCGAATGACGATTCCCTCCTCCGGCATGGCAAAGCGGATGGCGCTCGCAGCAATGCGGCCGTCGACTTGCGGTGCAGCGAGGCTGCCGCTGCCTTTCAACTGCGCATCGAGCCGCGCATCGGTGCGCACACCCAGCGGCAGAAAGGGACGGACGATGCGCAGATCGGAAACGTCGAGGCGCGCCGTCCAAGTCAGCGGCGCACTGCGCGGCAACGTCCACAACCTGCCCTCGCGCGCCAGCGTCGCCGTACCGTCGGCACGCAGCTGGCCCGCCTCGCGGCTCGCCGCCGCGAGGCGAGCGGTGACGCGGCTCGATTCGGCAGCGAGGTCGAGCGTCAGCGCGGTGAGGCCGACGTCGAGCACGGGCTTCTCGAAGCGGATGTCGCCGGACCGCCGGTGCAGCCGTGCCTGCCCGTCGACGCGCTCGCCCAGTTGTACATCCCAGTCGCCGTCGACGCGCAGGTCGGTAGTAAACGGTGGGGCCGTTGGCAACAGGTCCAGCAGCGGCGCAAGCGGCAGGTTGCCGAGTGCGCCGCGGCTGGCGAGCTGCGTGCCGTCGAAGCTGAAGTGCTCGACGCGGAGCCGGCCACCGGCGACGTTCAGCGCCAGCGTATCGACCTGCTGCCGCGCGCGCGACAGCACCAGCGCGGCGGGAGCGGTGAGCGTCGCCGGCCACGGACCGTGCAGGTCGGCGTCGACAAGCTGCCCGCGCCATGTCTGTGCGCGGTCGAGACCGCCAGCCAGGTTCGCCATCAGGCGCCACTCCGGCAGGCGCGCATCCAGTGACAGCGTGTGCGTATCGCGCCGCCCCACCGCCGCGGCGCGCAGGAAGCTCAGGCGCTGGCCGCCCAGCACGATGCCGCGCACCTCGATCAGTCCGTTGAAAGGCCCCGCTGCATCCGCCTGCAGGTCGAGATCGACACCGAGCGTGTCGACCGACAGCTCGCCCGGCAGGCGCAAACCGCTGCCGGAGATCTGCGCGACGACCTGCGGGCGCACCGGATCACCGGCGAGATGGCCGCGCCCGTTCGCCCGTCCGGCGAGCCCGAAGCCGAGCCGCGCCAGCGCCGGGGCGTCGAGTTCCCAGTCGAGGCGATCGCCGCTACGACCGTAGGCACCCTTGACGCGGGCGCGGTTGCCGGCGAGATCGACATCGACGTCGGCTTCGGCGAGATGCGCGTCGGCATAGCGCAGCCGCCCCTGCCCGCGCACCGGCCGGCCCTCGATATCGCCGGGCGGCAGGGTGAACTGCGCTGCGAGGCGCAGCGCCGGCGCCAGCGTGCCGTTTGCCTCGCCACGCAGGTTGAGGCGAGCGCGCGGAAACCTGCCGAAACGCGCGGGATTGATCTGCGCCGCGTCGAAGGCGACGTCAAAGGCGCGCGTAGCATCGAGCCGCAACGTACCGCGCGCATCGAGCCGCCCGGCCTGGCCCTGGAAACTGGCCGCGTCGAGGCGCAACGTGGCGTCGGCATGGCTCAGGCTGAAGCGGCCCTGTCCCCAGGATTCGCGCACTTCGGCATCGAGCGTCTGGCGCGCCGCGTCGCCCGCCAAGCGGAGTGTCGTGGCAAGCCGCGTCACGTAAAGATCCCGATGCAGGCCGGCGAGGTCGAGACGCGGACTCGTCAGATCGAGTGTGACGCGGCCGTCACGCCAGGCGCCCTCACCGGCGAGTTTCCCCGCGTCACCCAAATCGACGACGAGGTCGCTGAACTGCGCCGCGGCCGTATCGCCGAACACCGCGCCGGCCAGGCTGGCAAGCGGCAGGCGCTCTTGGTCGAGCCGTCCCGCCAGCTTGTTGACCAGGCTGAACGTGCCGAGCAGACGTTCGCCCGGCTGGCCCTCGAACACGCCTGAAAACGCAAAATCGGCGGCGGGCGCGTCGGCCGCGAACAGGCGCGGGTCAAGCCCCTCGCCCGCCACCACCAGGCGCGGCAGGCGCACCGCGGCGAATGGGGCCGCCTCGCCCTGGGCGAACGCACGCATGCCGGTCGCCGTCGCGTCGAGATGGAACTGCGGCGCCGCGAGTGTCCCCGTCAGGGCAAGCCGCGCGCGCACGGGCACCGGCTCCGGGCGCGTGGCGTCGATCTGCCCGCGCAGCGCGAACGGCGCATCCTTGGCGAGCTCCAGTTCGCCGGCGACGTCGCCCCAGGGCGTGAGCACCTGCGCGCCGCGCAAGTGGTAACGCGCACCGTCGCCGTCGAGACGGCCCCGCAGGTCGCGCAGCAGCAGCATCTGCCCGGCATCGATCCACTCCAGCCGCGCCAGGTCGAACGCGTGCACCTGCACGTCGACGGGCAGACGCAGCGTCGCCGGCAGTTCGGGCGGTGTCGGGTCCTTCTTCAGCACCGTCACCCGCACCACCTGCGCGGCCAGCAGCCCGACTTCGAGACGCCGCTGCGCCAGCGCGCGCGGCTGCCATTCCAGGCGCAGGTTCTCGATCTCGATGCGCTGCGTGTCGGTGACGATGCCGAGCCAGCGCACCGTGAGCGGCGCGCCGAGGTGACCGTCGACGCCCTCCAGCATTACGCGCCCGCCGCTCGCACCCGCGACCCGTGCGGTCAGCCAGCGGAAACCGTCGGGCGTGGCGAGCAGCCACGCCCCCGCCCCGGCAAGCGCCGCCAGCAGGGCGGCCATGCCGAGCAGCCCCCACACCAGCCGCCTCAAAACGACACCCCCAGCGAGAAGTGCAGGCGGAATTCCTCGGTGGCTTCACCCCACGCCAGATCGAGGTTGATCGGCCCGACCGGCGAACGGTAGCGCGCGCCGATGCCGATGCCGAACACCGGCGACAGGCTGCCCGGCGTGTCGGCGGCGTCGCCGGCGTCGACGAAGGCCGCCGCCCCCCAGCTTTCGTTGAAAAAATGATTGACCTCGGCACTCGCCGTCACGAGATGGCGCACCGAGGCGACGCCGCCTTCCAGCGTGCGGCCGAGGCTCTGATAGGCATAGCCGCGCACCGAGTTGTCGCCGCCGGCGCGGAACAGGAAATCGGTGGGAATGCCGTCGCGCGTGTCGGCGAGCACGCTGCCGACTTCGCCGCGCAGCAGCAGGCGCGCGCGTTCACCCAACGGCAGGTAATGCGTGTGGCGCCCGTACAGGCGGACGAAACTGGTGTCGGACAGCAGCGCTTGCGCGGCGCCGCCCGCCTGCAACGTCAGCACGTAGCCGCGACGCGGATAGAACGCGCGTCCAACCGCGCGTTTGGTCCATGCGTAGTTCGCGCTCAAAGCCTGGTTGCGCGTGCTCGGCACGTTGCCGACGGTCTGCGTCTCGGTCTGGTACTGCAGCGACAGCGTGGTTTCAATCGCCCCTTCCTTGCGGTTGCGCTTCGCTGCCACGAGCCAGGCGCGGGTTTCCTGGCCTTCGATATCCTCGTGCCGCAGCTGCGCGCCGAGGCTGTTTTCGTAGCCCTTGCGGTTACGCGGCCAGGCGAGTTCGGCCGCACCGGTCTGGCGTTCCGTTTCCAGACGCGTATCGAGTTTGAGCCGCAGCCCGCGGCCTGCGATGTTGCGGCCCTCCCAGCCCGCCTGCACCCGCGCGCCGGTGTCGGTGCTGAAGCCGGCACCCACGCTGAAACGCTTTTCCGGCCGCTCGACCAGTTCGATCTCGATCGGCACCGCCGCCGCGTGCGCGGGATCGGGGTCGATGCGCACCGTCGCCTGCGCGTAATAGCCGCTCGCCTCCAGCGCCATCTGGTAGTCGAGCAAATCCTGCTGCCGGTAGGGCTGACCGGGTTTCACCGGACTGAGATGACGTGCCACCGACTCGGGATAGCGCGTCGCGCCGCGGATCACCGGCTCGCCATAGAAGAACGCTGGCCCGCTGTCCACCGTCAGCGTCAGATCCGCTGCCTGCGCGGCCGGATCGACATGCGCTGCGCTCGCTACCAGCCGTGCCGCCGGATAGCGCGCCGTCAGCAGCGGACGCAGTAGCGCCGCCTTCGCCGCAGCCCAGTCGGCCTGGCGAAACGGTTCGCCCGCCCGCAGGCCGAATGCGCGCTCGACACGCGCGCGCCCCGCCGCGCCCTCCGCAGCCAGCGCACCCTCGAAGCCAATCTTGACACTGCGCACCGTGGTGCGCGGCCCCGGCGTCACGACGTAGCGCAGCACCTGCGTCTCGCCCACCCCGCCCAGCGTGCTCGCGACCTGCGGCGCGAAATACCCCTCCGTCGCCAGCAGTTCACGCGCAGTCTCCACGCTCACGTTGCGCAGGCGCGCCACTTCCGCCTCGTCGAGCGGCTCACCCAGCCGCGCCGCACGCGCCGTTTCCAGATGCTGTTCCAGCAGCGCCTTCAGCTCGTCGGGCGCGTCGACCTCCACCGTCAGCGCGTGCGCAGGCAGCGCGGCGAACGCGGTAAGCAGCAACAACGATTTGATGAGGCGTAGAGGCAAGGCAATCCCGGCGGCGACGGTCGACAGGCCATTCTAGGGGGTGGGGTGAAGTCGGGCAAAGGCGGTGCCGCACAAGCTTGTCAGGGCAGGCGCCAGTCTCACGCTTGTGCGCGGTGTAAGATGATTCAAAATTTTCATGGAGCCCCGCCATGCAAACCGCCAAGGAAATCGCCCGCCAGTTGATCGAACGCCTGCCGGACACGGCGACGTTCGACGACATTGTGTACGAGTTTTACGTGCGCCAAAAAATCCAGTCCGGCCTGACGGCCGTCAGCGAAGGCCGCACCATTTCGCACGAAGAAGCCAGAAAGCGTCTGCTCGGCAATGCGGATTGAATGGTCGGAACCCGCCATGGTCGACATGGCGGCACTGCGCGACTATATCGCCAGCGATGCGCCCGCCCGCGCAATCTCGTTCATCCAGCGTCTGTTCGATCACGTCGACACGCTGCACGCCTTTCCCGAGCTGGGAAGAGCCGTCCCCGAAACCGATGTCGCCAACGTCCGGGAACTCGTGTTTCAGGGATATCGCGTCATCTACCCACTGCCCCCCGATCGAATCGATATCCTGGCCGTACTGCACGGTAGCCGCGACTTGATCAATCCGGGCAACCGGCCCTGGGAGGCATGATGGCCGGCAACACGTTCACTGCAGCCGTGAAATGGCCGGCACTCGAACACGTGCGTACCTCGCTTCTTCAAACGCCTCGAACCTGAAGCCCTCCGACCGCCATGTTCTCGTTCCATGTCCCCTTGTTCAATCGCCGTTTTCTCAACCAGCGGGCGCCCAGCCAACCTACCTCGCCGGAACACAAGAAGGCGCTATGCGATTGGGCAGACGCCATACGCAGCAATGCCCTGCGCAAGCAAAAGGAAACCGAGGTTCGCGGGCCGTTCATCCAGCGCTTTTTTGTCGAGATTCTGGGTTATCACCCTTTCGGCAGCGGCCCCGAATGGACGATCAACGACGAAAAACGTACGGGCAGCGGTTCCGCCGATACCGCGCTGGGCAAGTTCAATGCCGACGCCAAAATCGTCGTCGCACCTGTCGAATTGAAGGGGGCGGACACCCCCGATCTCGATGCCATCATGCCGGGGCGTTACAAGAGTCCGGTACAGCAGGTCTGGGAATACGCGATGGACACCCCGGGCTGCCAGTTCCTGCTGGTTTCCAACATGCTGGAATTCAGGCTCTACGCGGTCGGCCACACCCGCCAGGTATACGAACGCTTCGACATTCTCGAACTCGCCGATTCCGACGCGGCCTACCAGCGCTTTCGCTTGCTGCTGTCTGCCGAGAACCTGCTCGGCGGCACAACCGCGAAGCTACTGCGCGAAAGCGCCCAAGCCGAGAAGGCCATCACCCAAAAACTCTACAGCGATTACAAGACCTGGCGCGTCAGTCTCCTGCTCGCGCTCATGCAAAGCAACGCGCGCGAAGCCGAAGCGATGATCGAGCCCGCCCAGAAGCTGCTCGACCGCGTGCTGTTCGTGGCCTTTGCCGAAGATCGCGGCCTGTTGCCGTCGAGATCGCTTGAACAAGCCTGGAAGCACCGCGACCCCTATCATCCCCGCCCGATCTGGGACAACTTCAAGGGCTTGTTCCTGGCCATCGACAAGGGCAACGCCGGCCTTGGCATCCCGGCGTATAACGGCGGCCTGTTCGCGGCCGACCCGACGCTCGACAGCCTCATCGTGCCGGACGACGCCTGCCGCATGTTCTCGGCACTCGGCGAATACGACTTCGCGGAAGACGTGTCGGTCACCGTGCTCGGTCACATCTTCGAGCAGTCGGTCAGCGACCTGGAACAACTCAAGACCCTGGCCGGCGACGACGCGCTCACGCTCACCGCGCTGGAAACGCAAGTCAGGGAAAGCGCCCGCTCGGTCAGCGGCAAGCGCAAGCAGGACGGCATTGTCTACACACCCGATGCGATTACCCGCTTCATCGTCGACGAAACCCTGGGTACGTACCTGACCGAGCAACAAACCGAACTGCGCCGCGACTTTTGCGCCGTGAACGGCGAATGGCGCACGCCGACCAAGGACGAAATCGCCCTCTACACCGGGAAGGGGAAATCCGCCGTTCACAGAAAGCAGGCCAAACTCCAGTCCGCCGAGCGGCTCGTCGAATTCCTGTTCTGGAATGCGTGGCGCGAGCGCCTGCAACATGTGCGCGTGGTCGATCCGGCCTGCGGATCGGGCGCCTTCCTCATTGCCGCCTTCGACGTCCTCGACGCCGAATACCGCCGCGTCAACGAGCAGATTCAAGCCATTACCGGCAACCCGGACTTCTTCGACATCAACCGTGAAATTCTCAACGGCAACCTCTACGGCGTCGACCTGAACCCCGAGAGCATCGAGATCACCAAGCTCTCCCTCTGGCTCAAGACGGCACAGCACGGCAAACCCCTGCAAAGCCTCGAAGCCAATTTGCGTATCGGCAACAGCCTCATCTCGGACGCCGCGTTTTCGCCGCGCCCGTTCGACTGGCAGGCGGCCTTCCCCGACGTATTCGCCACGGGCGGCTTCGACGTCGTGCTGGGCAACCCGCCCTACGTCCGCATGGAACGGCTCAAGCCGGTCAAGCCTTATCTGCAGCAGCGCTACGCCGTCGCCAGCGACCGCGCCGACCTCTACTGCTACTTCTACGAACTCGGCCTGAGCCTGCTCAAACCCGGCGGCCGGCTTGGCTATATCTCCTCGTCCACCTTCTTCAAGACCGGCTCTGGCGAACCGCTGCGCCGCCATCTGCTCGGCCACGCACGGATTCGCACACTGGTCGATTTCGGCGACATCCAGGTATTCGAAGGCGTGACCACCTATCCCGCAATCGTCGTGCTGGATCGTTGCGATGCGCCCGATCCGGATGCCCCGGTCCGCTTCCTCGCCCTGGGCGCGGCCATGCCGGAAAGCCTCGCCGCCGAATACCAGCAACACGCGGGAGAAATGCCCCAAAACCAGCTTGGGCTCGACGCCTGGCGGCTGGAAAGCGATGCCCTTGCGCAACTGCGCGCCAAGCTCACACACGGGCACAGCACGCTCAAGGAAGCATACGGTTCACCGCTCTACGGCATAAAGACCGGCCTCAACGACGCCTTCGTCGTCGACCGTGCCACCCGCGACCGTCTCATCGCCGAAGACCCGAAGTCGGCCGAACTGCTCAAACCCTTTCTCGAAGGCAAGGATCTGAAGAAGTGGCGCATCGAGCCACAGGATTTGTGGCTGATCTACATCCCCAAGAACCGCATCGACATCGATGCCTACCCGGC